>JAJRVX010000444.1:0-23005 GCA_024277095.1 Chloroflexota bacterium
GCCCCAGTGTGCCGTTCTCGGCATCGGCCGGATCGTTGAGAAGCCGGTGGTGCGGGAGGGCCAGATCGTCGTGCGAAAGATGATGATCCTGAGCCTGTCGTCCGATCATCGGATCGTGGATGGCGCGCCGGCTGCCCGATTCCTGCAACATGTCAAGCGCCTGATCGAGCGCCCGCATCTCCTGCTGGCCTGATTGGAGGTTGCCCGGGGGCGAGGGGGCTCTGGTTGCCCCGGGTGGGTACCATGACGATTGCATGCTCCATCGCGATGTTCTGGGGGCGACCCGTCGGTCGCCCTCTTGCTTTTCCATCCGGGTTTGCCGACCGGTGAGCCTGGCGGATGCTCCGGTTTGGAGAGCCAGGGTACTTGACATCCCCTCGCGCCTTCGCGAAGATGGGATGGCGAGCCGGTTCGGCATAGAAATGTGGGGGTGTGGGGCTGTCGTGTCCCTTGTTGAGGGAGGAAATGCGAAATTCGATCAAGTTGTTTCGGGTGTTCGGCATCGAGGTCGGCCTGGACTATTCCTGGTTCCTGATCTTCACCTTGCTCACATGGACCCTGGCCTCTGAGGTGTTTCCGAAGACGAACTGGCCCTCCATCTTCGTGTGGATGCTGGCCGTCCTGACCAGCCTGCTCTTTTTCGCCTCGGTCCTGGCCCACGAGTTCGGCCACAGCGTTGTGGCCCTGCTGACCGGCGTGCCGGTGCGGCGTATCACGCTCTTCATCTTCGGAGGGCTGGCCCAGATCGCTCGGGAGCCCCGGCGGGCTCTTGACGAGTTCCTGATCGCCGCCGCGGGCCCTCTGGTCTCCCTGATCCTGGCCATGGGCTTCGGCATGATCTGGCTCTTCGGGCTGTTGCTGGATATCCGCTCGCTCACGGTGTTGGGCGGGTGGCTGGGCGGCATCAACCTCTCCCTGGCGCTGTTCAACGTCATCCCCGGATTCCCCTTGGATGGCGGGCGTATGCTGCGCGCGGTGCTCTGGGGGGCCACCGGCAGCCTGGACCGGGCCACCCGCATCACCGCCCGGCTGGGCCAGGGCATCGCCTACATCTTCATCTTCCTGGGCGTTCTGTGGGTCTTCCGCGGCAACTGGATGGGCGGTTTGTGGATCGCCTTCATCGGCTGGTTCCTGATGAGCGCGGCGACCCAAAGCGTCCAGCAGGTGGCGCTGCGAGAGCTATTGGAGGGGTTCACCGCGCGAGACGTCATGACGACGGATTGCCAGACGGTCCCTTCGCAGCTCACCCTGGATGTGTTGGTGGATCAGCTCATGATGCCGACGGGGCGACGCTGTTTCCCCGTCGTCGAGGGGGATAACCTGGTTGGGTTGGTCACCCTGCATCGCATCAAGGAGGTCGGGCGGGGAAAGTGGGAGGAGACCCATGTGCGTGACGTGATGATCCCGCGGGATGAGATGCTCGCTGCCCGCCCGGACGAGCCCTTGGGCGCGCTCTTTGAGCGCATGACCAGCGATGGCGTGAACCAGTTGCCGGTCATCGACGAGGAGGGACACCTGATCGGCCTGGTGGCTCGCGATAGCGTGATCTCCTTCCTGCGCACACGCGCGGAGCTGGCCACAGGGTGAGCTGGGGCGTTGGCGATCCGGGAGCGCGAAGACGGGGCCGTACGCGCGTCCGCCAGGCGTGCGTACGGCCCCGTTCGCGTGGCGAACCCGGGGGCTCAGCGGTCCTCACATGGCTTGTGGCCCGTGCCGTCGCTGGAGATCACGGACTTGAACTCGTCGATGCACTTCAGGTCCACCAATGCCGTCACCTGGTCGCCTGGCTGGAGGACCGTGTCCCCATGGGGTATGATCAGCCCGCGGCCGCGACGCACGCTGACGATCACGCAGTCGTGGGGCAACGGGAGCTCTCGGATCTGCCGGCCGGCCGCCAGGCTCTCGGGCGTCACCTCGGCCTCCACGAATTCCGTCCCCGTGACCTTCCCCAGGCGCAGGCGATCCATGCGGTGTTGCAGTTCCAGCCGGCGGGTGATGGCGATGTTGTACGCTCGCACGATGTCGCTACGCCGGACCATGCCGAGCAGGCGCCGCGGGTCGTTTCGGTCCACCACGGGAAGCCGCCCGATGTCTCGCACCCCCATCCGCTTCAGGACGACCCATACCGGCTCATCCGGGTAGGCGACCACCAGATCCGTCGTACAGATGTCCCGGACCCGCAGGTCGTCCTGCACCGCGCGCGCGGTGGCGCGCTCCAGGTCCTGTAACGTGACCACGCCGTACAGCTTCCCCTCCTCGTCCAACACAGGGAAGCCGTGGTGGTGGGTGCGGGCGAAGGCCTCAGCCAGCTCGCTGATCGTCATGTCCGCCGAGACCGTGTCCGGATTGGTGGTCATGACCTCGGCGACGGTGATCCCCTGCATGATGTCGATGTCCCGGCCGCGCACCCAATGGATGCCGCGCCGCACCAGCTTCAGCGTGTAGATGGACTCCCGATGCCAGTGCTCCGCCAGCAGGGTGGAGATCCCGGTGCTGAACATGAGCGGCAGGATCAGACGGTAGTCATTGGTCATCTCGAAGACGATCAGGATCGCCGTCAGGGGCGCCCGGGCCGCTCCGGCGAAGACGGCGGCCATGCCCACGACCGCGTAGGCTCCGCTTCCCGCCACCCATTGGGGCACCAGTTGCTCGGCGACGAGCCCGAAGCCGCCTCCCAGCATCGCGCCCATGAAGAGGGCTGGCGCGAAGACGCCGCCCGAGTTCCCCGATCCCAGGGTGAGCGAGGTGGCCAGCACCTTCAGGAAGATCAGCACGATCAGCAGGGTGAGGGACCACCTGCCGTCCAGCGCTCCCTCGATGATCGGGAATCCGGCGCCGAAGACGTGCGGGAAGAAGGGGATGTTCTCGAGCCCGACGAAGGCCTCTTGCCGCGGTACCAGCCCCAACGCCAGCAGCCGGGGATAGATGAACCCCAGAATGCCGAGCAGGAGCCCGCCCACGGCCGGCTTCGCCCATTCGGGGAAGCGCCATTCATCGAACGCCTCCTCGAACCCGTACAGCATCTTGATGAACAGGATCCCGATCGCCGCCGCCAGGATGCCCAGGAGGGTATAGAGGATCAGCTCCCAGGGGGAATTCAGTCCGTACCGGGGCACCTGGAACGCGGCGACTTCGCCCAGGAAGGCCCGGCTCAGCACGCTGGCGGCGACGGCGGAGACCACGACGTTGGCGAAGGGCCCCAGGCTCACCTCGCCCAGGATGACCTCTACGGAGAAAAGCACGCCCGCGATGGGGGCGTTGAAGGTGGCGGCGATCCCGGCGGCCGCGCCGCATGCCACCAGATTGCGGATGCGCTCGTCTGAAAGGCGAAAGAGCTGCCCCAGCGTGGATCCCAGCGCGGCCCCGATCTGGACGATGGGCCCCTCACGCCCGGCCGAGCCGCCGGAGCCGATACATACCGAGGAGGCCAGCGCCTTGGCCGCCACCACGCGGGGGCGAATGCGACCCCCATAAAGGGCGATGGCCATCATGACCTCCGGCACCCCGTGCCCCTTGGCCTCGGGGGCGAAGAAGGCGATGATGGGGCCGGCCAGGAGCCCGCCGATCATCGGGATCAAGATCAGCCAGTAGGGCCCCAATGCGGAGATCGCATGGGGGAGGCTCTCGAAGAAGAGGCTCTGGAAGAAAGCGATCATGCGAATGAAGATCACCGCGCCCATGGCCGTCCCCAGCCCCACCAGCATGGCCGTCGTGATCAGCACCAGATCTTCTGGCGGTTGGTGCCGATCCAGCCAGGAGGAGGCGAACTGCGCCAGGCGGGCCAGCCGCCCGGCCAGGGAGGGTGATGAGACCTTGGAGGCCTGAAGTTCGCTCGTCTGAGACATCTTGCTCTCCTGCGAACACGAGATTTGATTTCGGCCTGCTCTACAAAAGAAGCGCAAGTGACGAGCGGGATCCGCCGCGGCGAGGTCCTTCCGGGCTCGATCTCGCTTTTGTGGCTTATCCCGCGCATCTTTGCGGATGCAAGAAGGCGTAGGCGCCAGAGGGCGGAGCATCTGACGCCAACCAGCAGGAAGGCCCTTGGAGAGGAAGGGCCTTCTGCAAGCGGATATGGTGATTTGCCTTACATTGCGATATGGACATTCTAGCACCGGGTCGGCGGGAAAGCAAACACAGGCGTGGGGCATGTGTCCAAGCCGTGTGTCTTTTTCGGGAGAAGCGCGGCGGGAAGCTTTGAGGGGCGCAGTACCTGCATCTTACGTCGAGTTTCGCCAGCGGTATCAGATGTGGTATAATGGCAAGCGATAAAGTTTTGGAGAGGACATAACCGTCCGTTCCAATTCGAGTGTTTGGGGTAGTGGGGAAATCTCGCGTCAAGCGAACAAGGCCGGCTGGACGTACAGCGGGCCAGGAGCGGTGCGATTCGCACTTGCCGCTTTCTCAGCCGATCCGAACTTGAAACCTATAGTGACGCCAAGAGGCAAGCACCGCACCCGGGGCTCGGCCTTCCTTACGAGCCGAGCCATGATCTTATGGGTGCGGTGTCTCCGTCCTGGACCTCACGATCCCTGATCCTGTCGTGCATCTGCACAATGCGAGGAAGAAGAACATGTTTCGCACTTTGCTGCGTAAGGTCGTTGGAGACCCAAACGAACGCGAACTGAAGAAATATCAGCCGATCGTAGAGCAGATCAATGCCCTGGAGTCGGAGATGGAACGCCTGCCGGACGAGGCGTTCCCCGAATTGACGGAGCAGTTCCGGGCGCAGATCCGCGAGCGGACGGCTGAGTTGCGCGCCAGAGTGGACGAGGCGCGGCTGGCGATGGAGACCGCGCGCGGCGGCGAGGCCTGGCAGCGCGCCCGGGAGGATTTTAAGAGGGCGGATGCCAGGCTGCGGGAGGCGGAGGAGAGGGTGCTGAATGAGATCCTGCCTCGCGCCTTCGCAGCGGTGCGCGAGGCGAGCCGTCGCACCATCGGCCTGCGCCACTTTGACGTCCAGTTGCTGGGCGGTATCGTCCTTCATCAGGGCAAGATCGCCGAGATGAAGACCGGCGAGGGCAAGACCCTGGTGGCGACGCTCCCTCTGTACCTCAACGCCCTGGTGGGGCGCGGGGCCCATCTGGTCACGCCGAACGACTATCTGTCCAAGGTCGGCGTGCAGTGGATGGGGCCGATCTACCACCTGCTTGGCCTGAGCGTGGGCGTGATCCAATCCGCCGCCGCCGATCCGGAAAAGGGGTCCTTCCTGTTCGACCCCGCATATCCGGCCCAGGATGATCGCTATCAGTTCCTGCGCCCGTGCAGTCGGCGGGAGGCCTATGAGGCGGACATCACGTATGGCACCAACAACGAGTTCGGCTTTGACTACCTGCGCGACAACATGGTCATCGACCTGAGCCAGTGCGTCCAGCGCGAGCTCCACTACGCCATCGTGGACGAGGTGGACAACATCCTCATCGACGAGGCTCGCACGCCTCTGATCATCTCCGGCACAGCTCAGGAGTCCTCCGACTACTATCGGAAGTTCGCGGAATTGGTGCGACGACTACGCCCGGAGGAGGACTACACCGTCGACGAGAAATTACGGGTAGTCACCCTGACGGAATCCGGCATCTCCAAGATCGAGCAGTGGCTGGGCATTGACAACCTGTACGCTCCGGAGCATCTGGAGCTGACGCCCTACCTGGATAATGCGCTCCGGGCCCATGTGCTATACAAGCGGGACCGGGATTACATCGTCCGCGACGGCGAGGTCATCATCGTGGACGAGTTCACCGGTCGGCTGATGCACGGCCGGCGGTATTCGGAGGGGCTGCATCAGGCCATCGAGGCCAAGGAGGGCGTGCGGGTGCGGCAGGAGTCCCTCACCCTGGCCACCATCACGTTCCAGAACTTCTTCCGCATGTACAACAAACTGGCGGGTATGACCGGTACGGCGGCCACGGAGGCGGAGGAATTCGCCAAGATCTATGACCTCGACGTGGTGGTGATCCCGACCCACAGGCCCATGATCCGCATCGATCACCCGGATGTGGTCTACAAGACCCAGGAGGCCAAGTACAAGGCCGTGATCGAGGAGATCGAGGAGTGCTACAAGCGGGGACAGCCCGTCCTGGTGGGCACGGTGGCCATCGAGACCTCGGAGATGCTGTCCAGGATGCTGAAGCGGCGAGGGATCCCCCACGAGGTCCTCAACGCCAAGCATCACGAGCGTGAGGCGGCCATCATCGCCCAGGCCGGTCGCTCCGGGGCGGTGACCATCGCGACCAACATGGCCGGCCGTGGTGTGGATATCCTGCTGGGTGGCAATCCGGAGAATCTGGCTCGGGAGCGGCTCCGCCGTGAGGGTGTGGACCTGACCACCATCCCGCAGGCGCAATGGAATGAGGCGGTGGAGATGCTTCGTCGCGGGGAGGATCCCACGAAGGTCTTCCCCGAACGTTGGGCCGAGGTGTTGGCCGAGGCGACGCGCGAATGCGCCGCTGACCGGGAGAAGGTGGTCGCCCTGGGCGGGCTGCACGTGATCGGCACGGAGCGCCACGAGGCGCGCCGGATCGACAACCAGCTGCGTGGGCGTTCCGGCCGGCAGGGCGATCCCGGCTCGTCGCGCTTCTACGTGTCTCTGGAAGACGACCTGATGCGTCGGTTCGGCGGGCAGAGCATCGCTGGTCTCATGGAACGCCTGGGCGTCGAGGACAACGTGCCCATCGAGCACAACATGATCTCTAAGGCCATCGAGAACGCCCAGATCAAGGTCGAGGGGTATAACTTCGACCTGCGCAAGCACGTGCTGGAGTATGACGACGTCGTCAATACGCAGCGCGAGATCATCTATGCGCAGCGGCGGCGCATCCTCTCCGAGCCGACGATGAAGCCCACCATCATGGGCATGATCGAGGACGAGATCCGGGCCCTGGTCAGCACGTATACCTCCGACCAGGTTCTGCCGGAGGAGTGGGACCTGAACGGGCTGCACAGAGCCGTGAACCGCATCTTCCCCCTGCCCGCGACGGAGACGGCCGCGCGATGGCGGGAGCTGACGCCACAGCAGCTCGAGGAACGGCTACTCGAGCTGGCAAGGGAGCGCTATGAGGAGAAGGAGCGTTCCCTGGGCTCGGAGACCA
The DNA here is from genome assembly GCA_024277095.1 of Chloroflexota bacterium. Classification (GTDB taxonomy): domain Bacteria; phylum Chloroflexota; class Anaerolineae; order DUEN01; family DUEN01; genus DUEN01. The sequence goes on from JAJRVX010000444.1 coordinate 7,086, forward strand.
TGCGCCAGATCGAACGTCTGGTGATGTTGCGGGCCGTCGACAACCGATGGGTCCGGCATCTGACCGATCTGGATACGCTCCGAGAGGGTATCGGCCTACGAGCCTATGGACAAGTCGATCCTTTGGTGGCATTTAAGAAAGAGGCGCATGAAATGTACCAGGGCCTCCTGGCGGCGATCCAGGAGGACATCGTCCATCAGATCTTTCACGTGGAGCCGGTGCGGGAGATGGCTCCTGCTCCCGTCTTCCGGGGCCGCATGGTGGCGCATCGGGGGAACGGAGCCGCGTCGGCCCCTCAGCCCATACGACGCACGCACACCCTGGGCCGAAATGATCCCTGCTGGTGCGGTAGCGGGAAGAAATATAAGCATTGTCACATGCGACAGGACCAGGCCGGCGGGGATGGCGGGCCTCCCCCCCAGGGGGAACCGAAGAGGGTGCAGAAGGCCGCCTCTAGGCGCAAGTCGCGCGCATCACGTAAACGTAAGCGCAGGCGTTGAGTTGGAGATACCTCCTGATCACACCAGCATCGAGACGCGGAGGGAGACGGCCGGGGAAGTCAAAACGAGATGGGCGGACAGGCAGGATGTCCGCTCATCTACTATTCCCGTCCGGTCGATGGACGTGACGCCGTGGTGAGAGCATGTGTGAACGATTTTACGGGATGGCTTCGCGATCTGTCGAGATGGGATGCACATCTGCGGATATATCGAGTCCGGGCCCTGGGGATGGGGTTGGATAGGAGATCCGATCCGGATATGGCATGCGTCATCCGCCCCAGCGCACAGGGGGGTGCGTGCTGTGGCCCGGTTGCGGAGATCATGGAGATCTATGCTAGGAGGTAATGCGCTGTGACAGCGGCCTCGACTCATTATCTCCCCCGGGAAAGCGATTCCAAGTCCCCATCCGCGCTCTCGTCGGTTGGTTTGCCTCCTCCGCCCCCTTGGGAGGACGTGGGTATGGCGATCCTGGAGCGGGTCCTGGAGGCCTTGAGCGCCTCTTCAGGCGCGGTCTACACATTGGAGGAGCGTCATGACCTGCTCCGGTTGATCGCCCAGCGCAACATGCCGGATCGTTTCACGCGCCGCCACGCGACCATCCCTCTCAACCGCTCGGTGTTGGGGAGGATCGTCTCTCAGGGCCGGCTAGGATGTGTTGTGGCGGGGCCGGACGGCTTGAAGGAGGTCGCTTTCTCCCCTACGATGGATCAGGATCACCTGATCCTGGTCTGCCCATTGGCGGTGAATCAGGAGCTGGTGGGGGCTTTGCTGATCGCCAGCCGTGAGCCGGGGGAGCTCACCTCGGACGTGGTTCAGGATGTGCTGGCGGCCATACGCGGACAGGCGGCGATCGCCCTGAATCATCAGCGCCTCCTGCAGTGGATCCATCAGCGCAACCAGGAGTTAGACCTCGTCTTGCAGGCCAGCCAGGCGCTGATGGCCTCCGCCACCGTGGAGGAGGCGCTGGCGAGCCTGGCCAGGGAGCTGACCGAACGGCTGCCCGTGACTGCCTGTCGCGTACTCCTGCTGGACACCCACGGAAAGGCCCTGGTCACCCGGGCCTCCTATACGCTGCGCGCCGTCGCGTGGAAGCCGGGGCTGTGGCAGCCGATCCCTCTGGCGGATGCCCCGATCTGCCGATCCGTGATCCACGAGGCGCATCCCATCATCGTGGTGCGGGCGTCACGGTTGCCCAGGGCGGAGGGGGAGTTCCCGATCATCCATGCGTCGGAACCTGAGATGTCGATCACCTTCTTCCCCAACGCCCAATCCGGTGCCCTGGTCCCGCTGATCGTGGAGGACCGCGTCATCGGGATCATCGCCCTGGGCGAGGGGCGCTCCTGGGACCGCTCCGCGCTGTCGGAGGAGAAGGTCCGGGTCTGCCAGACGCTGGCGCGTCAGGTGGGCCTCATCATCGGACGCGCTCGGGAGGCAGAGCGCGCTCATCGCCGCGCCAGCCGTCTCTCCACGTTGCACCGCCTGGGGACGGCGATCCGCTCCTCCCTCTCGTTGCCGGAGCTCTATGACCTGGTCGTCTCGGAACTCGCCGGTGAGTTCCGTTATCCCCTGGTGGCTTTGTATACGCTGGAGGGGGAGGCCCTGCATCTGCAGGCGCAGCATGGGCATAGCGAGGAGGACCTGAGGAAGCTCGTGAGGGTGCCCCTGGGCCAGGGGATCGTGGGAACGGTAGCCCGCACCGGCAGGCCTATCCTGTTGCCGAACGTCCACCAGGCCCCGGAGTACGTCCCAACCTCTGTGCCCACTGACGCCGAGCTTTGTGTCCCGATACGCCTGGGGGATCGGGTCCTGGGCGTGCTGGACGTGGAGAACTTCGGCGTGGGCTCGCTTACCCGGAGCGATCTGGAGTTGCTCGGCACGTTGGCGGCGCAGGTCGCCGTGGCCATCGAGAACGCCCGGCTGTTCGAGGCTGAGCAGAAGCGCCGGCGCCAGGCGGAAGCTCTACGGGAGCTGAGCACCGCGATCACCAGTTCGCTGGACCTGCGCGAGGTCGCTCGGAAGGCCCTTCTGGGGCTGAGGGAGACGGTCCCCTATGATAGCGCGGCCATCTCCTTGATCGAGGGGGAGGGGTTCCGCATCCTGTTCGCCACCGGCCGCGTGACGTCTCAGGCCTTGAAGGAGATCTGGTCCCCCTTCGATAAGCGACGCGCGGGCTATCATGTCACGCAGGCCAAGCGGCCCTTGCGCATCGCGGACGTGAGGGCGAGCGAGTTGTGGGCTCCTGACGTCGGCTTCGAGTACATCCGGAGCTGGATGGGCGTGCCGCTGATGGTGGAGGATCGTGTCCTGGGCGTCCTCACGCTGGACAGCGCAAAGCAGGCGTTCTACACGGAGGAGGACGAAAAGGTCGCCCTGGCCTTCGCCCAGCAGATCTCCCTCGCGCTGGAAAACGCCCGGCTGTATGATCAGACCCGGCGGTGGGCGACCCAGATGGAGACCCTCCGCGAGCTGGGCATGCATGTGGCCGCCTCCTTGGATCTGAAGGCCGTGTTGCAGCGCATCGTGGATAGCGTGCTGATGCTCACCGATGCGACCGATTCCCACCTGTATCTTTATGATGCGGCCTCCGATCAATTCTTCTTCGGCACCGCGAGTTGGGCGGATGGCATCCCCCGGCCGGTGACATACAAGCCGCGAAAGGATGGCATCACCGCGCGCGCCATACGGCAGCGCCGCCCCATCGTGATCAGCGATGCTCCCTCCCATCCCCTGTTCAACACGCCGGAGGCCAAGCGGTGGGGGATACAGGCGATCGCGGCCTTTCCCCTGTTGCGCGCCGGGGAGCCCATCGGGGCGTTGACCCTGGCCTATCTTCACCCTCACACGTTCAGCGAGGAGGAGCTGACGTTGCTGGCGATGCTGGCGGACCAGGCCGCCGTGGCCGTGGACAACGCCCGGCTGTACGAGGATGTGGCCCGCCGGTTGCGCCGGGAGCAGCGTCTGAGCGAGCTCAGCGAGAGCCTGGTGGCGGAGCTGGACCTGCCCCGGGTTCTGCGCCTGGCCATCGAGATCGCCGAGGAGCTGGTGGGCGGCCAGGCGGGAGGGATCGCCCTCCTGGACGAGGCGCGACAGATGATCACGTACCCGTATCTGCATAACCTGCCGGAGGAGCTGTCCCAGATCACCATCCCGGTCCAGGAGGGCCTCATAGGCGAGGTCATTCAGACTCGGAAGCCCGTCGTGGTCTCCGACTACGCAGCCTACCCTCGCTCCGTGCCTGAATTCGTCGCCGCCGGCATCAAAGCCGTGCTGGCGGTGCCGCTGATGGTGGGCGATCGCGTTATGGGAGCCCTGTCCGTCGTGGATCTGGAGAAAAATCGCACCTACAGCGAGGAGGACATCGCCATCCTCTCCAGCGTGGGGCGCCAGGCGGCCATCGCGATCCAGAACGCCCGGCTCTTCCAGGCGACGCTGCAGCATATCGCGGAGGTGGAGGAGCTACGGGACTTCAACGAGAACATCATCCAGACGATGGCCGAGGGGCTCTTGCTCACCTCCCCCGATGGGCGTATCGTCTTTGCGAACCGGAGGCTGGAGGAGATGCTGGGGTACGCTCCCGGCAGTTTCATCGGGTGGTCGTATGAAAAGCTGTTGCCGCCGGACTGGCGAGATCAAAACCCGCGATTGGATGAGAATTGCCCCCACGAGACGCAGCAGTATGAGATCTCGCTGCTCCGGGCCGATGGCACCCAACTACCCGTACTGGCCAGCACGACGCCCCTTCTGGAGGATGACCAGTTACAGGGGTTCCTGACGGCGTTCACGGACATCAGCCAGCGGAAACGATCGGAAGAGCTGTTGCACACGCTCAGCAGCGCGGCTGTGGCGGTGCAGGCCGCGCTGACGCTGGAGGAGATCTTTGAGACCGTCGCCCGGGAGATGAAAAGGTTGGGCTTCTACGCCCTCATCGGCACGGTGACATCTGACCGATCGTCCTGGCAGGTTCGCCACACTTCCCTGCCGGAGCACGTCATACAGGCTCTGGATCAGGTGTTGGGGCAACCCTTCTTGAAGTTCTCCTTCGTGCCGAAGTGGAGTGAGAAGTATCCCGTACACTTGGATGGGGAAACCCCCATCTATGTAGATGATCTGGAGGACTTCTTTTGGGATGTTCTGAATCTGGATCCGACGACGAGAAGTTCAGAGCTTCCAAAAGAGTTCTCTTCCTGGCGTATGATCCTGGTGCCGCTCAGGATCGAGGGCAAAACGGAGGGAAGCCTGATCGTTCTCGGGGACCTGCAGCCCACCGATGTGCCGGCGATCACCCTGTTCGCGAACCAGATCTCCGTCGCGCTGGAGAAGGCGCAGCGGCTGGAGGCCGAGCGGCGAGCTCGGGAGCTGGCGGAGGCGTTGCGCGATATGGCCGGCGCGCTGAACGCGGTGCAGGACCTGGACACCGTGCTCGCGCTCGTCCTGACTCACTTGCAGCGGGCGGTGGCCTACGACTCGGCCTGTGTGATGTTACAGGAGCGGGGCCCCGCGGGTCAGGAGGTGCTGAAGGTCAGGGCGGCGCATGGGTTCCCCGAGGAGACGAACGTGCTCGGGTTCCGCGTCGAGGCGGGGGACTACCTGACGCGCTTCGATCCCACCTCCCCACATCCACACGTGATCCCGGATACGCGGGAGGAGCCCATGTGGGTGAAGCTCCCCGGCACGGAGCATGTGCGGTCCTGGATGGGGGCTCCCCTGCTGGTGGGGGGACGGGAGGCGCCGAAGTTGATCGGCATCCTGGCGGTGGACGGCGAGCAGCCGCACGCCTTCTCGCAAAGGGATGCGGAGGTGGTGCAGGCGTTCGCCAATCAAGCCGCCGTGGCCATCGAGCGCGCCCGGCTGCACGCCGAGACGGCGCAGCGTGTCCGCGAGCTCTCCGCCCTGATGCGCATCAGCGAGGCGCTCAATGAGGCCATCGAGCTCAAGCGTGTCCTGGAGATCGTGCTGGATGGCGCCTTTGAGCTGGCCGGTCGCCAGGAGGCCGCCATCATTCTGGTCGACCGGCGCGCGAACGCGCTGCGCGTGGTGGCCTGGCGGGGGCTGCCGGATGACTTCGTGGCCTCGTTCAACGCCCGGAATATCCCGCCCGAGGTCGGACTGATCGGGGAGGCCCTGCGCACGGGCAAGATCATCATCTCGGAGGACACCAGTCGCGATCCCCGGGTGGTGGACTTCGGGTGGCCGATCACGCCTCAGGTGATCCAGATCCCCCTCATCACCGATGCGGGGGCGATCGGCATCATCTCCCTCGACACCATACCGGACGAGGCCACCCAGAGGTTGCTGCACGCCATGGCGGACCTGGCGGCGACCGCCATTGAGAAGGCGCGCCTCTTCGAGGGGGAGCACCGGCGCGCGGTGCAGTTGCAGGCGATTCGGGAGGTCACAGAGCGCGTGACGGCCATTCTCGATCTGCGGACCCTCCTCATAGAGGTGGCGCGCTTGCTTCAGGCGCGCTTCCGCTACTCCCAGGTCAGCTTGTGGACGCTGGATGATACGGGACAATACGTCGTGTTGCAGGCTGGGGCGGGCGTTTACGAGGTGACCGAGCCCATCCTCCGCCTCCCGTTGACCAAACAGAGCATCGTGAGCTGGGTGGCCTCCACCGGGAAGCCGTTGCTCGCCAACGATGTGTCTCAGGAGCCGCGCTACTACCTCTTCCAGCCTCTGGCGGACACGCGGGCGGAGTTGGCGGTGCCTATGCGCCTGTCTGACAAGGTGGTCGGCGTGCTGGATGTACAGTCGGATCAGGTCAATGCCTTCGATAGCGACGACCTCTTCGTGTTGCAGGCGCTGGCGGACCAGGTATCCATCGCGTTGGAGAACGCCCGCCTGTACGCCGCCGAACGCGCCCGCGCGGAGGAGCTGGATCGGGCATATCGTGAGCTGAAGCAGCTGGATCGCATGAAGGACGAGTTTGTGCAGAACGTGTCCCACGAGCTGCGCACGCCGTTAACCTATATCAAGGGATACGTGGAATTGCTGTTGGATGGGGTGTTGGGCCCGTTGACCGAGGAGCAGGAGGAGGCCCTCCGCGTCATGGCCAACCGGGGGGATGCCATCATTCACTTGGTGAACGATATCATCTCCTTGAAGAAGGCGGAGACGGAGGTCATAGAGCGGCAGCAGACGTCCCTGGTGGAGGTGGCGAGGGCCTGCGTGCGGGGCGCCGAGGTGGTGGCACAGCAGAACGGGCTGCAGTTGGTCGTGGACGCGGAGGAGGACCTGCCGGATGTATGGGGGGATCCTGGCCGGTTGGGCGAGGTGTTCGACAATCTAATCGGCAACGCCATCAAGTTCAGCCCGCAAGGGGGGACGATCACGATTCGAATGCGGCGAGAGGATACGTTCATACGCGTCGAGGTGGAGGATCAGGGGATCGGGATCCCGGCGGATCAGATCGACAAGATCTGGGATCGCTTCTACCAGGTGGACAGCTCCTCCACGCGACGATTCAGCGGCACGGGATTGGGCCTGGCGATCGCTCGACGGATCGTAGAGGCGCACGGCGGTAAAATCTGGGTGGAGAGCGAGGAGGGCAAAGGGAGCACCTTTATCTTTACCGTGCCCGTCTATCTCCCGAATATCGGGCAGGAGCGGGCCGAAGGGCGAAACGCCCGGGAGAATGGTGCGTAGATACAATCGGGAATATCCCCGACGAGGGCGGAGGTTCGTGAGGCGATCATCCCCCTTCTCGCCTCGATGGATGACGGACAAACGACTTGCAGGGAAGGCAATGACGTCATGGTAGGAATCGTTCACGGAAGGACTGCCACGCGCCCGCGATGGCAGGAGACAGAGCACATTTTCGGCTATATCCGTCGATTGGATCCCTGTTCCATTATCGGCATCAGCAACATCGGCAAGTCCGCGTTGATGCGCCAGCTTCGCGATCCGGGGGTGCAGCGGGATCATCTGGGGGCGGACGCCGATCAGCTGGCGCTGGTGTATATCGATTGCAACCGTATGCTGGAGATGAGCGACCAGGGGTTCTACGAGCTGGTGCTGCGCTGCATCCTGGATCAATTGCGCGATCTGGTTCAGGAGCGCGGCATTGACGGGGATCTGCGCACCGCCTATGAGGCCGTGGTCAGCCCTCCCAGCCCCTTCCACGTGCCGCTCAGCTTCAACCAGGCCATCACGATCCTGGTCAAGCAACTGGGTCGTGATTTGGTGTTGTTGTTCGACGAGTTCGACGCCCCTCTGGCCCACATCGATGGCCGGGTGTTCCTCAACCTGCGGGCCCTGCGAGATCAATATCTACGCCAGCTCACGTACGTCACGGCCACCGATCGCCGGCTCAGCGAGATTCGCGGCGGCGAGGACGTGGGCGAATTCAACGAGCTGTTCGCGCACTATCGCTATTACCTGGGGCCGTTGAACGAGGAGGATGCGCGGCGCTTCATCGCCGCCTTCACGGAGCGAGAGCCGGTCACCTTTGGCGATGCCGATGTGCAGTTCATCCTGGAGTGGGCCGGGGGACATCCGGGCCTTCTGGAGGCGGTGAGTCGGGAGCTGGGCCTGGTTACCGGCCAGCCCGTGCGGGATGCCATCCAGGATCGCATTATCCACCGACAGGTGGCGGAGCGCCTGGCCTCCAGCCTGAACGTGCGCTCGGAGTGCGCCAAGGTGTGGCGTCACCTGACGGAGGCGGAGCAGCAGGCCCTGCTCGCGCTGTTTGATCCCGGCAGGCGTCCGGATCCCATCGGGCTGACCTCCCTCCAGCAGAAGCGGGTGCTCGTCAGCAACGGCGATGACCCGCGCCTCTTCTGCCGGGCGTTCACCGAGTACGTGCAGCGCCAGCACCTGGTGCAGCGGCCGGAGGCACGAGGGATCGTGGTCGATGTGGACTCGGGCGAGGTGTACGTGGACGGGAAGCCGACGCCCGCCCTGACCAATCTGGAATACCGGCTGTTGTTGCTCCTGTACGGACGCATGGGGAAGATCTGCGACAAGTACACCGTCGTGGAGTCGGTGTGGGGTGAGGCGTACATCGACGAGGTGGACGACGCGCGGATCGAAAAGCTGGTGAGCCGGCTGCGTCAGAAGATCGAGCCCGACCCGTCCAACCCGCGCTATCTGATCACCGTGCGCGGCCGCGGATACAAGCTGGTCGGCGGGTGACCTTCGCCCACCCTGTCCCTCCTCCCCATGGGTGTCAGCTTGAAGTCGGTCGCCGGTCATGTGTGACGCGGGGGCGGGCGCGAGGATGAGGCTGGCCGACGGAAGCCTCATCTCCTGAGGGGAATCGAGCGTCTTCCCCGGCGAGTTGTCTTCTCAGGGCTTCGGATAAGGAAGGCCCTTCAGAATCTCCCGTATCCCCTTACGGGCGCCGGCCTGCCGGTGTGCCCGGAGGGGATGCCGATAAACTCTTGAGGAGGAAATGACGATGGCTTCTCTGCTGGAAAAGGTGGACACGTTGATCCGGGCGAACCTGCATGCGCTGGTCGATCGGGCCTTGAAAGCGAACTCGCTGGCGGTCGTCGATCAGTACATCCGCCAGATCGAGGACAACCTGGAGGATCTGGAGGACGCGGCGGCCACCGTCGGGGGACAGGTCAAGACGCTGAAGCGTAAGACCGGGGAGTATGAGAAAAAGGTCGCGGAGCTGGATCGCAACATCGATCTGTTCCTCCAGGAGGGACGCGAAGAGCTGGCCATGGCGGCTCAGAGCAAGCTCAACTCCACACAGCGGCTGCTGGAGAGCTATCGCGAGCAGCTGGCCCGCCAGGAGGCGGAGTACCAGAAGCTGCTGGATGCGAAGCTGAAACTGGAGGCCCGGCTGACTACCGTGAAGCAGGAGCGGGAGGAGCTCAGGGCGCTGCTGGACCTGGCCAAGTCCAAGGAGATCACGGTACGAGCCATTCAGTCGCTGGATGATCTGGTAGGGGCCGGCGATTCGGATATCGCGCGGGTGGCGGAGAGCATTCGCGCCCGGCTGGATAAGGCGCAGGCCCAGTCCGAGATGTACGCGCAGCGGTTGGACGCTCAGATGGACGAGGTTCTGGAGCGACACACCCTGGAGGCGCAGCTGGAGGAGCGCAAGAAGCGGCTTGGGTTGGCGTAGTCTCTCTGGGGAGGGGGAATATGTCCACGTTGGGCTCGACTGAGCTCATCATCGTCCTGCTCGGCCTGATCCTTTTCCTTTTGCCGCTTTGGGGGCTGTGGAAGATCGTTCGGCGGCTTCAACGGTCAGGCCAGGACGCTCGTGTCACGCGTGAAATGATCGAGGGACGGCAGCCTTCCCATGATGAGATGTAGGTGCATGACGCTCCGACGGACGGCTGAGTCCGGCCGTTGATTGGGGTGGTAGCCTTCCCATCTCGAAAGGCCCGAGGATGAATCGAACGCGCATCATCTTCTTCGCTGTCATTCTGGTGGCGCTGGCCATCGTGGCCGCGTCGCTGATCTGGCGGGCCCTCAGCCGGCCGGAGCCGCTGACCATCACCCCGCGCGGCCCCATCCAGGTGCGCATTCTCACCGCGCTCCCCGTGGAGCCGTGGGTGCGGGCGGCAGCCCGACAGTTCAACGAGGAAAAGCACAAGCTGGAGGGTGAACCCATCTCCGTGGAGGTGATCGCCATGGATGGGCTCGCCGCGCTGGGGAAATGGGATCGGGACGAATTCGGCATTCTGGGGGATCGCTCGCCCGACGAGCTCTCCTCGGAGGAACGGGAGCGGTTGGAGCGCTTCCCCACCGTGTGGATCCCGGACTCCCGCTATCTGGTGGAGCTGGCCAACGCCACGTATAAGGAACGGCTGGGACGAGACGTGTTCCTGACCGACGGCGAGTATCGGGCTCGCCCCATCGTCGTGTCCCTGTTCGCCTGGGGCATCTATGAGAGCCGTGCCCGGGTGTTGCAGGCGCATTTCGGCGAGATCAACTGGCGGACGATCCACGACGCGGCGATCGCCAAAGGGGGGTGGCCGGAGTTGGGCGGCGACCCGGAGTGGGGGTTCTTCAAGCTGGTGGTGCCGAATCCTCGCAAGAACGTGGGCGGCTTGGCGGCCATGATCGCCGCGGCCGGGGAGTACTACGATCGTCCCGATATCTCCACCGCCGATGTCACAAACCCCGACTTCCAGCGCTGGCTGGGAGAGCTCATGGGGGCGGTGACGGATGTCAGCGGCGGCAGCGCGTATACGGCCGAGGACTTCGCCCTCTTCGGGTACTCCGTGGGCGATGGCGGCCAGCTCCTGGAGAGCGACCTGCTGACGAACATGGCCGGGATCGAGACGCGCTGGGCGGATCCGCTGCGCATCTACTATCCCAAGTACGTCACCTGGTTTGACTTCCCCTTCACCGTCTGGATGGGGCCGGAGACCACGGCTCTGGAGAAGAACGCGGCGCTGGAGTTCGAGCGCTTCCTGCTCTCCCCAGAGGTGCAACGCCAGGCCATCGAGTATGGCCTGCGGCCGGCCAATCCGGAGGTGCCCGTAACCGACGGCGAGAGCCTGTTCGTGCGGTATCAGGATCGGGGGATACGCCCCGTGGTGCCGCGTACCGAGGCCATGCGCTCCCCGGATCGGGACGTGCTGCTGGCGCTCTTACGCTGGTTCGACCTGAACGTCGCGCAGAGGTAGAGCGATGACCCGCCACGAGCGCACACGCAGAAAACGTCCCTCCCGCAATTTGCTGATCGGCGGCGCGCTGGCCATGACCGGCCTCCTGCTCGCGTGTTGTGTCTTCCTTCTCGCCCTCGCCTGGGGAGGGAGGGATTCCCTCACGACGGCCGAGAAGCCCTCTCGCGATCCCTACAGCGCCACCCTGGCCATCGCCGTCTCCCCGGAGAAGGAAGCGCTGCTGCAGGAGCTGGCCGATGACTTTAACAGGCAAAAGCGGCGCACCCCGGATGGGAAGAAGATGGTCGTGCAGATCCAGGCCATGGACTCGGAGGCGATGATCGAGGCCGCTTTACAGCAGGCGCTCCCGGAATACCGGGTTCCCGCCTCGATACAGGCGCTCAACCCGGACTCGTCCCTCTGGCTGGATCAACTGGATCGCGCCTATGCGGAACGAGTCGGCGCGACGGAGGGGATCGCCCCGCGTATCATCGCTGATACCACCCGATACGCGGTCAGCCCCATCGTCATCGCCGCGTGGGAATCGGTGGCCCAAGAGCTGGGATGGCCGGACCGACCGATCGGGTGGCGCGATATCCAGCGGAAGGCCCAGCAAGACCCGGACTTCAAGTGGAATCACGCTTCCACCAGCCATGCCAGTGGTCTGCTGGCCACCCTGGCCGAGTTCTACGCGGCCGTGGGTAAGGTGCGCGATCTGACGATCGAGGACGCACAGGCCCAGAGCACCCTCGACTATGTGGCCGCCATCGAACGGACGGTGCGGTACTACGGCGAGGGCGAGCTGGCCGTCCTGAAACGGGCGCGAGAGGAGGGCCGACGTTTCCTGGATGCCTTCGTGATCCAGGAGCAACTGGTGGTCCAATTCAACCTGGAAGGTCCGTCCGAGCGCCTGGTGGCCATTTATCCCGTCGAGGGGACGCTGTGGGCCGACCACCCGCTGGCCCTCCTGGAGCGGCCGGAGCCCACCGCCAACCAGCGGCGTACGTTTCAGGCGTTCCGGGAGTTCCTGTTGTCTCCCGGCGTACAGGAGCGGATCCTGACGGCCGGGTATCGCCCGGCCGATTTGAGCATCCCCCTGGATGGAGCCGGGTCTCCCCTCACCGAGGAGAACGGCGTCGATCCGACGCAGCCACAGACCACCCTCCAGATCCCCGGGCCCAAAGTTGTGGAGGTCGTGCGCAACGTCTGGTGGTACACGAAGCGCCACACCAACGTCTTCCTGGTGGTGGATACATCGGGGAGCATGGAGGGGAAGAAGTTGGAGGCCGCTCAGCAGGCGCTGCGCATCTTCCTGGATCAGATCAAAGGGGACCTGGAGCGCGTGGGGATGGTGGAGTTCTCCGGCCAGGTCAACCATATCGAGCCCCTCGCGGAGCTGGGCGAGAGCCGGGCCCGGCTTGTGCAGAGGATCAACCAGCTGGAGGCAGGTGGGGGAACGGCCCTGTTGGACGCTGTGCGCACCGCCTATATGCGTCTGCGGCGTCTGAACGACGCGGAACGGATCAACGCCATCGTCGTGATGACGGATGGGCGCGAGAATTCGTCGAACATCGAGCTGAAGGCGCTGGTCCGGGAGATCCAGGAGGGTAACCAGGAGGGGCCGCCGGTGGTGATCTTCGCCATCGCCTACGGGAACGACGCGGATTACGATGTGCTGAAGGCGCTGGCCGAGGCGTCGGGGGGACAGGTCCGCCAGGGGGATCTGCAGACCATTCGAGAACTCTATAAGATCCTGTCCAGTTACTTCTGATGACTCGCGAACGAACCCGAGACCAACTCGAACGACGCGCCCGTGGGGCGATGATCCAGTACGCTCTGTTCCGCTGGGAGAGCGCGGTGGTGATCGCGGGGGCGATCCTGCTCACCTATTTCTTCCCACAGCCGTTTCCGGGCTGGCCGATCTGGGGATGGGGGGCGTTGGCCTGCGCGGCCGTGCTGCTCATCGTATACACCAGCCTGACGGATCCGGAAACCAACGCCCGCGTGGTGGCGGAGCTCTTTCGCCAGCGGTTCAACCCGCGCCGTATCCGGGATGAGGCGCTGCGCTCCCAGGTGGAGCAGGCATTGCGCTATCACGAACGCATGGAGCGGCTGGTTCATCGACAGCGCTCCGGGGTGTTGCGCGATCATCTGATGGAGACCGTCCGACAGCTGGAGGACTGGCTGGAGAGCATCTATCGGCTGGCGGAGAAGGTGGACGCGTACCTGTCGGACCCGATCATCCATCGCGATCGGGCCAAAGTGCCGGAGGATATCCAACGGCTGCGCGCTCAGCTCCAGCGGGAGGACGACCCCAGCGTGCGGGCGCAGCTGGAGGCTGCCCTGAAAAGCCGGGAGGCGCAGTGGCGTAGCCTGGAGGCGCTGGATAACACCATGGACCGGGCGCGCTATCAGCTGGAGGCCACCATCTCGGCGTTGGGGACGGTGTACTCCCAGATCCAGTTGATCGGTGCCCGTGACGTGGACAGTGATCGCGCCCGACGGTTGCGAAAGGACATCTCGGATCAGGTGGCCGCCCTCCAGGACATCGTGCAGGCCATCGACGAGGTGTACGAAGCCTCCTTCGAGGAGGGGGCCTCCGTTGAATCGTGAGGTCGTGCTTTCCAATCGTGGTGGGATTCCCTCTCACGGGGATCTTCACCGATGGATATCTCTTTGATCGTGGGGAAGGGCATGCGCCGAATTGTCGTGTGGCTGTTGCTGTTGGGATGGCTGGTCACGGGGTGCTCCTCCGCTCCCAAGGGGGAGGTCACCGTTTACGTCGCCGCGCCGTTGTCCGGTTTCCAGGCTAATGGAGGACAGACGGTGGTCGGCGGAGTGCGTCTGGCCGCCGAGGAGATCAACCGTTCCGGTGGACTGCTTGGGTATCAGATCCGGGTGATCGCCCTGGACGACGAATCGGATTCCGATGTCGCCGTGCAGGTGGCCGAGCAGATACGCCAGGCGGTCCAAGGCGGCGAGCGTGTGCTGGGGGTGGTCGGGCACTATAATAGCGGTCAGACGCTGGCGGCCATGGAGATCTATAAGGATCTCCCCATCGTCGTCATCACCCCTACCGCCTCGGAGCTTTCGCTAACCCAGCGTGGGTATCGCAATTTCTTCCGGGTGAACGCGAACGACGCGGTGCAGGCTCGGGTGGACGCTGTCTTCCTCGTGGAGAAATTGAACGCGCGGCGGGTCGCCGTCATCCACAACGACACGGAGTACGGGATCGGCCTGCGCGATCTCATCACGCGGGAGCTGAAACGCCTGGGGGCGGATGTGGTGCTCACCCTTCAGGTGGCCGAGGGACAATCTCAATACGGGAAGGAAGTGGCCCGTATCCAGGAGGCTGCCCCGGACGCGATCTTCTACGCGGGTTACGAGATCGAAGCGCCCTACCTCCGGTCGGCCCTGGTGCGGGCGGGGATCTCCGTACCCATGCTGGCCAGTGATGGGGCCTTCCTGTCGGCCACGATCGACGAGTCGGATGGAGCCGCGGAGGGAATGTACGTGAGCGCCTTCGCTCCAAGCCCGGCGCTGGCTGTGGATGAGGATTGGATCAAGGCGTACCAGGCGGTGGAATATCGCAATCCGGATACGTATTCCATCAACGGCTATGTGGCGATGACCGTTCTGGCGGAGGGCGCTCGCAAGGCAGGGAAGGTGGATGGCCCGCAGATCGCCGCCGCCCTCCGAGAAGCGCGCATCGACACCCTGATCGGCCCGATCCGTTATGAGGAGAACGGGGACTTGCAAGATCCCAAGGTGTTCATCTTCCAGGTGAGGGAGGATGCTTTCGTCCAGGTTCAGTGAGTGAGGAGGGAGATCATGGAGCGTCGCCCTGATGGCGTTTTGGTGATCGCGCTGTATCATCTGGTGATCGGGGTGCTGATCGGGATGGGTATATGCGCGCTGCTGACGATCCCGTTCATCGTGGGGGTGGCGGCGAGCGGGGATCCGGATGCGCGTGTCGCCGTCCCCATCGTCGGGGGGATCATGGTGCTGGCGGCCGGGTTCCTGTTCCTGCTGGCCCTGGCGAATATCCTCGTGGGATGGGGGCTTTGGCAGATGAGGGAATGGGCGCGCATTGCGGCGATCGGGCTGTCCGTTCTGCGGCTCTTGAACTTCCCCGTTGGCACGATCATCGGCGGGCTGATCATCTGGTACCTGCTGCAGCCCCAGACCGTTGCCGCTTTCCAGGCGCGGCAAGCCGAGTAAGGGAGACGTGAGTTATGGAGCCAAGGATCGCGAAGATCATCGCCGAGCTGGAGGAGCGGGCTCGTCGGGAGCGAGAGCGGCCGCAGGAGGTCGCGTCGCGCATGTGGGCCTTGCATCCGGACTCGGCTCGTTTCCTGCACGTGCTGATCCAGGCCACGCGGGCGACGCGCCTGCTGGAGGTGGGCACGTCGTTCGCATATTCCACGTTGTGGCTGGCGGACGCCACGCGGCCGAACGGCGGTCGTGTCATCACCTGCGAGATCACGCCCGAGCGGGCCGCGGCGGCGCGGGAGACGTTGGCCCGCGCCGGGCTGGAAGATGTCGTGGAGATCATCGTGGGGGACGCCCGGGAGACCCTGAAAGAGCTGCCGGGTCCCTTCGATTTCGTCTTTCTGGACGCGGATAAGCGGGATTATCCCCTGTACCTTGACCTGGTGCTGCCTAAGCTGTTGCCCGGCAGCATCGTCGTCGCCGACAACATCCTCTCCCACGCGGATGCCGTGACGGCTTACCTGGAGCGCGTGCGGCGGGATCCCGCCCTGGAGAGCGTGCTGGTTCCCATCGGTAGCGGCCTGGAGGTCACGCTCAAGATCGGCTGATCCAGCCGTGTCACGGCGCGCGCTGGCCC
>JAJRVX010000445.1:0-4332 GCA_024277095.1 Chloroflexota bacterium
GGCGCAGCGGAGCTGCGCCGCCGCCACCACCCACTCCCAGGTCCCCCCTCCCAGCGAAGCGGATTGGGGAGGGGGGACGACAGGGGGGTGGGGCACGTCTGGCCACGTCGTGTGCTGGGGGAAACCGAGAAGATGCGTATACAGACACGACACCTTGCCTCGTCCCTGCGGGCGCAATATAGACGTTGGACTTTGAAAAGGCCCTGCTACCCTCTGCGAAATCGATTGACACCCCCATCCAACGCGGTTACAATAACGCTCGTCTACTTGCTGCGGAGCAAGACCCCTACAGGCATGAGGTGGTTCATGGGACTTACCATCGATGAGCAAATGGAGATCTTGATGCGCGGCGTCGATTATGGCGACCCGCAGATCAAGGAGCGCATGGAGGAGGAGCTACGCGAGCGGCTGATCGAGTCGCAGAAGACCGGGCGTCCGCTGCGCGTTTACCTGGGGGTGGACCCCACGGCCCCGGATCTGCATCTGGGGCACACCGTTCCGATGCGGAAGCTGCGGCAGTTCCAGGACTTGGGGCATGAGTGTATCTTCCTGATCGGTAACTTCACCAGCCTGATTGGCGATCCCAGCGACAAGGACAGCGCTCGCCGTCAGATGACGCCCGAGGAGGTGGAGGCGAACGCCCGCACGTACACGGAGCAGGCGTTCCGCATCCTGGACCCGGAACGGACCATTATCCGATACAACGCTGAGTGGCTGGCGTCGTTGACCTTCGCCGATATCATCAAATTGGCGTCCAACTTCACGGTGCAGCAGTTCCTGGCCCGGGAGAACTTCGCCAAGCGCATGGAGCGGGGGGATCCCATCTGGCTGCACGAGTTCATGTACGGCCTGATGCAGGGATATGACGCGGTCGCGCTGAAGACCGATGTCCAGATCGGCGGCGTGGATCAGCTGTTCAATCTGCTGGCCGGTCGTAAGCTCCAGGAGTACTTCGGGCAGCGCCCCCAGGTGATCATCACGTTGCCCATCCTGGTGGGCACCGATGGCACGCTCCGCATGTCCAAGACCACGGGCAACGCCATCGGCATCAACGAGCCGCCCGAGGAGATGTACGGCAAGATCATGAGCATTCCGGATTCGGCGATGCTCAACTACTTCAACCTGCTCACCCGCTACCCGCCATCGCGCATCCGCGAGATCGAGGAGGGGTTGCGCAGTGGGAAGTTGCACCCTCGCGATGTGAAGATGGAGCTGGCCCGGGAGATCGTGAGCATCTACCACGGCGATGAGGCCGTTGGCCCGGCCGAGGAGCACTTCAAGCGGGTATTTCAGCAGCGCAGGTTGCCGGAGGACATGCCTGAGTATCGATTGGCTCAGCCCCAAAGCGTGCTGGACGTGCTGGTCGGGGCTGGGTTGGTGTCCTCGCGCAGCGAAGGTCGCCGTCTGATCCGACAGGGGGGCGTTCGCCTGGATGGGCTGGTGGTCCAACAGATCGACATGCCCATCACCCCGGACGGGGAACGAGTGCTCCAGGTCGGCCGTCGCCGGTTCGTGCGTATCGTCAGCTCCTGATCTCGGCGTGCGCCACGCGCCGGTCCTCGTCGTGATCCGGACCCGCGCGGCGGAGACGTGCCTGAGGGGCGATGCGTCGGGCGGCTCAAATTGGGAGGGGGAGGGCTATGACCGCGACCGAGGCTCAGGTTCAACCGAGATGGCGAAAGCGCTGGCCATGGGTGGCCGGGGCTGGCTTCGTCCTCATCCTGTTATGTGGCCTGTGCGTGATGGTCGGCCTTGTCCTCGCGGCGACGGGCCAGACGGTGACGTTGGGGCCCGCCGTCGCCCTGATCCGTGTTGAGGGGGTCATCGTCAGCGGTCCCGCCCCTAACGCGTGGGCGCAGGGGGCGTACAGCGAGCGCGTGATCCAGCAGTTGAAGGAGGCCGACCAGGACGATAACGTGAAGGCGATCGTGTTATACATCAATAGCCCGGGTGGCAGCGTGGTGGGCTCCGATGAGATCTATCGGGCGCTGCGCCGGGTGCACAAGCCGGTTGTGGCCTCCATGAGCGAGATGGCGGCGTCCGGCGGGTACTACATCGCCTGCGGGGCGGATTACATCTACGCGAACCCCAACACGTTCACCGGGAGCATCGGCGTCATCGCGACCATCCCGAACGCGGCCGATCTGTTCGAGAAGCTGGGGATCGAGGCGGTGATCCTGCGTAGCGGGCCGCGCAAGGCGGAGGGGAACATCTTCGAGAAGCTGAGCCCGGAGGCCCGGGAGATCTTGCAACGTCTGATCGACGACGCGTTCGGTACGTTCGTGAAGGTGGTGGCCGAGGGGCGTGGCATGGAGGAGGAAGAGGTGCGGGCTCTGGCGGACGGCCGGGTGTACAATGGCCGGCAGGCGTTGGAGCTCGGCCTGATCGACGCGCTGGGGGATCTGGACGCGGCCATCCAGAAGGCTGGGGAGATGGGGGGGATTCGCGGCAAGCCTCGCGTCCTGGAGTATCGCCGGCCGCCCAGCCTGTGGGAGGCGTTGCTGTCCGGCCTCAGCTTCATGCCCCGGCTGCAGAACCCGTGGACCGAGGCGTTGTCGGTGCCCAACGGTCCCGTGCTGGAATACCGGTACGTGGCGCCGTGAGAGGAGGACTCGTTCAGACCTTGATCAGCATGCCATCGTAGGCGATGCTTACGTCTTCATAGTCACCCACATAGGCGACCAGTTCGTCGTGCGGCAGATTGTGGTGGTTGATGTGCGTCAGGATGAGGTTCCTGATTCCCAGCTCCTCCTTCCACCGAAGGGCCCCCAACACGTCCAGGTGGTGATTCCCGTCGCTCTCGAAGAAGGGGGTGCTCGCGATGAGCAGATCGGCGCCCCGGATCAGACGGCGCGCGTAGTTCGTGAGCTGGCCGCTGCTGTCGGCGGCGTGTACGATCTTTCGTCCCTCATGATAGATGACCAGGCCGAAACAGGGGACGCTGTGTAGCACGGCGAACGGGGTGAGGAAGAAGCCGTCGAATCGGATCGCCACGCCCTGGCGACAGACCACGTGGAATCCTACCTTTTTCAGGCCGCTCAACAGCCCCTGATGTTCCAGGCGCCGGTAGAGGTCCTTCTCCACCAACAGGTCAACCCGGTCGCTCCAGTAGGCGAAGTCTGCCAGTCCACTCGCGTGGTCATAGTGCTCGTGGGTCAGGAAGATGCCGTCGATGCGCTCCACGCCGTGCTTGGCCAGCAGATCGCCGATGTAGGGCGGCGCATCCACCAACAGCTCGTAATCCGGCAGTGAAAAGAGGACCGCGCTGCGCTCACGGGCCAGCTTCCCGCCGCGCGTGCGAGCACGCGTGCAGTGCTCGCACCGGCAGTTGATGGCTGGGATACCCTCGGCGGCTCCTGTTCCCAGAAACCGAATGTACATGGTCGTGATCCCCCTGTTCGTCTCAGGGGCGATGTCATCGCGAGCGAAGAGGACGTGATGGTAGGGGGCGTGTGCCGCCTGTTCGGAGCCCATCCCCGGCATAATCCGGGCGGATCGCTAGACCTCAACGGTCATGCCATCATAGGCCACTCGCACTCCCTCAAATTCCTGGGCATAGGCCACGAGTTCGTCATGTGGCTTGTTGTGGTGGTTGATGTAGGTCAGGATCAACTCGCCCGCCTGGACCTCTTCCTTCAGCGCGATGGCTTCTACCACCGTGATGTGGTCTTCCTTGGGGGGCTGGAAGACCGGCGTATTCACGATCAGCAGATCCACGTGCCGCATAAGACAACGGGCGTAGTTGGTCAGACGCGCCGGCGTGTCCGACGTGTACACCACGCGGCGCCCCCCCTCTTTCAGCGAGAATCCGAAGATGGGGAGGTTGCGTCGGACGGCGAATGGGAGGATGGAGAAGTCGCCGAAATAGAGCGCAGCGCCGGGATAATAGGGGATGTAGAACATCACCTGCTCCAGCCGCTGGGTCCAGTGTTCGCGCTTCACGATCTTGAAGAGCCGCTCCTCGGCCAGGAGATCCAGACGTTCCTGCCAGTATTCAAACTCCTTGATGCCGCCGACGTGCTCGTAGGCCGCGTGGGTGATCCAGATGCCTTCCAGCTGGTGGACGTTGTACCGGTTGATCATGTTGCGCACATCCGGCGGGGTATCTACCAGCAGGTTGTAGCCGGGAAGCTCAAACAGGATCGCGTTGCGCTCTCGCGTTAACGGCGGGCCTTCCCTGCGTGCCCGCCGACAGTGATCACACTGACAATTGATGGCCGGAATCCCTTCCGCGGCGCCGGTGCCAAGAAAGGTGATCTTCATCCTTGTCCCATCCTGAACTCCAGGGCGTCGCCATACGCCCCTGTGATTCTATATGCCCCCAGTATACGA
>JAJRVX010000446.1:0-14856 GCA_024277095.1 Chloroflexota bacterium
TAACCTTGCTCCGCCTGGCAGGCTGGCAATCCATCCCGGACGCCTTCCGTCATTATCGCGCCTCCCTCAAGGAGTCCCTTCAGCTCATAGGCTTGCTGCCTGCCCCAACTTGACTTTGAAAAGACCCTGTGTGGCGGTAGTGTATCTTTTTCGGTGGAAGTACAGCAGGGAGCTTTGAGGGGCGCAGCCCCTCAAAAGAAACTTCCCGGTTTCCGCCCCTCACCTGCCTCGCCCGGCCTTGCCCACCCGAATTAGGCCGGGAAAGGACAGGTGCAAAGCGGCAAAAGAGGATGTTTTGGCGGAGGGAGGTCCTTCCGCACCTCCCCTGTGGGCTTGTGATAGGCCTGGCGGAATTTCCACCATTTTGGATACATTACCTGTGTGGTTCTGTTGCCTCATTGGGAGGTGGCGTCAGTTCCACCTCCAGCGGCTGATCGGTAGGCACCCGGTTGATCTCCTCATCGCCGTGGGCAGCCTGCGCCTGTATCCACAACCGACTCCCCAGGTGCGTTCCTAACGCTTCGAAAGGAACGGCCATCTCCAGCACGGAGTCCCCCGTCGCCGTGGGCAGTGAGCGCCCATTCACGGTGGCGTTCGTCTGGTCCGGCTGCCATGTAAGGGCGTGCTCTTGTCCTGCCGCGTCACGGATCTGCACCGTCAGGCGCAGCTCTGTCAGCGGCTCGATGGTCTCCAATCTCAGGTAGAGCTTCTCCGCATCGTAAGCGACGCGCAGGGCCCGCAAGCCGCTGCCGGCCTGCTGCATGGCCCCTGTGGAGGCCGTCGCCTGCACATGGATCGCCTCCCCCCATTCCTGCGAGGGGTCCGGCAGAGCTTGCAGCCGGGGAGTGATGTATCGGGGCTGGAGGGGGGGCTGTCCTGCGGAGGGAGCTTCGGCCGGGATCGGCCGCATCAGGGTCTCGGGGACGGGCTGCCCCAGCGCCCGATAGACGTTGGCCAGATGATTCCGGAATAGCTCGTCGAAAAGCGCATCCTGGTCGGACGTGTTGCGCTCCGAGTACCACCAGAACCAGTCGCTCCCCTCGGCGATGTAGATCGCCTGCCAGGCGCGTTGGCGGGCTTCGGCCGGCAGCTCGGGGTGGGCGGCTTGAAAAGAGGTCAGGAACGCCCGGGTATCACGCAGGAGAGACCAGGCCTGGATGTGGCCGGGATCGCCCATCCAGGTCGTGAGGTCCCCGTTGATCCACGATCCGGTCGTCACGCGGGCCAGCATGTTGTGGGGGGGATTCATCTCCAGATATTCGCTGACCGTCACCGTCTGCAGGTCCGGATCCTCCTGCAAGCGACGATAGAGGCTGTGGAGGAAGGCGTCGCCGTTGTGCTCGTATGCCTCCCAGCAGTTCTCGCCGTCCAGGATAA
Source organism: Chloroflexota bacterium (assembly GCA_024277095.1). Lineage (GTDB taxonomy): Bacteria > Chloroflexota > Anaerolineae > DUEN01 > DUEN01 > DUEN01. Next base: position 1,378 of record JAJRVX010000446.1, read on the forward strand.
TGGAGACCAGGTGGGGTTGCGTGTCGGGCAGCCGGTGACGGATGATCTGCAGGCGCACGATGAAATCCTCGGCTGCCTGTTCCCCAGGCAGGTGCTGATAGACGAACCCGATCCGATCGGACAGGACGTGATCTCGGAAGATCATGACCGGCCCGGGTTGATTGTCGATCATGATGATGTAGGGCTGGTAGAGGAGGTGAGGTGTCGTGACGGCGTCCTGGGCGTCGCGCTGAAACCAGCGGCCCAAACAGCGGCCCAACACGGCTTCATCGGAGGCCAGCCAGCGGAACCCGGCTGCGCCGATCTCCTCTACGGCCTCCTGGGATACGGCGCCCTCCGAGGGCCATAGCCCGGCGGGGCGACTCCCGAAGGCTTGCTCGTGGCGTTCGATCGCCATTTGGAGCTGGACGGCCGCATCCTCCCGGGCCTGGAATGGTGGCTGTGGCACGGGGAGCCCTGGGGTGGGGCGTCGGGCGTGGGTGCTGTCGATCAGCAGGGGCAGGATCGGGTGGGAATAAGGCGAGGCGGTGAGTTCGATCTGTCCGCGCTCCGCCAGCTCGCGGTAAAGAGGTACCACGTGGGCGCACATCTCTCGGTGGTAATCGATGATGTACTCCAGGTCCTCGACGGTGAATCCCCGTCCCTTCTCCACTAGCCGCCGTAGCGACTCGTCCTGTTCCAGCCGGTTCGGGTCGGTCCACGCTAGCTGGAACCACGCCAGGATATCCCGGTACTCTTGGTCATTGAACGCTTGCAGATCGTTGGGCGCGGCCTCATGGCGCTCCAGCAGAGCCCAATAGGGGGGATAGCGGCGGATGATCCTGTCCCGATGGACGCTGAAGCCGAGGTTGCGGATGTACGCTCGCTCCTCGTCCGTCCACGTGGGCTGCCGGCTGAGGCGCATGATGTGGTCCTCCGCGATCCCTGCCCCGTACGCCTCCAGTTGCTCGATCAGCACGGGGGTGAAGTTCACCGTCGCGTGGATATGAGGATGCTGTGCCAGAACCTCGGCCATGTGCAGGTAATCTTTGGCCGCGTGCAGGCGGGCCCACGGGAGGCGGATGACCCCCGTGGTGGGGTCACGGTAATCCGGTTGGTGCATGTGCCAGACGAAGGCGATGTAGAGCGGATGCGTCAACCGTCCCTCCCCGGCTCCGAGGGCTCTCGACGGGTGTAGGTGAGGTACACCTCCTCAGGTGATCGCGTGCCGCGTGTTGTGTAGGGAACGCTCAATCCTTACTCCGTAGATGGGGGAAGAGGATGACCTCCCGGATGGAGGACTTATCGGTCAGAAGCATCGTGAGTCGATCGATCCCCATGCCGAAGCCGCCGTTGGGGGGCATGCCGTATCGCTGCGCCAGCAGGTAATCCTCGTCCAGGGGATGAGCTTCCTCGTCCCCTGGGGCGTATAGCTTCTGCATCTCCAGGAGGCGCTGTTCCTGGTCGAGGGGGTCGTTCAGCTCCGTGAAGGCGTTGCCCAGTTCCATGCCGCCGATGAAGAGCTCGAAACGTTCCACGTGTGAGGGATCATCTGGCTTCTTCTTCGCCAGCGGTGAGATGTCCCTGGGGTAGTCCAGGACGAAGGTGGGCTGGATCAGATGGGGCTCCACCTGGCTGCTCAAGAGGTAGTCGACCAGTTTGCCCCATGTGGCTTTGGGCTGCGGGTCAAAGCCACGATCCCGCATGACCGCTGCCAGCTCCTCCGCCGTAGGGTGCTGTGCGTAATCGATCCTCGTGCGCTCGCGGATTGCTTCGCGTAGCGTCACGCGTCGCCAGGGAGGGGACAGGTCGATCTCGTGCCCCTGGTATTGTAGACGGAGGGATCCCAGCACCTCTTGCGCTACGTAGGCGACCATCTCCTCGACTAGGGGCATGAGCTTCTCGTAGTCAGCATATGCCCAATAGAACTCCAATTGGGTGAATTCGGGGTTGTGCTTGAAGGAGATCCCCTCGTTGCGGAAGTCTCGGCCGATCTCGTAGACCTTTTCGTAGCCGCCTACCAGCAGGCGTTTCAGATAGAGCTCAAAGGAGATGCGCAAATAGAGATCCTGATCGAGCTGATTGTGATGGGTGATGAAGGGGCGTGCGGCAGCGCCGCCGTAAACCGGCTGTAGGATGGGCGTCTCCACCTCCAGAAACCCCCGGTCATCCAGGAAGCGGCGCAGGGCCTGGACCGCTCGCGCCCGGGTGATGAACACCTGACGCACCTCGGGATTGACCATGAGATCGACGTATCGGTGCCGATAGCGAGTCTCCACGTCACGAAGCCCATGCCACTTGTCCGGCAGAGGGAGCAGCGCCTTCGCCAGCAGGCGGATCTTCTGCACCTGGACGGTGACCTCTCCCGTTCGGGTGCGGAACACAGGCCCGGTCACCTCGACGAAATCCCCGAGATCGAGATCCTTTCGGAAGAAGTTGTAGAGTTCGTCTCCTACCACATCCCGGCGGATGTAGAACTGGATTCGGCCACTGCCGTCCTCGATGTGAGCGAAGGAGGCCTTCCCCATCACACGCATGGACATCAGCCGACCGGCCACGGTGACGGGCTGGTCCTCGCCGAGTCGGCTCGCTTCAAATGCGGCGATGGCCTCGGCGGCCGTGTGCGTTCGATGAGCTCGAGGCGGATACGGATCGATGCCCGCCTCTCGCAGGCGTTCCAGCTTCTGTCGTCGCACGACCTCTTGCTCGGTCAGTGGCTCACTCATGTTGCTCTCCTGGGATGTGGCGATTTGCAGGCATGATAACGCGACCCGAGAGCCGGGTCGCGTGGGTGGAGTCGGCCTGTGTGGGGCCGCTAAGCGATCTCTACCACCTCGAAGTGCAGGACGCCGCCGGGGGTTTGTACGGTGATCTTATCGCCGACGCGGCGGCCGAGCAGCGCTTTGCCCAGCGGCGATACGTTGCTGATCTTACCATTGGCCGGATCCACCTCGGCGGAGCCGACGATTTGGTACGTCTCCAGCTCGCCCCCGTCAACCTCCTTGATCGTGACGGAGGAGCCCAACTGCACTTCGTGGGTGCTGCCGCTCTCTTCGATGATGATCGCCTTGCGCAGCATGGCCTCGATGGTTTTGATACGTCCTTCGACGAAGGCCTGTTCGTTTTTCGCCTCGTCGTATCCCGCGTTCTCGGAGATATCTCCGTCCGCTTTGGCGTCGTGGATATGTTGAGCGACCTGGGGTCGGCGCACATTGCGGAGGTAGTCCAGCTCTTCTTGTAGCTTTTTGAAACCTTCTGGAGTGAGATAAACCTGTTCTTCGGCCATGGCGCTTTGCCTTTCGTCACCGTGTAGGATTTTACCGGATATGGAGTACAAAAAAGGGTACCTGAGGGATGTAAGGATTCGCTCCCAGGCCCCTGGCAGGACAGGATACCGGCAAACAAAAGGGCTGGAAGATCGCCCTTGGGTGGTGATCACCAGCTTGAACCAATTATAGCGCAAAGTAGTAAAATTGTAAAGCTCACGCGAGCGCTAATGATGTATGCTTTCGGGAGGACGCGTTACCGGTAATAAAGTCCGTTTGACAATATGCTCGTTTACCTATAAAATATATTAACCTCCGTTTAGTCGTTCATGAAAGGGGTTTGCTCAATGCGACAGATTACTAGCTTCCGCAGCAAGAAAGAGTTGGTGTATGACTCCTTACGCGATGCGATCCTGGCCGGTGATTTGCCGCCGGGAACTCGCCTGATCATTGATGATCTGGCCTCTCAGCTCGGCGTGAGCCAGATCCCGATCCGGGAGGCGTTGCAGCAGCTCCAGGCCGATGGGTTCGTGGAGATCAAGCCCTATGTGGGCGCCACGGTCACCGAGGTGCACACGGGGCTGGTCACTGAGGTCTTTGAGCTCCTGGAGGCGATGGAGATCATCAGCGGGCGTGCGGCCTGCCAGCGGATGAGCGATGAGGATCTGCAGGAGCTGGAGGAGCGTCTGCGCCGCATGGACGATCTCCTGGACGATCTGGATCAGTGGTCTGAGGCGAATATCCAGCTGCACCAGTTCATCTGTGAGAAGGCGGGCACCCCGCTGGTGGGCGCTCTGATGAGCAAGGTCGTCGATCACTGGGAGCGCTTGCGGCGCCTCTATCTCAGCGACGTCTTCGCCAGGCGGGTGCGAGAGGCTCAGGAGCAGCACTGGCGTATGCTGGACGCCTTGCGCGCCAGGGACCCGGATCTGCTGGAGCGCCTGGTGCGTGTGCACAATCGAACGGCGTTGGAAGCTTATGCGGATCGTATGGGCAAGACGGAGGTAGCCGAGCAGGAGCCCGGCGTCGCGTGAACCCGACCTGCGTTGGATCTCGTCGAGCGGGATCGGCACCGATTCCTGGCTGCGTGGACCTCCCGGTGTCGGTCTGTGGGCGCCGCGCTTCTCCTGGGCTCGCTCGGCGATGCTCCTGGTTTTACCTGTCTGCTTCTCTTTCCTCACGATGGGATCTACGCGCCACATAGGGTGTTGAAGTCCTGGGCTTAATGCCTACAAGATAAGAGCTGATGAGACCTCTGAGGGTCGCCTGAGTCCCCGGCGGCTGCGCGTGCGACCTCCCCGGGGATGAGGTAGGGGCTTTCTTATATTCCGCTGTGGTCATGTGAGGTGGCGACGCATAAGTCGCCATCGACCGGGCGTGAGCTGCACGCATCCGGCGGGGGAGTGCGCCGATCTGTTCGAGCGAGGAGACCCGATGGCCGGTCGCAAGGACATCGATCACAAGTGTCGGGAGGCGCTGGCGTTTGCCGGGCGGCAATTGCGGCATCTGGTCGAGACGTATCCCGATTACTTCCCCATGTACACGGTGAACGGGAAGTGGAAGCATGAGGGGGAGGCGTGGACCAATTGGTGCGAGGGCTTCCTGGGGGGGCAGCTGTGGTTGCTGTATGAACACACGGGCGATCCGTGGTGGCGGGAGAAGGCCGAACATTACTCACGTCTCATCGAGCATCGGAAGACGGATCGCACCGTGCACGACCTCGGGTTCCTCTTCTGGCCCACCTGGAAGCGGTGGTACGACCTCACTGTCGATGAGGCGATCCATCGGGTGGTGATCGAGGCCGGGCGCACGCTGGCCTTGCGCTTTCAGGAGAAGGGTGGATATCTCTGCTCCTTCGTTGCGGAGAACAGCCTATTCATCGACATCATGATGAACGTGGGCATCATCTTCTATGCCGCTCAGCAGACCCATGACGCCGATCTGTGGGATGTCGCTTATCGCCATTCGCTCACGACACGCCGCACGCTGGTGCGCGGCGATGGCAGCACGGCTCATGAGGGCATCTTCGATACGGAGACGGGGGAGTTCCTGCGCCAGAGCACCCACCAGGGCTGGCGGGGGGACTCCGCATGGGCCCGTGGCCTGGCGTGGGCGCTGTATGGGTTCGGCACGGTGTACACGTTCACCCGGGACCCCCGGTTCCTGGCCACCGCCGAAGCCTGTGCGAACTACTATATCGAGCGCACCCCCGCCCATGGCGTCCCGCCCAATGATTGGGACGAGCCGGACCCCGCGCTGCCGTATGAGAGCTCCGCAGCTGCCATTGCCGCCAGTGGCATGTGGAACCTGGCCAAACTGACCGGCGACCCCGCCCGGGCGCATCTGTATCGGGAGTATGCCCTGGGCATCCTGGACACGTTGACGGAGCCCGAGTTCCTTGCCGTGGACACGCCGGGGTGGGAGGGGGTCCTCAAGCATGGCATTTACCATCAGCGCAAGGGGTTGGGCGTGGATGAGAGCGTGATGTGGGGGGATTATTTCTTTGTAGAGGCGATCAGCAAGGTGATCCACGATGGGTGATGGGCGGTCTGAGGTGGGCGATCGCCGGGTGGCGCTGGTGACGGGGGGAGGGCGGGGCATCGGCCGGGGCATCGCGGTGGCCCTCGCCCGGCACGGATGGGATTTGGTCGTCAACTATCGGGGCAACGCCGAGGCTGCCTCCGAGACGGTGTGCCTGATCGGGCGGGCGGGGAGGCGGGGCCTCGCCGTGCAGGCGGACATCGCTCTGGCGGCCGATCGGGAGCGTCTGGTCGATGAGGTGTTGCAAGCGTTCGGGCGCATTGATCTTTTGGTGAACAACGCGGGGATGGCGCCGCGACGGCGTGTGGATATCCTGGAGACCAGCGAGGCCAGCTATGACGAGGTAATGGCCGTCAACTTGAAGGGGCCCTTCTTCCTGACCCAGCGCGTGGCCAGGGTGATGATCGATCTGCTTCGAGACGGCGTGATCCGGCGACCCAAGATCGTGAACATCGGGTCGCTCAGCGCGTATACGAGCAGCCCCAGCCGGGGGGAGTATTGCATCTCCAAGGCGGGTCTGGCCATGGTCACGGCGCTTTATGCCGATCGGCTGGCGGAGTATGGCATTCATGTCTACGAGGTGCGCCCTGGGATCATCGAGACGGACATGACCAGTGTGGTAAAGGACAGGTACGATCGGCTGATCGCCGAGGGTCTGACGCCCATCCGGCGCTGGGGGCAGCCAGAGGACGTCGCCCGGGCCGTCGTGGCCATCGCCGAGGAGTATTTCCCGTTCTCCACCGGTGAGGTGATCAACGTGGACGGCGGCTTCCATTTGCGACGCTTATGAGCGTGGAGGTTCCAATCGATTTGCCTTCAACACATTCCATACGACACGACGGGGTTGAGCATGACGAGATACCGCCGTATCGCAGCGTTGAAGACGGCCGACGCCTTTCGAGAGTATGTGGCTGCGTTAGGTATTGAGCTGCCTCTCGATGAGGAGTTGGAATCGGGCCCGGATGCCCCGCTCGCCCAGCCGTATCGTCTGGGGAACGGCTTTGTCATCGGGAACCGCTTTGCCATTTTGCCCATGGAGGGATGGGATGGGACCCGGGATGGGCGTCCAACGGAATTGACCATGCGGCGCTGGCGGCGCTTCGGGATGAGCGGCGCCAAGCTGATCTGGGGCGGGGAGGCCGTGGCCGTCCGATATGACGGGCGCGCCAACCCACACCAGCTGACGTTGACGGAGGAGACCGTCGGGGATCTGGCTAGGCTGCGAGAGGCCCTGGCCTTTGCCCATGCCGAGCGGTTCCAGCGCACCGACGATCTGTTGGTGGGATTGCAATTGACCCACTCGGGGCGCTTCGCCCGCCCCAGTGAAGAGGCCCGCCTGGAGCCCAAGATCGTGTATCACCACCCGATTCTCGACCGGCGGTTCGGGATCGACCCTGACGCCCCGGTGCTGACGGATGACGAGATCGCCCGCCTGGTGGAGGATTTCGTGCGGGCTGCCCGGCTGGCATGGCGGGCGGGGTTCGCCTTTGTGGACATCAAGCACTGTCACGGCTACCTGGGGCACGAGCTTCTCAGCGCCGTCGATCGCCAGGGGCGATACGGGGGGAGCTTTGAGAACCGAACGCGTTTTCTGCGGGAGGTGGTGGCGGGCATCCGGGCCGAGGCTCCCGGATTGGACATCGGCGTCCGCCTCGGCGCCTTCGATTTCGTGCCGTTTCGCCCGGGGCCGAATGGCCGCGGTGAGCCGGAGCCGTTCGATGGAGTGTATCGGTATGCTTTTGGCGGGGACGGCACCGGCGTGGGGATCGATCTATCTGAGCCGTACGCTTTCCTGGATTTGCTGGCCTCACTAGACATTGAATTGGTTTGCATCTCGGCGGGCAGCCCTTATTACAATCCCCATATCCAACGGCCTGCCCTCTTCCCTCCGTCGGACGGCTATCAGCCGCCGGAGGATCCGCTGGTGGGCGTGGCCCGGCAGATCCAGGTCACGCGACAGCTCAAGCAGTATCGCCCGGACCTGGTCTTCGTCGGCTCGGCGTATTCTTATTTACAGGAGTGGCTGCCTCATGTGGCTCAGTACGTCGTGCGGAACGGATGGGCCGATTTCGTGGGGTTGGGGCGGATGGCGCTCACCTATCCGGACATGGTGGCGGACGTGTTGGCCGGTCGGCCGCTGCAACGCAAGCGCATCTGCCGCACCTTCAGCGATTGTACCACCGCACCGCGCAACGGGCTGGTGTCCGGATGCTATCCCCTGGACGACTTCTACAAAAGGCGGCCGGAGGCCAAGATCCTGGCGCAGATCAAGGGCCGGAAGAAGCAGGGGTGAGGCTATTTTGCCCCTGCCAGGAAAAGGAGAGGCGTGATGAGAACCGTTCGCAGGATCTCGTTGGGATCTGCTTTCAAGGTGGGGGCCGTCCTCTGTGCTCTGTTGTTCCTCGTCTTCGGCTTCTTCACGATCCTGTTGCCCGGCTTGTTGGGGGCCAGCCTTCTGGGCGCGCTCATCCGGGAGCAGGGCCGTGGGTGGACCCTGGGATTTGGTGCCCTCTTCAGCGTCATTGCCTACATCATCGGTATCCTCGCCTCGGCCATCGGCGGGGGGATCACCGGATTCCTCAACGCCCTGCTGTACAATATCGTCGCCGGGCTGGTGGGCGGCCTTGAGGTCGAACTATCGTGACGAGCAAGGGCGATCTTGGGGCCTCACCCTTGCCCTTGCTCGTCACAGCCGTATGCGCTTAAACGCCTCCGCATACCGGTAGCCCGGCGCTCGCCCGGCCTCTTGGGCGGATTTGCGGATCCGATCGGCCAGCTTTTCGATGTCAAGCCCCACCTGGCTGGCGTGGCGGGCCAGGGCCGAGATGCGCGCCTCAATGCAGCAGGTGATGTCCTCCCAATAGTTGGGTTCGTCCGTCCAGAACAGGTAAACCTCTTTCACCCGCCAGGGCTCCATGTCCCCGACCAGTTGCTCCGGAAAGATGTACCACTCCCGGGCGGACCAGGTGGCGTCTAGCGCTGCCTGCCCGGCGGCCCGATGGTCCGGATGGAGCTGATAGTGGCGCCACGGGTCGATGGTGAACAGGATATGCGGCCTGTGCTCCCGGATCAGGGCCGAGAGCTGGCGGCGTAGCTCCATGGTGTTCTCCAGGATCCCATCCGGGTAGCGCAGGAAGATGACCCGGTGCACGCCCAGCTCTTTGGCCGCCGCTCGCTGCTCCTCCTCTCTCATCGTGGCCAGCCGGCCCGGGCGTAGATCCGGGTCATGGCTCCCCTTGTCGCCGCTGGTGAGGAGCACGTACGTGATCCGCTTGCCGGATTGGGCCCACTTCACGATCGTCCCGGCGCAGCCGAATTCGGGATCATCCGGGTGGGCTGCGATCACCATCACGCGATCCCAGGATTCCCGTTGGGTCTCCATGGCGGTCGACTCGCTCTCGCGTTCGTTCATAGGGTGATCACCTTGTCCGCCCGCCGCTGCGCCTCGATGATGTCCGCCATGCCGCCGACGATGCCCACCTGCACCTGATCCACCAGGCCGAAGTAGTTGAGGCAGGTGCTGCATGCGATGAGGTGCACCTCCCGGGCCTCCAATGCCCTGAGCTCCTCGAGGACCGGGGAGCCCTCGACCAGCAGCTTCACGCCATCGGTGTAGAAGCAGATCGCGTTCGGTAACGTCTCGCTGTCGATCAGGAGACGCAGATAGCTCTTGAGGAGCCGCTGTTGCAGATCGTGGTCCGCTGAGCCCATGCCCTCTCGGGTGATGAGGATGACCGTGCTGGGATTTTCCTTCGGTTGTGCCATGGCGTGCCTCCGTGATCAGCAGATGTTACGGAACAGGGATACGGGTCAGGCCAGGATGAGCTCCCAGATGCGCTCGGCCGGTCGGCCGTCACCCACGCGCCGTGCGTACGTTTCGACCTGCTCATCCATCCCTGGCCCGTGCCGGAAGATCACCGGGTTCTGCGACGCGTAACAGGAGATCGCTTGCTTCTTGCGTGCGAGCGCCTCTTCCGTGAGCGACGTCTGACGCGCCCGCCAGCCGCCGGGAATCTCACGGGCCAGCGCTCGCACCAGCGTCTCCGCGTCGGATACGTAAGGGAAGTCCTCGTAGAAGGCGACGGGGAGGCCGCGTTCAGCCAGATGGATGGCCGCCTGGCGCGTCAGTTGGTGGTCGACATGATTGCCAGCCGCCAGCGGCGCGTATACTCGGGCGCCGTCCAGCGGCAGCTCCTTTAGCCAGGAGGCCGCCAGCTCGTCGGCTTCTATCACGTCTGCCGGGTGCAGGGGGCCGAAGATGTCATCGTCACTGTTATATAGCGTCTCCCCGGTGGCCGGATCGCGTCGGTAGATGGCGTCCAGCCCATCCAGGTGGACCCAGTCGGCGCCCAGGATCTGACAGGCTCGCTCGTCCTCCTGGCGCCGTTGTCCCACCGGATCCGGCGGGTTGCCCCACCAGTTGTGCTGGAAGAGGGCGAATTCGGACAGGTTGCCGTAGTCCGGGACGCCGGCGAACAGGGTGACGATCAGCACGGGCTCTCCAGCTCGAGCCTGCGCGTAGATCATGCCCCCGCAGGAGAGGGCGGCATCGTCCAGATGCGGCGAGAGATACACGTGGCGATAGCGGGTCATGGATCCTCCCCAATTGGATTTCCGGCGCGAGTATATCACCCCTGGCGGGCGATGAGCAAGTGATCGTCCTGCTTTTGGGTGATTTGACACGCCCACGGGCTATGTTATCATCGGGCCGCTTGAACAGGAGGTGCCCATGCAGAACGTTCGGTTTGCGTTGCTCATCTCGTTGGTGATTCTTGTTGCGCTGACGTCGTGTGGGCGGTCGAAGACCCCCGCTCCGCCTCCCACGCCGACGCCGATCCCGCGTACGCCAACCCCTGTGCCGGCCAGCGATGAGGAGGCGATCCGCCAGTTGCTGGACGCGGAGGCTGAGGCTGTGGTGGCGCAGGACATCGATCGGCTGGAGGAGATCTGGGCGGAAGATGGGGTGGTGGTCGACGCCAAGCACACCCCGGATGATCCGGATGACGATGCCCGCTGGCAGGGCTGGGATGCCATCCGGGAACGCTACGTGGTCGTGGTCTTTCCGGGCGCGCCGCAGATGGTGGCGCATCCATTGGTCGACATGAAGATCACGGGTGACACGGCCGTGGTGACCACGACGACGCAGATCGGCTCCGAGGTGGCCGCGGCGGGAGATCGCTGGACCTTCGCCCGGCGTGACGGCCGCTGGGTGATCACCAGCCTGACGTATAACCTGGAGCCGGAGTAGGGAGCGGGCAGGATGCAGGATACAAGATGCAAGATGCAGGATACAGGATACAGGATGCAGGATACAGGATGCAGGATGCAGGGGCCAGGCGGTAGGACGTAGGGATGCAGGGTAGACCATGTACAAGAGGATCGGTATCCTGGGCGGGATGAGCCCGGAATCCACGGTCGCCTATTATGAACACATCACTCGCACGTACACGGAGCGCTTCGGCGACTACGGGTATCCGGAGATCATCATCTACAGCGTGAGCTTCCAGCCCTACGTCGAGTGGCCAGAGCAGGGTCGGTGGGATCTCATCGCCCGGGGATTGAGCGAGGCGGCGCGTCGGCTGGAGGCGGCCGGGGCCGATTTCGCCCTCATCGCCACCAACACCATGCACAAGGTGTTCGACGAGGTGCAGGCGGCCGTGTCCATTCCCATGTTGAGCCTGCTAGACGCGCTGGCCGATGTCATCCGTGAGCGGGGGATGCGGACGGTGGGGCTTCTCGGCACCGCGTTCACCATGGAGGACCCGTTCTATCGGGACAAGCTGGCCGAGAGGGGGATCACCGTCCTGGTGCCGGACGCGGAGGACCGGCGGTACGTCCATGACGTGATCTATCATGAGCTGACGGCGGGCGTGTTTCGGAATGAGTCGCGTGCCCGGTATGTGGAGATTATCCGCCGCCTGGCCGCCCGCGGCGCTGAGGGAGTGATCCTGGGATGCACGGAGATCCCACTTCTGGTTGGCGAGGGTGACGTGGATGTCCCGCTTCTGGACACGACGGCTATTCATGCGGAAGCTGCTCTGAACTACGCGCTGGGAGCGCGCTGAAAGCTGCTACGCATCAGAAAGCCGCAGATGAGACATCCATAAGTGTAGATGCGCTTCCATAAGTGTAGATGCGCTGTCTTCTTCAGATGGCAGGTGGGCCATAGCCTTTGACGCTAAGGCGTCCATGTGCTATCTTCTCCCAGGAGGTGAGGCCATGCAGAAAAAGCGTATTCAGGTCTATACGGATCCTGAAACCCACCGCCGGGTTGAGCTGGCCGCAGCTAGGCGAGGCGTCTCTGTGACGGAGTACTGCCTTCGTGCCATCCGACAGCAGCTTCTCGAGGATGAGATACTGGAGGCAGAGAAGGTCGAGGTCCGGGATCGACCGTCTCCAGGGAAAGATGTGATCGAAGAGTTACGCGACCTCCGCGAGAGGATTAAGGCCCGACGAGGTGGCAAACTGATCACCGTAGACATTCTGGAACAAGTGCGCGAAGAAAGGGAACATGAACTCCTGGGTGTGCGTTGACGCAAACATCATCATATGGAGTTTGATCCCTGCTCCCTTGAGTGAGCAAGCAGAGATCGCACTGAGCCGATGGCGGCGTGAACATGCGACATTGATTGCCCCGGCGCTCCTGGCCTTTGAAGTTACCTCCGTCTTGCGCCGGTTGGTCTATCTGAACGAGATTACTCTGGAGGAGGGTGAAGAGGCCTTCAAGAAGTTCCTCAGGCTCGATGTTCGCCTTTCTCATCGGCGTGATATCCTTTCCCTGGCTTGGCGCTTTGCCAAAGAGTTCAACTTCCCGCGAGCCTATGATGCCGCTTATCTGGCCCTGGCTCAGTTGTACGGATGTGAATTCTGGACAGGGGATAAGCGACTCTACAACACGGTGAAGGATGAATTGAAGTGGGTGAGGTGGTTGGGTGACATATCTGCCGATTCGTAAGCGGGTGGGCATTACGTCGAATACCACTTTGCCACTGCAGATAGCGCCCAGGATGCAGGTGAGCCTCTGACCTTTTGTGTTCTTTGCGCCCTTTGTGGTTCGCCTCTCTGGAACAAAGACGCGTGGGGCGTCGTCTCAGGGACGAGAACAGTCGATGTGATCGAGTCCCGGGAGGTGGCCCCATGCGTCTTTTGCTGCGATGGATGTTACCCTGTCTCTTCCTGTTGACGGCCGTGTCCCCGGCCTTCGCCCAGGGGATCGTACCCGGGCCGGAGCCCCCCGGCGTGCGCCCCATCCTGGGCGGCCCTATCCGCATCGCCAGCCATCGCGTCATCGTGGAGATCGAGGATCAGATCGCCACGACGCGTGTGGAGCAGGTGTTCGTGAACGAGGCGCCTTACCCCGTCGAGGGGACGTACCTCTTCCCGCTGCCCGCTGATGCCGCCGTATCCGACTTCGCCATGTGGGTGGATGGCAAGCGGTTGGAGGGTAGGCTTCTCACCCGTGAGGAGGCGCGTGCCATTTACGAGTCCATCGTGCGTCGTCGCCGGGACCCCGCCTTGCTGGAATACATCGGCCGGCAGCTGTTCCAGGCCAGCATCTTCCCCATCCCTCCGAACGGCCAGCGCAAGATCGAGCTCAGCTACAGCCAGGTGTTGCCCCGCGATGGCACGCTGGTGCATTATCAGTACCCGTTACGCACGGATCGCCTGGCGCCCAAGCCGGTGGAGCAGCTCA
>JAJRVX010000026.1:0-9584 GCA_024277095.1 Chloroflexota bacterium
GATCCGCGCCACAAAGGGCCAGGATGGCCTCTCCTTCGCCTTGATGCCCTTCGTGGTCGGCCTCTACGAGGCGCAACTGCCCCGTATGGATGAAGAAATGGCTGCGCTGTTCGAGCAGTACTATCAGGAGACCCGAGGCGGCAGCATGATCCAGGCCGATCCTCCCCTCCACCGCGTGATCCCGGTCGGAGAGGCGATCTCCTTCGATCTGGAGATCTTCCCCTATGAGCAGGCCACCCGGATGTTGGAGGCGGCCAAATCATGGGGCGTGGCCGAATGCATCTGCCGCGTCCAGCAGCGGCTCATCGGCAAGGGCTGCGACCGCCCCACCGAGAACTGTCTGGTCTTCGCGCCGATCGAGGGCGCCTTCGATCACAGCCAAATGCCCCGTCCCATCACGAAGGAAGAGGCGTTACGGATCCTGCAGGAGGCCGCGGAGGCGGGGCTGATCCACTCCACCGCCAACCATCGGGAGGGGCACTTCTACATCTGCAACTGCTGCACCTGCTGTTGTGGGATCATGCGAGGCGTGGCCGAGTTCGGCATCCCCACGGCCGTTGCCCACTCCGCCTTCCACGCGGTCGTGGATGACGAAATATGCGCGGGATGCGGCGACTGCGTCGAGCGCTGTCCGTTCGGGGCGCTCTCCGTTCCCGAGGGGATATGCGTCGTGGACCACGCCCGCTGCGTGGGCTGCGGCCAGTGCACCCTCGTCTGCCCTACCGGCGCGCTTCATCTGGAACGCCGACCCGAGAGCGAGATCCCTCCGCTCCCGGCGAACATCCAGGAGTGGATGGTTCGGCGGGCCCAGAATCGCGGCATCTCCCTGTCCGACATCCTCTAGCCCGACTGACGCGATACGCCCCTCGAAGGCCGGAAAACTCCGAGGGGCTTTGACGAGATCGGAGATTTGAGGATTCCGGGAGGCGGTCCTTTATCCCGCTGAGCCGAACCGCTCATAGAACCGCATGCACGCCTGGATGCCCTTGAGGTAGCCGTCCACGGTGATGTACTCGTTGGGCGCGTGCAATCGGTCCTCCGGGGGCCCAAAGCCGCTGTAGGCTTGGGGGATCCCCAACACCTCCTCGAACACGTATCCCGGCCCTGATCCCTCCACCAGCGGGCGCACATTGGGCTCCACCTGGAACGTCTCCCGCAGCGCTTCGGTCAGCGCGCGTGCCACCGGTGCGTCTACAGGGGTTTTCGACGCCTTCAGCGCGCCGATGAGCTTCATCTTCACATCTGAGAATCCCCCGGCATCGAGGTGGGCACGCACTTTACGGAAGATGTCCGCCGGATCCTGCCGTGGCACCAACCGGAAGTCCACCTTGCATCGAGCCACGCCAGGCAACACCGTCTTGGCGCCTGGCCCGGTGTACCCCGCTTCGAAGCCACAGATCGTGCACGTCGGCTCGTACAACAGGGCCACCCGGGCGTTCTGTCCCGTACGGTCACCCAGGAAGCGCTGCACCCCCCAGGCCTGTCGCAGCGCCTCCTCATCCCACTCCATACGCTCCAACAATTCCAGCTCCTCCGGGGTCGGCGGCACCACATCGTCGTAAAAGCCAGGGACGCGAACGCGCTCGTCCGGCCCCTTCAGGCTGTTCAGCGCCCACACCAGACGCCAGGCGGGGTTCGGCACCAGTGGTGCCTTGGAGGAGTGCTGATCCCGGCCGACCTCTGCCTCCAGTTCCACGTAGCAGATCCCTTTCATGCCCAGGACCACCTCGGGGCGGCCGCCGGGCGTCACATTGCCGTCGAACCCGACCAGGGCATCGGCGGCGAGCAGCTCCCGATGCGCCCGGACGAAGGGCAACAGGTTCGGGCTGGAGATCTCCTCCTCCCCCTCGATGATGAATTTGATGCTGCATGGCAGCCGCCCCATCGCATGGAGTCCGCGCGCCGCCTCGATCGCCGCCAGCAGATTCCCCTTGTCATCCACGGCGCCCCGGGCGTATACCCGCCCATCCACGATCTCCGCGCCAAACGGGTCGTGCTCCCACAACTCCAGCGGCTCCGGCGGCTGCACATCATAGTGCCCGTAGATCAAGAGCGTGCGGTCCCCTTCGCCGCGCAACTCGCCGGTGATGACGGGATGTCGCGGCGTCTCGTGGATTTGCGCCGTGATGCCCCACGATTGCAGCATCTCGACGACCAACGCCGCGCACTCCCGGATGCCGCGATCCTGGGCGCTGATGCTGGGCTGACGCAGCAACCGCTGCAGATCACCGATCAGCTCCCCGCGATGCGCTTCGATCCACGCCTCAAGTCCAGACATGATCCTTTCCTCCCTATGTGATTCGCCCATATGGGAAGGGAACGCTGCGTGCCTCTCCCCCTCGAAGGGCACACTCCCCATGATCCCTCCACAGGATCTCCACACATGCCCCACAACTCCTGCGCAATTTCTCGTTACAATGAAGCGCAACGAGTTGACAAACCCAATCGACATTTACAGCACTCAGGAGGTGTTCCATGATAACCCGAATCCACAAGTTCCTGACCGGAGCGATTCTCCTCACCCTCACCACCCTGGCCGCATGCACGGCACTGCCGGCTATAGCCCCGACAGCAGCCCCGGCCGCGACTCCGACGGTAGCTTCCTCTGCCGACGCCGCACCGGTGACGGTCGATTAGGAGGGGAACACCAGCTTCGACCAGGCGGCCCTGAACGACGCCCTCGATCAGATCCCGGCGGATACATTGAGCGACACCGAGGCCGAAGGGCTCCTCTACATGCGAGAAGAGGAGAAGCTGGCCAGGGATGTCTATCAGGTCCTTTACCAAAAGTGGGAGCTTACCATCTTCCAGAACATCGCCAGCAGCGAGCAGACCCACATGGATGCCGTGAAGGCTCTGCTAGATCGATACAATCTGTCGGATCCGGCCGCCGACAAGGCCGTCGGCGAGTTCACGAACTCCAAGCTACAGGAACTCTATGACCAATTGGTCGAAGAGGGCAGCAAGTCGCTAGAGAGCGCCCTGCGCGTCGGGGCAGCCATCGAGGAGATCGACATCCTCGACCTGGAGGAGCGCCTTGCTCAGACCGACCAAGCGGATATCCAACTGGTCTATGAGAACCTGATGAAGGGCTCCCGAAATCACCTACGGGCCTTCACCTCGACGCTGGAGAACCGGACAGGGAAGGCTTACCAGCCTCAGTATCTCTCGCAGGACGCCTATAACGAGATCATCGGCGCCCCCATGGAGCGCGGGGGACACGGAAAGAAGTAACGAGCACGTCCAGCTCAACGAGGAGCCCGACGGCAAGGTCGCCCTCACAGACCTCATCCGGTGAGGGCGGCCTCGCGAGTCATCCACAAGCCGGGGTAGAGCCCCGTTCGAGCGAGACATCACGACGAACTACCCCATATCGTTTAAGGAGATCCTATGCCAGCCAAGCAGATCGTATTCGCCCTCGTCACGTTCCTGCATGACCTTTTCACCGCCGTTTGGGTGGGCGGGCTGATCACCCTGGGGATCACTGTCCTGCCCTCAGCAAGAGAGGTGCTGGGAAAGGGCCCCCAGATGAAGAAGCTGATGGACACCATCCAGAGACGCTTGAGTACATTGGTCTACATCAGCATTGTGGGGCTGTTGGTGACCGGCCTCCTGCAGGCCAAGCGCAACGACGCCTTCCAGGGCCTACTGGCCTTCGGCAACGCCTACTCAGCCACCCTGGCCATCAAGCATATCCTGGTACTGGCGATGATCGGCGTGGCCCTGTATCGGAGCTTGGTGCTCGGCCGTCGCAACGAGCCTGCCACACCTTCCCAGGAGAAGTTAAGCGCCAGCCTGCTGCTCCTCAACATCGTCTTAGGGGTCGCCGTCCTATTGCTCAGTGGCTTCACCGCGGCACTGGGTACCCCGCCCCCGATGTGATATCCACGGTGGCGCACACGGCCAGCGCTGAATGTGAGAGTCTCCTCCTACTTCCGGGCCTGCGGGTCCTGAGGGGTTCCTCCATAACAAGGGGGCGGTGGTGTGAATCCACCGCCCCCTCTCGAATTTCTACCCCTGAACTGCCTTACTTGCCGTCCTCCACCCACCACTCGTGGACGTTGCGCAGCAGGCCGTTGGTGGTGATGATGTGGCGGGCGTTGTGCACCCGCTTATTGATGGCCACCAGGCGCAGCGGCCAGTACAGCGGGACGATGGGCATCTCATCCAGGAACTTGAGCTGGAACTCGTCGTAGATCTTCTTGCGCTCCTCGGGATCGGCCGTGTTCGCCCCGCGCTCCAGCAGGTCATCGATCTCAGGGTTACTGAAGCGGCCGAAATTGTACACCCCGTCCGACTTATACTGCGAGCGCACATCCGGATCCAGGACGCCGCCCCAACCCACCAGGCCCAAATCGAAGTCGCCGCTCTTGAAGCGCGAGATCAACGTGGGGAAATCCATCTTCTCGACGTTGACCTTCATGCCGATGTCCGTCAGGTTCGCCTGGATGATATCGGCGGACAGCTCACGCACGATGTTGCCGATGGGCACGATAAGCGTGACCTCGTAGTTGGGATCCCATCCGGCCTCCTTGAGCAACTCCCGAGCCTTCTCCGGATCATACGGGAACTTCCCCTCGATCTCGGGATTGTAGTAGTAGGTGACCGGGATGATGGGCCCCTGGCAAACGACGCCCTGGCCCTTCAGCAGCTTGTCCACGATGAGCTGGCGGTTGATGCCGTACGCCAGCGCGTGGCGGATGCGCTTGTCGGTCCACGGCCGGCTGGCGTCGTGGTTGATGAGCATGTACTGGTAGCCGTTGTCCTGGTAGCTGTAAGCTTCCACATTGGGCAGGCTCTTCACGCGCTCCCAGTCATCCAACGGGATGTCGCCGATACCGCCGCCGGCGGAGATGTCCACCTCGCCCTTCTCAAGCTGGGCGACCATGGTGGCCGGGGAGATGATCTTCACGATGAGCTTGTCCAGATGCGGGCGACCCAGATAGTAGTCGTCGTTGCGCTCGTACTCGACGAACTGATCCGTCTCGTAGCGGACGAATTTGAAGGGCCCAGCCCCCACCGTGGGGTTCATCCAGAAGTCGGCCTTGTCGAACTCCTCCGGCGGGATGTCCTTCAGGATGTGCTTGGGGATGATCCAGATCTCGGTGCCCACCAGCTCCAGGAAGGCCAGGGGATCCACCGGGTTCTTGGTGATGAACTGGATGGTGTGGTCATCGATGACCTTCACACCCTCCACCGTGTCCACGCCCTCCGGCCGCTTGGACCCCTCCAGCCCCTTGAGCATGGAGATGTTGTTGCCCCGGTTGCTCTCGATCTTGGGATGGGTGATGGCCCAGATGGTGAACTCCACATCCTCGGCCGTCAGGGGGGTCCCATCGTGCCATTTGGCGTTGGGATTCAGGTGGAACGTGTACGTGGTCTTGTCCTCGCTGATCTCCCAGCTATCGGCCAGGCGCGGGATGAACTCGACGTCGTCGTTGAAGCGCACCAGGGTCTCGAACATGATGTTCACGTTGAAGAAGCCATAGCTGGAATCGGTGTTGATGGCGTTGAAGTTATTGGGCGGGCTCCACATAGCGATGGTCACGTGGCCGCCTTCCACGATCTCGCCCTCCTCGGGAGCCGCCGTGGCGGTGGGCTCCGGCGTGGTCAGCTGAGGCGCCACCAACGTCGCCGGTCGGGTGGCCGTCGGGATCGCCGTCGGTGCCGCGGCCGGCTGGGCGCATGCCGCCAATAACGGGAACAACATGGCCAGCAGCATGATGCCGGACACGATCTTGAGGGAACGCAGCGATCTCATGTCTTCCTCCTCTCTTGGATTGGAGATTGGTGATTAGAGATTAGAGATAGAAATGAACCTCAACGGCGCAGCTGCGGATCCAGCGCGTCGCGTAGGCTGTCGCCGATGAAGTTGATGCTCAGCACGGAGATCAGGATCATCATGCCGGGTGGAACCCACAACCACGGCTTGGACTCCAGAATCGTCAGCGACTGCGCCTCGTTCAGCATCTGTCCCCAACTGGCCGTTGGCGGCTGCACACCTAAGCCCAGAAAGCTCAGAGCCGACTCGGAGAGAATAGCGTTGGCCACCCCGAACGTCGCCGCCACCAACATGGGGCCCATAGCGTTGGGCAGGATATGGCGCACAATGATGCGTCGGTTGGTGGCCCCTACCACCTCGGCCGCCAGGATGAAGTCCTGGACGCGAAGCCGCAGGAACTCCCCGCGCACGATGCGAGCCACCTGAGGCCACCCCAACAGCCCCAACACCAGCATGATGTTGCGCAGGCCAGGCCCCAGCAGGCTGACCAACACCAGGATCAGCATCAACGTGGGGAAGGAGAGGACGATATCCACCAGGCGTGAGATCACGCTGTCCACCCATCCCCCGTAGTAACCCGCCAGCGCCCCCAGCGCCGTGCCGATCACCATGTAGATGCTGACCGCCACCACGCCTACCGACAGAGACACCCGACCGCCGTAAATGAGCCGGCTCAGCACGTCCCGGCCCACCCGATCGGTGCCCAGGGGATGCGCGGGCGTCGGCGCCTCATCGAACACGGTGGGATCGATATAGTAGGGATCGTACGGGGCGATCACATCGGCGAACACGGCGGTCAGCACGACGATCAGGAACACGACGCTGGATATGACCGCCAGGCGGTGTTGCAGGAACCGTCGCCAGATCAGCCGGGTCATGGAGATCTGCTCATGGCGCAACCCCGCAGCCGTCAACGCCTCCGCCGGATCGGGATGTTCCCCCTGCTCCACGTGCGTCTCACCGATGGCCATGGCTCAGTCCCTCGCGTACCGGATCCGTGGATCCACGACGCCGTAGAACACGTCGGCCAGCAGGTTGCCGATGATGACCATCACCGCGGCCAACAAGTTCAGCCCCATGATCGTGGGATAGTCGCGCTGGTTGATGGCCTCCACCGCCAGCCGACCCATCCCCGGCCAGTTGAAGATCTGCTCAGTGATGATGGCCCCGCCCAGCAGGAAGGGGAACTGCAAACCCGCCAGGGTGATCACCGGGATCAGGGCGTTGCGCAGCGCGTGGCGGAAGATCACCACGCGCCCGTGCAACCCCTTGGCTCGCGCCGTACGCACGTAATCCTGGTGGATCACGTCCAACATGCTGGACCGGGTATAACGCATGACCACCCCCGTGTTCTGGAGGCTGAGGACGATCACCGGCAACACCAGATGCGCCAAGCGATCGCTCCACGTCGGCGGGACACCGATGGTCTGCGTCCCCCCCGTGGGCAAGAGATCCAGCTTGAGCGCAAAGATGTAGATCATCAACAGGCCAAAGAAGAACGAGGGCACGGAGACCCCCAGGAAGGAAAAGACTGTAGCCGCATAGTCCAGGAGCGAATACTGCCGCACGGCCGAAAGCACCCCGATCGGGATGGCGATCAGGTAGGACAGAAAGAGGGCGGAGAAGGCCAGCGTCAGCGTCGGCTTGATCCGCTCCCCGATGCGACGGGTGACGGGCTGGCGATTGGTGAAGGAGTATCCCAGGTTGCCATGGGCCACCTCCTTCAACCACTTGAGGTATTGCACCGGGGCCGGCTGATCGAGCCCCAACGCCTTTTTCTTCAGCGCAATATCCTCGGCGCTCAGCCCGGGGTTGACCAACATGTCCACCGCGTCGCCCGGGGCCAACGTCATGATGAAGTAAGCGATCACTGTAACCCCGAAGAGCACCGGAAGGGATACCAGCAATCGCTGTAAGATGTACTTGGCCATGGTTATGCAGAAGTCAGATTGACCAGGAAAGCTGCGATGGATTTCTCACACAGCCGCATGCCATCCAACGTGGCGTACTCGTTGGGGCTGTGGGCCCGCCCGCCGTGTCCCAGCCCGCCCATGGCGGTGGGGATGTTCAGGACCTCGGTGAACAGATAGAACGGCGCCGATCCCCCCAGATGCGGCCAGATCTCCGGCTCGAATCCCAGATCACGGTAGGTCTTCGCCAGCGCCTCCGCCGCGGGATTGCCTCGCAGCCGGGTCTTGGCCGGCGGATAGGCATCATTGGCCACGACCTCGATCTTGTCCGCGTATCCGTGGCGGGCCAGATGATCCTTCACCAGCTGCAACATGCGCTCTGGCCGCATATTGGGCACCATGCGGATATCGATCTTGGCTCGCGCCTCGTGGGGCAATAGCGTCTTGGTGCCCTCGGCCGTATGGCCGGAGATGATGCCGTCGATGTTCAGGGTCGGCTGGTAGAGATACTTGCGCAGCAGGTCGACGCCTGTCAGGTCGTACTTGAAGCGCCGGACGTCGTTCTCCTGCAATTGCGTCTCCGGCGTAAAGGTCTCGATCAGCCGCTCCAGGAGCTCCTCGTCCTCTGCGCTGGGCGGGACGATGTCGTCGTAGAAGCCATCAATGAGGATGTGCTTCTGATCCGGGGTGATCATGCTGGTCAACGCATGGAGCAGCACCCAGGTGGGGCTGTGGAACCACACCGCGTTGGAGCCGTGGATTCCTCGCGTCGTCGGGCCGCCCCAATCGCCACCCCGGGCGACCAGCTCCATGAAGAGGATGCCCTTCACGCCCAGGTACATGATCACCTTGCCGTTCGGGTCCTGGGCATAGAAGGGGAAGAACGCGAAGTCGGCCTGCAGCCGATCCTTGTACTTCTCCACGAAGCCGGGCAGGTGACGGCTCCCCAGCTCCTCCTCGCCCTCGACCATGAACTTGAGATTGACCGGGTAGGGCTCCCCCACCGCCCGGAAGCTCTCCAGCGCGTTGAAGAAGTTGGCCAGCGGGCCCTTGCTGTTGTACACACCCCGGTTCACCAGGCAGGGCCCCAGGCCGGGCAGCTCGATGACCTCGCCGCCGAAGGGA
This sequence comes from Chloroflexota bacterium, assembly GCA_024277095.1. Classification (GTDB taxonomy): domain Bacteria; phylum Chloroflexota; class Anaerolineae; order DUEN01; family DUEN01; genus DUEN01. The sequence goes on from JAJRVX010000026.1 coordinate 8,818, forward strand.
TCGGACACACTCCATGTTTCCCCCACGACCGGCTGCACATCGTACATGCCGTAGACGAGCAATGTCTTGGGCGCGCCGACGTTGATCTCGCCGAAGACCACCGGATATCCCGGTGTGGGCACGATCTCCGCTTCACCGCCGGCCTCGCGGATCAGGTCGGCAACCATGGTCGCCGTCTCCGCCATCCCCGTACCATCGGCGCTGATGGACGGCTGCCGCACCAGGCGCCGCACGCGCTCCAGGTGCTCGTCGAAATGCCCGTCGATATGTTGGTAAATGCGGTCCAAAACGGACATGGTGGTTCCTCCGGACAATCACGCAATACGCAACACGCAATACGCAATACGCAGTACGCAATACGCAGTACGCCTGCGTGCTGCGAGGGCTTATCCTTCCTTCAGCGCGTCGGCCACCAGCCGGCGGGCCTCACGCAACGCCCAGATCACCCGATTGCGGCCGCGTAGCAGATGAGTACACGTGAACTTCGCTTCGTCGCTATCCGGCGGCAGCGTCCCCAAACGCTGAATGGGCGCCAGGTCGGGTAACGGTGGGATACTGAGCGCCGGCTCCGTGCGAAACCGCCCGTGCCGGGTGTAGTTGATGGGCACCAGCACGCGTGCCAGGGCCAGGATGGTGTCGTTGATGACCCTCGTCCGCCCATCGCCTGCATCCACGGCCGCCTCGGCCGCCTGGTAGAAGCGCTCCAGATCGGCCCGCAGCCCCTTCGCCTCCTCCAGGGCCGGCGTCAGATCGAACTTCCCCTGGCC
>JAJRVX010000447.1:0-3408 GCA_024277095.1 Chloroflexota bacterium
CGCTTGAAGGCCTCACTGTACCGGGGGGAAGTCGGTTCTTGGGTCATCCTGATCTCCTTGGTGTGGACGTGTTAGTATACGACTATGTTAGCAAACTCCCCCTTTCTTTGTAAACCTATATCAGGACGACACACATCCTCTTCTTCCGCTTTGCACCGGCCCTTTCCTGGCCTGATTCGGGTGGGCAAGGCCGGGCGAGGCAGGTGAGGGGCGGAAACCGGGAAGTCTCTTTTGAGGGGCTGCGCCCCTCAAAGCTCCCTGTTGTATTTCCACCGAAAAAGATGCACTACCCCTCGCTTGGCGGGGGATGGCTCTCCGTCTCCCCTATCAGAGCATGCGATCGACATCGCGAGCCATCTCAATTTCCATCTTCCTGGATGCACACGCCCTCGGATGGAGAGCACGAGCAGGTCGTGCGCAGTCAAATTCCTTTGACTTCCCATTGGACTTGGGCTATAATCGGCTCTTGGGGGGATGACCAGCATGCATGAGGGAACGCAACCACATGTCAGATCGCATCGGGAATGGGTCCATCCCGGCATGCAGGTCACACGTCAGACGGCGCCCCGATTTGAGGAAGTGGCCACGCTCGGTCTCGGGCTGGCCGCATTGTTTGATCAGGCTCCGTCATCCTTGCACCTTCGACAACCGATCTTACAGCGTCAAATCGCCAAGGAGCGCGTGATTCACACGATCCCGTCCGGTCATGCCGCCACCGTCGACGCCATCCCGCGGCCGTGCCAGCGACATCCACGGCTCGCACGCGCGCCAATCGCCTGGTCCAACGGTGGGTACCGTGAGTGAGCATCACCATCACGGGGATGGGCCCAAGGTCGTCGCACTCGGCGGCGGGACAGGCCTGTCCACCCTGCTGCGAGGATTGAAAACGCACACGGACCACATCACGGCCATCGTAACCGTGGCCGATGACGGTGGAAGTTCCGGCCGTCTGCGGGAGGAATTGGGCGTATTGCCGCCGGGGGACTTCCGCAACTGCATCGCCGCCCTGGCCGACGATGAAGCACTCATGACGAAGTTGTTCCAGTATCGCTTCGGCGAGGGCATGGGGCTCGGCGGGCATAGCTTCGGGAACCTGTTCATCGCCGCCATGACCGCGGTAACCGGCAGCTTCGACCGGGCCCTGTTGGAGTCCAGCCGGGTGTTGGCGGTGCGCGGGCGAGTGCTCCCATCCACGTTGAAAAGCGTGGTCCTGTGCGCAGATGTGCGTGAGGAGATCCCCGGGCAGGAGCCGCGCTGGAGGCGGGTTTGGGGAGAATCCCACATCCCCAAGCAAGCCCACGGGCACATCATCGAGCGCGTGTTCCTGCAGCCGGAGGATCCGCCCGCTTACCCGGAATCGGTACGGGCCATCCTGGAGGCCGACCTCATCGTGGCCGGGCCGGGAAGCCTGTTCACCAGCGTGCTGCCCAACCTGCTGGTCACGGACATCGCCCAGGCGATACGAGCCTCCCAGGCCGTCCGGGTTTACGTCTGCAATGTGGCCACCCAGCGCGGCGAGACGGACGGCTTCGACGTACATGAACACGTGCAGGCACTGCAATCCCATGTCGGCCGGGACCTGTTCCCCCTGGTGCTGGCGAACAACGACTTCGCCACATCGCGCTCCATCGGCAAGGGCGTATCCTGGGTGCGCCCGCCCTCTCAGGAGGACATGGCCATCGGGGGATACCGCGTGGTAACGGCCAGCCTCATCGATCCAGAACGACCCTGGCGGCACCATCCCGGCAAGCTGGCGCAACATCTGCTGGCGCTCTATCGGGAAGAGACCGCCGCTAGAGAGGAGATGCCCCTGGATGCTGGAGACCGCTCCTCCTCGTCGTTCTTCCACTGAGCTAGCGAGGAGAAAAGACGCTCCAGGCGCACTCCCCTCTGCTACGACAAACTCGCTTCAATGCAATACGGTAAGGAGGTTCTTCCATGGCTGTCAAGGTAGGTATCAATGGGTTCGGCCGCATCGGGCGGCAGGTTACCAAGGCGTTATTTGAGAAGTATGAGGGAGAGCTGGAACTGGTCGCCGTCAACGATCTCTTCGATGTGGAGACCAACGCTCACCTGTTCAAGTACGACTCCAACTACGGGATCTTCCCCGGCACCGTCGAGACCAAGGACGGCAATCTGGTCATCAACGGCAAGGTCATCCAGAACCTGTCCGAGCGAGATCCCAGCAAGCTGCCCTGGGGCGAGCTGGGCGTCGACGTGGTGGTGGAATCCACCGGCGTGTTCCGGAAGCGAGAGCAGGCGGCGATGCACCTGACCGCCGGCGCCAAGAAGGTCATCATCTCGGCTCCGGCCACCGAGCCCGATCTGACGGTCGTGCTGGGCGTGAACCAGGATGAGTACGATCCGGCCAAGCACAACATCGTCTCCAACGCGTCCTGCACCACGAACTGCCTGGCGCCGGCCGCCAAGGTGCTGCAGGACCTGGCCGGGATCGAGAAGGCGCTGATGGTCACGGTTCACTCCTACACCAACGACCAGCGCATTCTGGACCTGCCGCACAAGGACATGCGCCGTGCTCGCGCGGCCGCCCTCAACATCATCCCGACGACCACCGGCGCTGCACGAGCGGTGGCGCTGGTCATCCCCGAGCTGAAGGGCAAGTTCGACGGATACGCGCTGCGCGTGCCCACGCCGACCGTCTCCATTGTGGACTTCGTGGCCGTAACCAGCCGTGAGGTCACCCTGGAGGAGCTGAAGGAGGCCTACAAGGCCGCCGCCGCGGGCCCGATGAAGGGCATCCTGGGATACACGGAAGAGCCGCTCGTCTCCATGGACCTGAAGGGCGACGAGCGCTCCAGCGTCATCGATGGCCAGCTCCTGCAGGTGATCGGCGGCAACCTGGTCAAGGTCGTTTCCTGGTACGACAACGAGTGGGCTTACTCGGTGCGCGTGGCCGACCTGATCGCCCTCATGGCGAAGAAGGGGCTGTAATCACGAGCCCGTAATCGGCTCACCCGGGTAGGATACCGTGAGCTGGAAGCTGGGAGAAGATGCTGGTGTCCGGCCAGCCTCCAGCTTCCAGCTCTTTACGTTTCACAGATGAGAGAGGGTCCCATGAACAAGAAGACCGTACGCGATATCGACGTCAAGGGGAAACGAGTGCTGGTGCGAGTGGATTTTAACGTTCCGCTGTCGGACGGCAAGGTGGCCGACGACGGCAAGAAGATAGCCCTTGAGGTTAAGGCCGGAGACAAGGTCCTTTTCGGCAAATATGCCGGCACCGAGATTCAGATCGACGGCGAAGAACACCTCATCATGAGAGAAGACGATATTATTGCCGTTGTGGAGTAAACGATATCAGGCCGACTTTCATTTCCATATAGACAAAACAAGCCAAGGGAGGAAACATAGAAATGGCAAAAGAGATTAAGTACGACATCAAGGCCC
>JAJRVX010000448.1:0-2609 GCA_024277095.1 Chloroflexota bacterium
CCCCTCGTACATGAAGGTGGTGGCTCCGTTCAACAGAGGGCCGTAGACGATGTAGGAGTGGCCGGTGATCCACCCCGGGTCCGCCGCACACCACCACCGATCCTCATCCTGGATGTCGAAGACGTACTTGAGCGTGGTGTAGATCCCCACCATGTATCCGCCGTGAGTGTGCAGGATCGCCTTGGGAACCCCAGTCGTGCCGGAGGTGTACAGGATGAATAGAGGGTCCTCGGCGTCCAACTGCTCCGTCGGGCATTTCCCCGTAGCGATGGGAAGCCCGATCAAATCATGATACCAGTAATCCCGGCCGGGTTCCATGCGCACCTCATGCCCAGTGCGCCGCACCGTGATCACCGTCTCCACCGAGGGGCAACGCTTCAGAGCCTCGTCCACCATGCGCTTCAGCTCAACGATCTTGCCGTTCATCCATCCGCCATCGGCCGTGATCACCATGCGGGACTGCGAGTCTTCAATCCGCCCCTGCAACGCATCCACGCTGAACCCACCGTAGACGACGGAGTGTACCGCGCCGATCTTGGCACAGGCCAGCATGGCGATCACGATCTCGGGCACACGAGGCATGTAGATGGTGATGCGATCTCCCTTCTGGATCCCCATAGCCTTGAGAACGTTGGCAAACTGGTTCACCTCCCGATTGAGGGCGTAATAGGAGTAGGTTCGCACATCTCCCGGCTCACCGATCCAGATCAAGGCCAGCTTGTTCCGCCGCCAGCTCTTCTGGTATCGATCCAGGCAGTTGTGAACGATGTTGACCTTGGCGCCGGTAAACCACTTATAGAAGGGCTTCTCGCTGTCGTCCAACACCTTGTCCCACTTCCGATACCACTCCAGCTCCTCGGCCTCCTGCGCCCAGAAGCCTTCGAGGTCCTCAGCCGCGCGCCGGGCCATCGCGTCCCAGTCCTTCAGGCGCGCCCGGGCCACAACCTCCTCGGAAGGGAAGACCACCTCACCATCCACAAACTGCCGATCCGTCATCTTATGACCTCCCAGATGTGAACTGACTCCAGGCGCACGGACACATATCGCCCGTCGCCATGCCCATGGGGCCGCCTCGGGATGCAAGAGAACGATGTCGTCCCAGGGGAAGGGTTTGGGGGAGAGCTGCCAGCAATGGCCAGGGGACGTCGGCTACGACGCCATTATACGAGGACCAGGAAAGCCCGATCTCGCCCGCCCGGGCTCGCACCTGACGAACACATGCGGGCTATCACAGATGCACAACTGAACATGATTTCTGCAATTGTAATACGAAATCCATCCCATGACAAGCCCGATTTCCAGGCGAATCCAGAGCTTTGAAAAGGCCCCGTTCTCCCCCGGGGCCTTCTTGCGGCCGACGCTCCTCATGGTATGATGGCCACCACCGGAAGGCACTTCCCCGGCTTGCTCCACATGGACCACATGAACAGCATACGGAGGAACCCATGGGAACCATATTCGCAACGGCGGCCTACGGCGGCGAGGGATGGTCCCCGCGAACGACATCGCTTCGTCAGGAGATCGGGCAAGTGTGGGCGCAGTGCGGCGTCTCCACGGAGTGGGCTCCCCTCAAGGCGGTTCTGCTACACCGCCCCGGGGCGGAGTTGGAGGGGATGTCCGATCCCAATCAGGCGCAGATGTTGGAGCCACTGGACATCTCCAAAGCCGCAGCACAGCACGACGCGATGGCACAGGCCTACCGCGATGCCGGGGTGACGGTCCATTACGTCGAGCCTTCGGAGACGCCGAAGCCGAATCAGATGTTCATCGCCGATCTCATGTTCATGACGCCCGAGGGGGCCATCGTAGGCCGTCCGGCCTCGACGGTTCGCGCGGGCGAGGAGCGGTTCGTCGCGGCACGGCTGGCCGCGCTGGGGGTCCCGATCCTGCGCACGATACGGGGGACGGGCACTTTCGAGGGGGCCGATGCCGCGTGGGTAGATCCCCGAACGGTCTTGCTCGGAAGGGGATTGCGCACCAACGCAGGGGGCGCTGCCCAGGTCGCCAGCTTGCTGACGGAGATGGGCGTGCAGGTGATCCAGGTCGATCTCCCCTACGGGGCCATGCATCTGATGGGAACCCTTCGCTTCGCCGATCGAGACCTCGCCATCGGCTGGCGGGGGCGCATCCCCTACGCGGCCGTGGATACGCTCCGCGAGCACGGATATCGGGTGATCTTCGCCCCCGACGAGGAGGAGATCGTCCGGGGAAAGGCGCTGAACTTCGTCACCCTGGGCCCCCGACGGATCCTGATGCCCGCAGGGAATCCCCGTACCCAGGCCTTCTTCGAGGATGCGGGGATCACCTGCATCACCGTCGAGGTCGATGAACTCGGCAAGGCGGCGGGCTCCATCGGATGCCTCACCGGGATCCTGGAACGCTCTCCCGCCGGGCAGTGAGCCCCCCTCATGATCGGGCAGCCTCCCCCCATAATGAGTGTTGCCGGGGCAGGCGGCGCCTGGACGCTCCCTACTAAAACCGGCGGACCGGACAACGCAGCCCGGTCCGCCGTTGTCGACAGGTCGCCTTGAACGCAGGTGATCCCTTATCCCTCGCCGATCCGCTGCTTGCTCAACGTGATCGGCGAGGCCACATGCCATAGGAACGGC
>JAJRVX010000449.1:0-10899 GCA_024277095.1 Chloroflexota bacterium
CAGGGGGGAGCGGCCCCCGATCCGACGATAACGCTCCCGCACCTCTTCGACCAGCTCCGGAGGCGTGTGTCGGCCGCCGCGCACCTGGTGCAGGTAGGCCTCGATATCTTCCAAAGAGTCCGGGCTGCCGTACGCCATCAACAGCACGGCGGTGTGGATATCATCCGATCGGTTCACGGTGACTCCTGAAGATCACGATTCCTGAGCCGTCGTGGATGTGGTCGCTCGCCTGGGCACGTACGTGCAGAAAGGCTCCTCGCCCAGATGGTCCCCGATCATGCCGTAAGCACGAGCCCGGCATCCGCTGCAGATCGTCTTGAACTCGCAGATGCCGCATTTCCCGCCCAGCAGGTTGGGATCTCGCAGCTCGGCGAACAGCGGCGAGTTCTCCCAGATCTGCTGGAAGGGCTGTTGACGGATGTTCCCGGCCTCCAGTGGGAGATAGCCGCAGGGAAACACCTCGCCGCGGTGGCTGACGAAGCAGACGCCGGTGCCCGCCAGGCATCCCTTGGTCATGGCGTGCATGGCCGGCGCGCCGCCGGGATGGCCGCGCTTGCCGTCGGCTCCCGCCCGCATCTGGCGGTGGTGGCTGTCGGGGCGCTGTCGGATGATGCCGCGGCGCCGTTCCTCCGCCTGTCGCTGGCGCACGATGCGGAAGTAATGAGGCGCGCAGGTGGCCTTCAGCTCAAGGCGCCCCGTCGTCTCCAGCTCCGCATCGTACAGCCAGTGGAGTACCCGCTCGTATTGTTCCGCGGAGATCTGTTGCTCCTCGGCGATCTCCACGCCGCACCCGACGGGCACCAGCAGGAACAGGTGGAGGGCGGCCGCGCCCAGGTCCAGGGCCATCTGAAGGGTCTCGGGCATGAGGTGCACGTTATGCTGCGCGACGGTGGTGTTGATCTGGAAGGGCACGCCGACCTCACGCAGGTGCTGGATCCCCTGGATGGCCTGATCGTAGGCGCCGGGCCCGCGGAAGGTATCGTGCGTGGGCGCGTCGGGGCCGTCGAAGCTGACGCTGACGCGCCGGATGCCCGCCTCGCGGATGCGGCGCGCTACGGAGGCGTCGATCAGGGTGCCGTTGGTGGCCAGGGCCACGATCAGCCCCGCGTCCGCCGCATGTCGGGCGATGTCGAAGATGTCCGGACGGAAGAGCGGCTCCCCGCCGGATAGGATCAGGATAGGGCGGGCGAAGGCCGCGATCTGATCGATCAGGTCAAAGGCTTCCTCCGTGGTCAGATCCTGGGGCATCAATTGATCTGCCACGGTGATGCGTCGACAGTGGATACAGGACAGGTTACAGCCGGCGGTCGTCTCCCAGAAGATCAGTCGGGGAGGTGGGTAAGATGATGCCGTCACTTCACGCTCCTTATCAGGTTCTATCGATGCACTGGTCCGCCTGTGGCGGGGGGAGAAGGTTTCTCTCTCATGGGTACGCCTGTGCCCGCGCTGAATTCTACAAAATCAACAACCGCATTTCAAAAGAAAGGGCTATTTCGGAACACGAAGTAGCCCTTTGACGTTTCTCAAGCAGAGAGGACGCGCTCGTCCTCGTAGCCGAGCAGCACGGCCCTCATTAAGATATGGAAGTAGTCTGTAAGTTCCTGATGGAGGCGTAGGTGTTCTGCGTCCACGGGGGCCTGCTCTGGGTCCATGGGAACCAGCACAGCCTCGATGGTCCGGCAGCAGAACCAGAACGCCTCGATGGTCTCCGCCGCGTTCAGGTCGTGCCGGGCGCACATGCGTCCCTGCTCGTAGGCGATGGCCGTGGCCTGTTTCAAAACTCCGCCGTTCCCGTTGCGTCGGGCCAGGTATTGCACGGCGTAAGTCAGCAGTTGGCGGCCGTAGTGGCGCTGCTGCTGCCGCGCCTCCTCGGAGAGCCGCTGGTACCAGGCGGCGGCGCTGATGGATTGGGCGGTGAGCGCCTGGCGTGTGGAGGAGATCGCATGCTCCACAGGCGGGAGGGCGGCTTGCGGGACGAGCCCGGCCGCGATATTCTGCCGCAGCTCGCGCACGTCTTCATAGGTGAAGCGTCTGTGCCCGCCGGGGGTGCGGAAACAGCGGATGATCCCCTGATCCGACCAGTAGCGTAGCGTGGAGGGGGCGACTCCTAGAAGGCGGGCAGCCTGCCCCAGGCTTAACCACTGTGGCGTTTCCATGACCGGATATCATCCTCTTGCGATATGGAAAATCAACAAAATCAGCAAACGACTGACATCCTAATGTCTGATCATAGATTTGTCAAATTCGTCACAGCTCGTGGCGGTTCCACGGAAACACCGCTTTCCCGGCCTGCACCTGCCTTTCTCGGCCCTTTCCGCAGGGATCTGGGCCGGGACAGGGCAGGTCAGAGGCGGAAGAAAGGCTTCTTCCGGAGGGGTGAAGTCCCTTCCTGGAAGTTGGCCTTTCTCTTTGAGCTCCTATATATACGGTTTCTTTTTTGGTATCACACTATATCTTGGTGTGGGTGGCGAAAGGCATTGCCTCCCGCCGCCCGAAAGGTCTCACTGGAGAGATGGGCTTTAGGAGGATTGTGAGCAGTTGTCACAGCTCCTGGGAGGGCTGGTGGCGCTATTAACGGAAGGGGGACTTCCTCACATTTTGCGGGGGTCTTGGGAGTGTGTTAAACTATTTTGGTCTCTTGGAGCCTGGACAGGTTGAGTGACCCGATGATGAGCGAATGGATTGGAGTGCGTCGAGGAAAGCTGTTGCTGCTTATGGTGGTGCTGGCGGTTGGGCTGGCGTGGTGGGCCCGGCCGGCCGGCGCCATTCCGCTTGCGCAGCAGGCCGTCATCACCTCGCCGCAGCCGTTTAGCGTGGTCCGCGGCCGCGTGACGATCGAGGGCACGGCGGTCCATCCGAACTTCCTGCGGTACGAGCTGTACTACAGCCCGGAGCCGGTTCGGGATGACTCCTGGGTCTTCATCGGCGAGGCGCACTTCAATCAGGTCGCCAATGGCTTTCTGGGCACGTGGGAGACCGCCGGCCTGCCTGATGGGCTGTACAGTTTGCGGCTGCGCGTGGTGCGCCACGATGCGAATTACGAGGAATACGTCGTCCGGGGGATTCAGGTGGCGAACAGCCGGCCCACGGACACGCCCACGCCGGCTGCCACGCCGACGCCGACGGTGACGCCCACGCCGTTGCCTCCCACGCCTACCGTGATCGTCATGGCCCCGGTGCTGAAGACGCCCACGCCGGAGGTGTCCGCCGCGCCCACGCCGGCCGCGGTGGCTCGTGCCTCACAGCCGGCCCGGTCGCAGCGGGGCGAGGTGGCTCCGGAGGCGCTGAGCCTGCGGGGGATGGCGCACGCTTTCTGGGTGGGGGCCCGCTGGTCGCTGATCGTGTTTCTCAGCGTGGGGGCGTTCTTCGGCCTGAAGTGGCTCATCGTGCAGACCTGGCGGCAGCTGATGCGGCATCGGTAGCTCGATGCGTCAGAGTCGGCGACCGGCGGGCGATCCAGGGCTATGGGGTGCTTCGTCCGTGGTCCCGGCTTGCACGGGGACGAGCGAATGGCCGCTATGTAGTGGTCTGTTTTGGGATAAACCCTGTATGTTGTGGTTGATCGTTGTCTGTCTGACCTGACGAGGGGCTGATCGCGGGCGATTAGCCCCACTTTGCGTTGTGCGGGGTGTGAGCGCGTGGTGGATTTCATCGGGCCTGAGGAATCGAATCACGGGACGCTGAAGATGGTCGTCGGGTTGGGAAACCCGGGGCGGGAGTATGCGCGCCATCGCCACAACGTGGGCTTCCAGTGCCTGGATCTGCTGGCGGAGGCCCACGGGCTGTCCTTCGACCGGCGGCGGCGCAACGCGTTGCTGGCCCTGGGGCGTGTCGGGTCGCAGCGCGTCATCCTGGTCAAGCCGACGACGTTCATGAACAACGCGGGGGTGGCCGTGGCGGCCGTCGCCCGGTTCTACAAAATCGCCCCCGGCGATATTCTCGTCGTCTATGATGACCTGGATCTGCCGTTGGGGCGGATCCGCCTGCGGCCCTCCGGCGGGTCGGGGGGGCACAACGGCATGAAGTCCATCATTCAGCATCTGGGGACCCAGGATTTCCCCCGGCTGCGGGTGGGCATCGGCCGCCCGCCGGGACGTATGGACCCGGTCGACTATGTGCTGCAGGACTTCTCCCCGGAGCAGGAGGAGATCATGGCGCAGGTGCGGGACCGGGCGGTCCGGGCGATCGAATGCTGGCTACGGGATGGGATCGTGGAGGCGATGAACACGTTTAATAGCATGGTGATCGACGCGCATCCATGATCGTCATGTGAATATAGGACGGGGTAGAACCAAGGTGGGGCGAGGCTGCCTCCTTCAAATAGTACGATATCTGGGTGGGTGGATAGACGGTTGTTGAGATGAATCTGAGTGGGTTGTTGGAGTTTCTACATCAGGTGAGCCCCTTCGTCGATCTGGTGGAGGGGATTCGCCTGCGTGAGGCGCCACCGGGCCCTCTCTCCATCCCGGTGGGGGCGCGGGCATACGTGGTCGCGGCGCTGGCTCGCGCTTTGGGGCGCCCGATGATGGTCGTCACCGCCCGCACGGACGTCGCCAGCCTGTATGTGGAGCAGCTGCGCGTCTGGCTGGAGGACCCGGAGGCCGTATTCTGGCTGGCCGACGCGGACGCGCTCCCCTATGAGCGCGTGCCCTGGTCACGGGAGCCGCGGCAGATGCGCATGGCCGCGCTGGTCGCCCTGACGCAGGCGCAACTGCCGACGCTGCGGGCTGCGGGAGGGGGACCGCCGTCGCCGGTGGTGGTGGCCTCGGCCCGGGCGTTGATGCAGATGACGATCCCGGCTCGCGAGCTGCGCGCCGCGCTGCGTCCACTGCGGCGTGGCCAGATGGTGAGCATGGGCAAGCTGCTTGAGACCTGGGTGGGGCTGGGATATCAGTCCGCCGCGGTCGTCGACGAGCCGGGCGTGTTCAGCCGTCGCGGCGGCATCATCGATATCTGGCCTCCCAACCTCCCGTGGCCGGTGCGCCTCGAGCTGTTCGGCGACGAGGTGGACAGCCTGCGCTTTTTCGATCCCTCCACACAGCGCACGCGAGAGCACGTGGAGGCCGTGTTGATCGGCCCGGCTACGGAGGCGCTGCCACGACTGGGGCCCATGTCCGAGCAGCGGCTCGCCGAGCTCGATCTGGAGCCGTGCCATCCGCCGGCCCGCATCGAGTACGAAAAGGAGATGGACCAGCTCCGGGCGGGCACGGGCTTTCGGGGCATCGAGTGGTATCTGCCGTATCTCTACTCACAGCCGGCCTCGCCGTTGCATCACCTTCCGAAGAACGCACTGCTGATCCTGGACGACGCCGCGGAGGTCGCCGCCACCGTGGCGGATCTGGAGGGGCAGGCGGAGCAGCTCCGTGAGGATCTGTTGAAGACGGGCGAGCTTCCGGCGAACGTGAGGCGGCCATACTTCCGCTGGACGGAGCTGCTGCCGCTGGTCGAGGAGCGCTCGCCGATCATCCTGGGGTATGGCGGGCTGGACGGTCGCCCTGTGAGCCGCTCGTCCCCGCTGGCGCGCGCGTTCGTCCCCGGCCCGCGCTATGGCGGGCGCGTCCGACAGATCGTTCAGGAAGTGGAGGCGGAGCGCCGCGCCGGAGGGCGATGGGTGCTCGTCACCCGGCAGGCGGCCCGATTGGTGGAGCTCCTGCGCGAGGCCGACGTGCCGGTCTCGATGGAGGAGGAGGTACGGGAGCCCCCTGCCGAGGGCGCCGTCGTGGTCGTCCCCGGCCAGTTGCCCGAGGGGTGGCTGCTGCGTCCGGAGCGTGCCCGGCCCGCCGGTGGGAACGGCCGGGGGAGCGACACGCGCGCGCCCTTGCTCTCCTTCCTGACGGATGCGGAGCTCTTCGGCTGGAGCAAGCCGCGGCCGCGCCGGCGCTCGCGCACCCGGACCGTCGCCCCGGAGGCGTTCTTCGCCGACGTGCAGCCCGGGGATTACGTGGTGCACATGGAGCACGGCATCGGCATCTTCCGGGGGCTGGTGCGGATGGAGGTGGACGGCACCCCGCGAGAGTACCTTCAGATCGATTACGCCCAGGGCGATCGGCTTTACGTGCCGGTGCATCAGGCGGACCGGTTGAGCCGATATGTGGGCCCGGGGAATGCGCCACCGATCCTGAACCGGCTGGGCACGGCCGATTGGAATATCGTCAAGGAGCGCGCCAAGAAGGCCGTGGCCGACATCGCGGAGGATCTGCTGCGGCTGTACGCCCAGCGAGAGCTGGTGCCCGGCCATGCCTTCGGCGAGGATACCCCCTGGCAGCGGGAGCTGGAGGCCTCCTTCCCTTACGTGGAGACCGAGGATCAGCTCGTGGCCATCGAGGCGGTGAAGCACGACATGGAGAAGCCGCGTCCCATGGATCGGCTGATCTGCGGGGACGTCGGCTATGGCAAGACGGAGGTCGCGCTGCGCGCTGCCTTCAAGGCGGTGATGGATGGGAAACAGGTGGCCATCCTGGTCCCCACCACGGTGTTGGCCCAGCAGCACTATGAGACGTTTGTGGAGCGGCTGCGCCCCTTCCCGGTGAACGTGGAGATGCTTTCCCGCTTCCGCTCGCGGGCGGAGCAGCGCAGGGTGATCGAGGGCCTGGCGAACGGCACGGTGGACATCGTCATCGGGACCCACCGTTTGCTGTCCAGGGACGTCACGTTTAAGGACCTGGGCCTGGTGATCGTCGACGAGGAGCAGCGCTTTGGCGTGGCGCAGAAGGAGCGGCTCAAGCAGTTGCGGACGGAGGTGGACGTCCTGACGTTGACGGCCACCCCGATCCCCCGCACGTTGCACATGTCGCTGACCGGGGTGCGGGATCTGAGCACCATCGACACGCCGCCGGAGGAGCGGTTGCCCATCCGCACGATGTTGGCGGAGTACGATGAGACGCTGATCCGGCAGGCGATCCTGCGCGAGCTGGATCGAGGAGGGCAGGTCTTCTTCGTGCATAATCGGGTGCAGGGGATCACCCAGATCGCCCGACGGCTGGAGAAGCTGGTGCCGGAGGCGCGGTTCGGGATCGCCCATGGGCAGATGCGGGAGCGGGAGCTGGAGCAGGTGATGCTCCAATTCGCCCGGGGCGAGATCGATGTGCTGGTGTGCACCAGCATCATTCAGAGCGGCCTGGACATCCCCAACGCGAACACGATCATCATCAATCGGGCGGACCAGTTCGGCCTGGCGCAGCTCTATCAGCTTCGCGGCCGGGTGGGGCGTAGCGCCGTGCGGGCGTATGCGTACCTGCTGTACGATCGGGGCAAGCGGTTGAGTCCGGAGGCTCGGCGGCGGCTGGAGACGATCGTGGAGGCCAGCGAGCTGGGAGCGGGCTTCCAGGTGGCCATGCGGGATCTGGAGCTGCGCGGCGCGGGTGAGCTGTTGGGCGCCCGCCAGCATGGCCACATCGCGGCCGTGGGGTTTGATCTGTATTGTCGTCTGCTGGCGCAGGCGGTACAGGAGGCGCGGGAGCGCATGGAGCGCGGCGAGGAGATCCATCCCGAGGAGGTGGAGGAATCGCTGCTGTTGGAGGATCCCATCACGCCCACCGTCTCCCTGGATCTGCCGTTGCCCAGCGCCATCCCGGAGAGCTATGTGCCGGATAGCGGGCTGCGGTTGCAGCTATACCGCCGCATGGCAGGGCTCACGTCCGTCCGCCAGGTCGAGGATATGGAGAAGGAGCTGGTGGACCGTTTCGGCCCGATCCCGCCCGAGGTGGAGAACCTGCTCTACCAGGTTCGGGTGAAGATCCTGGCCGTGCGCGCCGGGGTCCAGGCCATCGCCCGGGAGGAGGGGCATCTGGTATTGCGCTCGGAGTCGTTGGAGCATGCGGATCGGGATGAGTTGCAGAGGCGGTTGGGGCGTCGCGCCCGGGTGGAGCGGCGCGCTGTGTGGCTCCCGATGCGGGATAGCTGGCAGTCGGATCTGTTGCGCGTGCTGGAGCTGATGGCCATGTGATCCGGCTCGTGTGGAGACGCCGTACGCCGGCCGTTTGCGATTTGACAATACCGAACAATTGGTTTAAACTCGGCCACAAATTGAATAACTGTGTCGCACTCTTATCCAGAGAGGTGGAGGGACCGGCCCTGTGAAGCCTCGGCAACCTGGCTGCTCCCCCTGGTACGATGGGGTACGCAGGAGGGCTCCGGCCAAGGTGCCAATTCCGGCAGAGTTAGTCTGGAAGATGAGAGGTCGCGCAATGACGCCCCCTATCGTCTTCGAGAGGGGGCTTTTTGTATCCTCGCTCCAGGCGAGTTGAGCGGCCCCTCACACGAGGGGCGTTTTCATATGTGCGACTCTCGGCCCTTTCCGAAGGACCCAGGCCGGGGCCGGGCAGGTCGATGGCGGGAGAGGGGCTTTTCCCGGAGGGGCCGAGGCAACGGCATTCCTCAGACACGCTCTGAGAGGTGCCGTAGCGTTGCTGCTGTCCCTCTCGTCCCGATCGGGAGGCGGGGAGGCTGGGCGGAATGACATCCAGGCCCCCTTCGGCCCCGGGCAGGCGCGAGGGCGATTCGATCAAGATAGGAGAGTAGAAGATCATGTCTCAGAGCCAGGAGAACGAGCGTCGTTTCGGATTTGCAACCCGGCAGTTGCATGCCGGGCAGGAGCCTGATCCCACAACCGGGGCGCGAGCCGTGCCCATCTATCAGACTACGTCGTATGTCTTTCGGGATACGGAGCATGCGGCGCGATTGTTCGCCCTTCAGGAGCCGGGGAATATCTACACCCGGATCATGAATCCCACCAACGACGTGTTTGAGCGGCGCGTGGCCGATCTGGAGGGTGGCGTGGGGGCGTTGGCCGCCGCCTCGGGACATGGCGCGCAGACCATGGCCATCCTCACGCTGTGCCGGGCCGGCGATCACATCGTGTCCGCCTCGACCTTGTACGGGGGCACGTTCAATCAGTTTACCTATACGTTCCCGAGATTGGGCATTGAGGTGACCCTGGTGGACCCATCCGATCCGGAGAATTTCCGGCGGGCGATCCGGGACAACACGAAGATCCTCTACGGCGAGACGTTAGGCAATCCTCGCATCAACGTGTTCCCCTTTGAGGAGGTTGCCGCCATTGCCCGGGAGTATCAGATCCCGCTCATGATCGACAACACCTTCGCCACCCCGTACCTGTGCCGCCCGCTGGAGTGGGGCGCTCACATCGTGGTGCACTCCACCACCAAGTTCATCGGCGGGCATGGCACCACCATCGGCGGCATCATCGTGGACGGCGGCAACTTCGACTGGCGTGGCAGCGGCCGCTTCCCCGATTTCACCGAGCCGGACGGAAGCTATCACGGGCTGGTGTACGCCGATCTGGGCGCTCCGGCCTTCATCATCAAGGCCCGTGTGCAGATGCTGCGTGATCTGGGGATCTGCCAGGCCCCGTTCAACTCCTGGCTCTTCCTGCAGGGGCTGGAGACGCTGAGCCTTCGCATGGAGCGACACGTGGCGAACGCTCAGAAGGTGGCCGAGTTCCTGGAAGGGCATCCCAAGGTCGCCTGGGTGACGTATCCGGGCCTGCCCAGCCACCCCGACCACGAGCGGGCGAAGAAGTATCTCCCCAAGGGACCGGGCGCGGTCCTGGGCTTCGGCATCAAGGGCGGGTTGGAGGCCGGGCGGCGGTTCATCGAGAGCCTGAAGTTGTTCTCTCACCTGGCCAACATCGGGGATGCCAAGTCCCTGGCGATCCATCCGGCCAGCACCACGCACAGCCAGTTGAGCGAGGAGGAGCAACGCCGTGCCGGTGTGACCCCCGATTTCATCCGGCTCTCGGTGGGCATTGAGGACATCGAGGATATCCTGTGGGATCTGGACCAGGCGCTCGCCGCCGCTTAGATCCCTTCTATCTCACTGGTTTACGTTTCATTTTTTACTCCTTACTCCGGGAGTTGCTATGACGACGGATTCTGGATCTTCTAACGGGTTCGGCGAGCCGGGTACCATCGGCCTGGTGGAGACGCAATACTTCACCTTCGCCGAGCCTCCCAATGAGATGATCCTGGAGAACGGCGAACGGCTGGGGCCGATCACGCTGGCGTATGAGACGTATGGCCGTCCCAACGCGGACCGTTCCAACGCCATCCTGATCCTGCACGCGCTCTCCGGCGACGCGCACGCGGCCGGATATCACACGCCGCGGGATCGCAAACCCGGCTGGTGGCACGACACCATCGGCCCCGGCCGCATGTTCGACACCGATCGCTACTGGATCATCTGCTCCAACGTCATCGGGGGGTGCAAGGGCAGCACCGGGCCCTCCAGCATCGATCCGAGGACGGGGAAGCCATATGGTCTGCGCTTCCCGGTCGTCACCATCGCTGACATGGTGAACGCCCAGCGGCACCTCATCGATCATCTGGGCATCGACCGGCTGTTGACCGTGGTCGGTGGGTCGATGGGGGGAATGCAGGCGTTGCAGTGGGCCATCAGCTATCCCGCCCGGCTGCGCTCCTGCATCCCGCTGGCGGCTACCGCTCGCCTGTCGCCTCAGTCCATCGCCCTGAACGAGGTGGGCCGACAGGCCATCTATCGGGATCCGGACTGGAACCATGGCGATTACTATGGTGGGCCGCGGCCGAACCGGGGATTGGCGCTGGCGCGCATGATCGGCCATATCACCTATCTCAGCGACAAGTCCATGCATCGGAAGTTCGGCCGCCGCCTGCAGAACCGGGAGAAGTACGGGTATGACTTCTCCGTCGAGTTCCAGGTGGAGAGCTATCTTCAGTACCATGGCGAGAACTTCATCCGGCGCTTTGATGCCAACAGTTATCTCTATCTGACCAAGGCCATGGACTACTTCGACCTGTCCAACGGCCATGGCAGCCTGGCCAAGGCGTTCCTGCCGGCCGTTGGCCTGCGCTTCCTGGTGGTCTCCTTCACCTCGGACTGGTTGTTTCCCCCCTATCAGTC
>JAJRVX010000450.1:0-3950 GCA_024277095.1 Chloroflexota bacterium
CGATCGTTTTCGATCCGTCGGCGGTGGGCGAGGACGCGATCATCCGCAGGATCAAGGACGTGGGATATGATGTGCCCACGGCCCGGGTCGAGCTGCCCATCACCGGCATGACGTGTGCCAATTGCGCGGCGACCATCGAGCGGACCCTGCGGAAGCTGCCGGGCGTGGTCGATGTGGCCGTGAACTTCGCCACGGAGAAGGCGGCGGTCGAGTACGTCCCGGGCCTGGCGTCCCGCTCCGACCTGGTGGCCGCCGTTGAGCGGGCGGGCTACGGCGTCGTCGAGGCGCCCACCGGGCAGTTGGAGGATGCGGAACAGGCCGCCCGAGAGGCGGAGATCCGGGATCAGACGCGCAAGTTCTGGGTGGGCGTGGCCTTCTCCCTGCCGTTGTTCCTGCTCAGCATGGCCCGGGACCTGGGCATGTTGGGGCCGTGGGCGCATGCGCCCTGGGTGAACTGGTTGATGCTGGCCCTGGCCACGCCGGTGCAGTTCTACGTCGGCTGGGACTATTACGTGGGCGGCTGGAAGGCGCTGCGCAATGGGGCGGCCAACATGGATGTGCTGGTGGCCATGGGGTCCTCCGCCGCCTACTTCTACAGCCTGCCCGTCACCATCGCGCTCGCGCTGGGCTCCTCTGCCCTGGGCGAGCACGTCTACTACGAGACGGCGGCGGTCATCATCACCCTCATCAAGCTGGGGAAGCTGCTGGAGGCTCGCGCCAAGGGCCAGACCAGCGCGGCCATCAAGAGGCTGATGGGGTTACGGGCCAGAACGGCGCGAGTGGTGCGCGATGGCGTCGAGGTGGACATCCCCATCGAGCAGGTGCAGGTGGGGGACGTGGTCATCGTGCGCCCCGGCGAGAAGATCCCGGTGGACGGCATCGTCATCGAGGGGCACTCGGCGGTGGACGAGAGCATGCTCACCGGCGAGAGCATGCCGGTGGAGAAGGGGCCGGGCGATGAGGTGATCGGCGCCACGCTGAACAAACAGGGGATGCTGAAATTCGAGGCCACCCGGGTCGGCGCCGAGACGGCATTGGCCCAGATCATCCGGCTGGTGCAGGAGGCGCAGGGAAGTAAGGCGCCCATCCAGCGCCTGGCCGATCGGGTGGCGGGCGTCTTCGTCCCGGTGGTGATCGCCATCGCACTCGTCACCCTGCTGGTGTGGTGGTTCGGCGTGGGCGTGGGATTCACGCCGGCGATGATCCGCATGGTCGCCGTCCTGGTGATCGCCTGCCCGTGCGCCCTGGGTCTGGCCACGCCGACGGCCATCATGGTGGGGACGGGCAGGGGGGCCGAGCAAGGGATCCTGTTCAAGAGCAGCGAGGCCCTGGAGCGGGCTCACGCCCTGAAGGTGATCGTCCTGGATAAGACCGGCACCATCACCCAGGGGGAGCCGGAGGTGACGGACGTCATCGTGATCGATGGGCGGTCCGGGGGCGGCGATCGTGAGTCGGAGATCTTGCGCCTGGCGGCCTCGGCCGAGCGGGGCAGTGAGCACCCATTGGGCGAGGCCATCGTCCGGGCGGCCCAGGCTCGCGGCCTCCCGCTGGCGCAGCCGGATCGGTTCGAGGCGATCTCCGGCCAGGGGATCATCGCCCAGGTGGAGGGGCACCAGGTTCTCGTGGGAACCCCCGCGCTGATGGCCGGACGTTCCGTGCATCTGGATGGCCTGGAGGGGATGGCCCGGCGGTTGCACGCTGAGGCCAAGACGGCCATGTGGGTGGCGGTGGATGGCGAGGCCGTGGGGATCATCGCCGTCGCCGACACGGTCAAGCCGGGGTCCCGGGAGGCGGTGGCGGAGATGCGCCGGTTGGGGCTCCAGGTCGTCATGATGACGGGCGACAACCGGGAGACGGCGGAGGCGATCGCCCGTGAGGTGGGGGTTGACCGGGTGCTGGCGGAGGTCCTCCCGGGCGACAAGGCGGCCGAGGTCAGGCGGTTGCAGGAGGAGGGCGTTGGGCTGGTGGGGATGGTGGGGGATGGCATCAACGACGCGCCGGCGCTGGCCCAGGCGGATGTGGGATTCGCCATCGGCACCGGGACCGATGTCGCCATGGAGGCGGCGGATGTCACCCTGATGCGGGGCGACCTGCGCTCCGTGCCCCAGGCGATCGCTCTGAGCCGGGCGACGATGCGGATCATCAAGGAGAACCTGTTCTGGGCCTTCTTCTACAACGTCATCTTGATCCCCGTGGCCGCCGGGGTGCTGTATCCTTTCGCCGCCTTGCCCATGATGTTGCGGGCGTTGCATCCGATGCTGGCCGCATTCGCCATGGCGTTCAGCAGCATCACCGTGGTGACCAACAGCCTGCGGCTGCGGCGGGTTTCGCGGTAGTGTATCTTTTTCGGTGGAAATACAGCAGGGAGCTTTGAGGGGCGCAGCCCCTCAAAAGAAACCTCCCGGTTTCCGCCCCTCACCTGCCTCGCCCGGCCTTGTCCACCCGAATCAGGCCGGGAAAGGACAGGTGCAAAGCGGAAAAGGAGGATGTTTTGGCGGAGGGAGGTCCCTCCGCACCTCCCCTGTGTGCTTGCGATGGGCCTGGCGGAATTTCCACCATCTTGGATACACTACCGGTTTCGCTCAGCATTTGACACGTCGGTGGAAATGCATATAATGCGGAGCAATGCGAGGTCTGAGCGAAGGGTGCAACGAGATGGATTTGGATACATTTGAGTGGAGGTTGGAGCGAGCTTTTGTTTGGATGTGTACCTGTCGCCGGCGGGGGCATCAAGCATCGCGGCCGGTAGACAGGTGATGCGCATGGGATAAAACCGATACCGACCCGATGTAGGTGCCCCTGCGAGTATGGTGATACCATCTCGGGGGCAGGGTGAAGGTACGTATGATACGGAAGCCTGGGACTGCTCCCAGGCTTTTTTGTATTCGGTGGAGGTGAAGTAGATGATTCGTTTCTCTACGCGTTGCATCTGTATGAGGCGGGGGCAATAGGCACCTCGTCTCGCGACCATCGTTGGCGCGAATCGCAAGGGCAGCGACGGGGGCAAGTCCTGTTACCCCCGCGCGATCGTTGACGAGCGGATATGCGCTGGCCATTGGCCAGTTCATGATCGGCTCCCCATGTGAGGGGCGGAGTGGGTTGGGCGCCCGCCAGGGTTGCGCGCCGGCGGTGGGTCGTGTTCTGTCGTGTCCGATGTCATCCTGGGCGAGACCCTCACGTGAGGGCCTCGCCCTTTGTTTTTTGGCAAAGCGGAAGAGGAGGTTATCGATGGTGGTTAAGCGTTCTCAGAAGGATCCTACCTGGGACCTGGTTTTGAAGCGGAACTGCATTGAGCGGTTGAAGCAGGAGAAGAGCCCCGAGCAGATCCTGGAGGAGTTACCTGAGCTCATCTCCTGCGGGTACGAGGAGATCCCAGAGGAAGATATCGTGCGCATGCATTGGTGGGGGATCTTCCATGACAAGCCGAAGATCGGGAATTTCTGCATGCGGATCAAGGCTCCTGGCGGTATTCTGCTGCCCCGGCAGCTGCGTGGAATCGGAGAGCTCTCGGTGGAGTTCGGTCGGAACGAGGTGGAGCTGACCACGCGGCAGAACGTCCAGATCCATTGGCTGCGGCTCCCCGCCCTTCCAAAGGCTTTCGATCGCGTGCAGGCGCTGGGCCTGACGACGAAAGGGGGGTGTGGCGACACGGTCCGTAACGTCACCGGATGCCCGGTGGCCGGATTGGACCCTGATGAGCTGTTCGATCCCACCCCGTTGCTGGTTCGGGCCTCGCGCCTCTTCGACGAGATACCGGAGTATTCCAACCTGCCGCGCAAGCACAAGATCACCATCAGCGCCTGCCCGGACTGGTGCAACGCGCCCGAGATCCATGATCAGGCTCTGATCGCCGTCCAGAGGGAGGGTCGAATCGGGTTCTCCCTGTGGGTGGGGGGCGGGCTGGCTTCCACCCCACGACTCGCCAGATCCCTGGGGGTGTTCATCGAGCC
>JAJRVX010000451.1:0-18177 GCA_024277095.1 Chloroflexota bacterium
AGTGACTGCTGGTAGCGGGCCAGTGCCTGGTCGAATTGCTCTCTGGCCAGATCCTGTTTCCCCTGTTGCCAGTAGAGCCCGCCCAGCAGGTAGTGGACCAGCCCCCACTCATTGTACAGATGCGCCGCGTTAGGGCTGAGTCGAACGGCTAGCTCGTAATAGTGCAGCGACTGTTGCCAGCGCACTTCCTTTTCCTCTAGGTCGCTCATCAGCTCGCCCCAATTGCGGTAGAGGCGAGCCAGGTTGGCCGTGTGATCCGTGTTGAGAGGGTTCAGCTGTTGGGCTCGCGTCAGCGTCTCCTCCGCCTGCTGTAGCAGTTGCTGCCGGACGTTCGGATCGCTCGTCTGGCGCGCCTGTTCCAGCAGAGCGCGCCCCAGGAAGAGGTAGTAGTAATCCTCGTTGGGCGCCAGGTCCAGCGCCCGTCGATACAGCATGGCGCTTTGGGTCCACCGGCGTTCCGCATCGTATGCCTGTCCCTGCTTATAGTAAATGTCCGCCTGGATGGGGTGGACGCAGACGTTGAGGATCACGATGGCGACGATGACGGTCGCGACGATCCCTGCCATGGGAGCGTACAGGGTGGCATAGGGGGGCAGGCGGAAGCGATCCTCCTGTAGCCACAGGAGGACCGCGATCCCGATCATGGTCGCGATGACCACCGCGACGTAGATCAGGAAGTGATTTGCCACGTGGGTGAGGGCTGACTCGCCGGGGGCGGGGCGCCAGGCCATCCGGTGCGCCTGATAGAGCCCGAAGGCGAGAAACACCGCCCAGCAGCCCGCCGTGTACGCTCCCAGCGCCTGGAGCGCCCGCCGGGGCGTCCAGCGCTTGACCTGTCCCAACTGCCCGATCAACAACAGGCCCCCCACCAGCCAGGTGAAGCCGAGCAGCCAGATGATCCCCAGCCCTGGGACGCCCTGCCTGACCTGGGTGTCGTATCGGGTCGTGAGCGAGCGCCAGAAGATCTCCCACGTGTTGAGATTCTTCGGCACGCTGGTGATGTAGTCGTATGCCAGGGTGATGAAGATGAGGGCGCCGATGCCCACGTAGGGCCACACGTCGAGCAGCGCGGAGCGGCCTGTATCGGGCTGGGACTGAGGGCGCCGTCGGCGCTGGCGTCGACGGCGTCGTGTGGTGGGCGGGGGAGGGGCCTCGGCCATCGCGGGGGCCTCCTGTAACCGTCCCGTGCCGACCACCACGAGCAGAGCGGTCAGGGCCCAGAAGTACGTCCGGCTGGCGACGATGGCGATCCCGAAGTGGATCTCCACGAAGTGGGCCACGATGGTGGAGAGCAGGGCGATGATGAGTAACTCCCGTCGAGGATCCCGGGGGGCGGCGATAGAGGTCTCCGTGCTCATCACGTCCCGACGGGCCCGAAACGCTGCCAGCGTGACGAACCCGACCACGCCGGTGATGAACCCGAAGGGAATGCCCACGCCCGCCAGGCGCAGGGAGCCGTCCAGGATCCACGGGATCACGATGCCGAGCGTGGCGCTGCCCGCCGCCAGCGCGAGGAAGAGGTTTCGGTCAGAGCGGGTGCGGATAAGCCCCAGCCAGCGCA
The DNA here is from genome assembly GCA_024277095.1 of Chloroflexota bacterium. Lineage (GTDB taxonomy): Bacteria > Chloroflexota > Anaerolineae > DUEN01 > DUEN01 > DUEN01. The sequence goes on from JAJRVX010000451.1 coordinate 1,562, forward strand.
GGCTGTAGTAGAAGATCGACGTGAACAGGTAGAAGTACGCCAGGAAGCCGAATAGCCCGGTGATGATCAACGCGTCGAATGTCTCGTTATGCGACCGATCCGGCGAGGCGTTACGCCGCTCCAGATGGGCCAGGTCGGGAGGATAGAAGGGGTTGTAGGCGACCCACATGGATTCCGGACCGTAGCCGATCAGCGGGCGCAGCGCGTTGAACCGATCCTCCGAGCCATCTGGGTAGACCAGGGGCTCATGCGGGGCGATCATGCGCACGGCCCCCTGCCAGATCAGCGTGCGAACCCGGTTGGTGCCGGTCTCCAGGTCCAGGATGGTGCCCAGACGGCCCAGCCCTGACTCTTGGCGTAGCCCGGCCAGGGGGCTGTTGGGAAGGTTGAAGAGGACGAGAAAGCCGCCCAGGAGCAGGGCCAGGATGATGGGGGCGAGCCACACCCAGCGAAGCGCCCGGCGCAGGCTGCCGGGGACCTGTGGCATCGTCAGCGCCCACCTCCAGAGAGCGATGAGCACCAGCAGGGCGAAGACGTAGAGCCCGGCGACCCAGCCCAGGAATGGCCCTCGGCTCTGGCTGAGGACGATCCCGGTGGTCACCTGGATGATGAGGATGAACAGTCCGCAGCCGGCCAGGATCGCATCCCAAAGGCTTCCGCCCTCCACGTCCCACATGCGGGCGAAGGCCTCGGTCATCGGCTCCAGCGTGAGGAAGAAGGCCATGATCAGGTAGGCGGCGACGAAGATGGGGTTCCCCATGTTGGCTGCCACCCGGTGGACCACGTCGCCGCCCCACGGGAGGGGATCCTGCTGAAGCCGTTGCCAGATGCCGTAAAGGCTGATGGGCACGCTGGTGAGGATGACGGCGTAGAACAGGCGTCGGAGTTGGGCGGGGCGCCGTAGATGTCCCAACATCAGGAAGAAGATCGCGATGTAACAGAGGGTGGTCAGGGTGCCCTGGAGACGCTGGTAGGATCCCCAGAAGCTGATCCGTGGCACCACGGAGAAGATCGTGCTGATGAGATAGGCCAGGGCCAGGAGCAGGGTGGGGAGCACCAGCGGGATGCGGATGACCTCTTGTGCCTGCTCCCGCAGGGGGCGTTGCGCCCTCGTGGGGCGCGCCAGGCCGTCCACCTGCTTGACCAGCCATGCCCCGACCATGACGAAGACGATGGCTCGCAGCACGCTGATCTTGTCCGGTTCAAAGACGCGCGAGGAATAGACGTTGAAGAAGAGCGGTACGGTGATAAGGGCCGCCAGCCATCCGGCCTCGATAAGGGCATCGCAGAAGCGGGCAAGTTTGCTGGTCATGGAATGGACACATTCACCTGATCATGCTATCTGGAGAACACAAGGCATCTCATCCTTTGGGCTCGCTTTCGGAGAGCGGACAGATATTCGAGCTGAAGGATGCAATGGATGTTGTAGGAAGCCTGGCGCTTGCTATCTTAACCCACCTGCAGGGAAAAATCAAATCGTCTTCTTTTCCGGTAGTGTATCCAAAATGGTGGAAGTTCCGCCAGGCCCATCGCAAGCCCACAGGGGTGGTGCGGAGGGAGCTCCCTCCGCCCAAACATCCTCTTTTTCCGCTTTGCACCCGTCCTTGCCCGGCCTGATTCGGGTAGGCAAGGCCGGGCGAGGCAAGTGAGGGGCGGAAACCGGGAAGTCTCTTTTTGGGGAGGGGGGCGACTGGAGGGCTGGCCTCGTCGTACGCTGGAGGGAAGCCGGGAGGGTACACACGGACACAACGGACGATTGACAAGATCGTCAAAGCGTGTACGATACCTCAGGTTTTCTGTGGGCCAACCCCTATCCTGAAGGGAGAGGAGGAAGATTCATGGATTGGTATCTGTATCCGGCCGTGATCGCTGCGGGGTTTGCCTGTGGCTTCATCAACACGTTAGCGGGCAGCGGCTCGTTGATCACGCTGCCGTTGCTGATTTTCCTGGGGCTTCCCGCCACAGTGGCGAACGGCACCAACCGGGTGGCCATCCTGTTGCAGAACATCGTCGGCGTGCGTGGCTTCCAATCGCACGGCCTGCTGGATCTGCGACAGGCGTTATGGCTGGCTGGCCCTGCCGCCCTGGGAGCGATCGTGGGGGCCCGCATCGCAGTGGACCTGAACGAGACGACCATGCAGCGAGCGATCGGCGTGATCATGGTCATCATGTTGTTCGTGATGCTGGTCAATCCCAAGCGCTGGCTGCAGGGGCGTGGCGGGGAGGTCCGGGAGCGACCGGGGTTGGCCGAGATGGGCCTGTTCTTCCTGATCGGGATCTATGGAGGATTTATCCAGGCCGGGGTGGGCATTTTCCTGCTGGCCGGCCTGGTGTTGGGCGCCGGATTTGATCTGGTGCGGGCGAATGCGATCAAGGTTCTCATCATCCTGATCTTCACGGTTCCCGCCCTGATCGTTTTTCTGCTGAACGACCAGGTGAGTTGGGGCATCGGCTTGATTCTGGCGACCGGCAACATGATGGGGGCCTGGGCGGGAACCCAGTTCGCCTCCAGACCGGGGGCTGCCGTGTGGGTCCACCGGATCCTGGTGGCCGTGGTCGTCGTCTCCAGCGCCAAGCTGCTGGGCCTGTTCGATCTGGTCACCCGGGCGGTAAGCTGAGGATGTGTCTGAAAGACACACCACGAAGCCGCTAAGACACCAAGTTGGTGCTTTGGCGCCTTGGCGGTTTCTTGAAGCCGTTCTGGCCCCGGCCGATTTGCGTCAGCTTTGGGGCTATGCTAGGATGCTCGACGTGTTGGCTGGGGCCGCCCTCGGTCCTCATGTGGGTGGGGCCTGTCTCTCCTGATGTGAGCTTCTTCCTGAAGGTGGACCTGATATGAGCGAACCACGCCCCTTGAAAGTGCTCTACCTCTCCGCGGAGGTTGTCCCCTTTGCGAAGACCGGCGGCCTGGCCGATGTGGCTGGGGCGCTCCCCAAGGCGATCCGGGCGTTGGGCCATGACATCCGGGTGGCGATGCCCCGCTATGGTCGCATCTCGCCCGAGCGATTCGATCTCAGGCCCAGATTGGAACCCTTCCCTATTCCCATGGATGATATGGAGGAGCCAGCCTCCATCCTGGAGGGGCGCATTGGGGATGGGGTGCCGGTCTATTTCGTGGAGAACGCTCGGCTGTTTGATCGGGAGGGGATCTACATGTATCCCGACGACGCCGAGCGGTTCATTTTCTTCTGCCGGGCGGCCTTGGAGATGTGCCGCCAGATGGACTGGCGCCCGGATGTGGTTCACTGCAACGACTGGCACACGGCCATCATCCCCAACTGGATGCAGACGATCTATCGGGATGATCCCTTCTTGGGTGATGTGGCGACCGTATACACGATTCACAATCTGGCCTATCAGGGGATCTTTGGCTATCGTGTCCTGGAGATCGCCGGCATCAACGAGTACGGTTTCATCGCCCACCCGGACCTGGCGCCCGACCTGAACGATGTGGTGGACCTGATGGCACGCGGGATCCTGTTCGCCGACATCATCAACACCGTCAGCGAGCGGTATGCCCAGGAGATCCTGACGCCGGAGTTCGGCGAGCGGCTGGATCCCATCTTGCGGGACCGCCGTGACCGGCTGTTCGGCGTGCTCAACGGCATCGATTATGACCTGTACAACCCCGCGACCGATGCCCATATCGCCTCCCATTTCGATGCGGATCATCTGGACGATCGGCTGCCGAACAAATCGGCTCTGCAGCAGGAGGCTGGGCTGCCGGAGCGCAACGATCTCCCGCTCATCGGCGCGATCTCCCGTCTGACCGACCAGAAGGGGTTCGATCTGATCGCGGAGATCATCGATGCCTGGATGCAGCATGTGCCCAGCCAGTTCATCCTGTTAGGTACCGGCGAGCAGCGGTATCACGATCTGTTCGAGCGTGTCCACGAGCGTTACCCGGAGCGGATCTCCGTGTTCCTCACCTTCAACGCCCCGCTGGCCCAACGCATCTATGCGGGCTGCGACATGTTCCTGATGCCGTCCCGCTTTGAGCCGTGTGGCCTGGGGCAGATGATCGCGATGCGGTATGGAGCTGTCCCTGTGGTGCGGGCTACGGGAGGGCTGGCGGATACGGTGACCGACTATGATCCCCGTACCCAGGAGGGCAATGGCTTCTCCTTTGAGCCTTATGATGCCATGGCGTTGTACGCCACCCTGGTGCGGGCCGCTGAGACCTACAAGTATCGAGACGTGTGGCGTCGGCTGATGCTGCGGGGCATGCGCTCGGATTTCTCCTGGGATCGATCAGCTCGAAAGTATGTGGACCTGTACTATCGGGCGATCGCCACCAAGCACGGCGCACATCGCCCCGAGGAGTACGATGTATTGCGTCGCGGAAGCACGGCTGAGCGAATGGGTGGTGATGAGTAACGGAGGAGGCAACGTGGGAAGAGCGGCGGAATTCGAGAAGGTGCGTGAGCCGTTGTCGGAATCGTTGCCCGAGATCCGGCCGGGCATCGTAGACTTGCCCAGGATGATCGCGGAGCTGCCACGGGATGCTCGAGAGCGCGTCCGGCGCCTCTTTCACGTGAGCGAGACGGTGGGACACCTGGATCCGCCGGAATCGATGCATGCCTGGATCCGGGGGTACTTCGGCTCCGTGGATGTGGTCATGGCCCAACGCATCGTGAAGGTGACCAACCAGGTCACCCTGGAAGGGGCACTGTTCAACGAGCTACGCGCCCGCCGCCCCATTGAAGCGAGGGGGCCGAGCGATCTGGTGATGGAGGCTCGCGCGAAGACGGGGGATCCCTTCTGTCATCCGGAGTCGGGCACGCCGGAGGATATCTTCGGCCGGGTGTGGGGAAAGCATTGCGTCACCGCCTCGAATATCGCCAAATACGACGGCTTCCACGGCCTGGTGATCTTCCGTGAGCATGACCCCTTGCAGTTCGACGAAGAGCAGGTCGTGGATTACATCACCACGGCGTTGGCCTGGGCGGAAGAGGTGATGGCCTGCGATCCCGATGCCCGCTATTTCTTCTTCATGTGGAATTGCCTGTGGAAGGCGGCGGCCAGCATCATCCACGGCCACGCCCAGGTGACGATGACGAAGGACATGCATTACGCCCGGGTCGAGGGGTGGCGGCGGGCGGCGGCGGCGTACCGGGCTGCTCATGATAGCAATTATTTCGATGATTTGTACATGGCGCATGCGGACCTGGGGCTGGGCTTTGAGGCGGATGGGGTGCGCGTGTTGGCCTATCTCACCCCGGCCAAGGAGCGGGAGACGCTGCTCATCGCCCCCCATCTGACGGATGCGCTCAAACGGGCGCTGTATCGGGCGTTGGCCTGTTTCCGGGACCGGATGGGCGTGTTCAGCTTTAATGTGGCGCTTTATCTGCCCCCGCTGGCCCCGGTGCCGGAGGACTGGTCGGGGTTCCCGGTCATCTTCCGTTTGGTGGATCGCGGGGATCCCGTCAATCGCACGGGGGACATCGGCGCGATGGAGCTCTATGCGGCGAACGTGATCGGCACGGATCCCTTCTACGTGATCCAGCAGATGCGCCAGGCCTTCCAGGCGGCTTGAATCCCTGCTGTGCTATGGCGGGTGGGATCGCGTTGAAGCGTGAAATGTGGGAAAGGGTACGACGGCGCCGGATCTCCCGTCGGGAGATGGGGCGTTTGTTGCTCGCCTCCCTGGGTGTTTGGGTAGGGGGATGTGTCATGGGAACGTCGACCTCACAGTCGGTCCAATGGGAGCCACAGGCGGCTCCGTCGGGGGAACCCGGCCCCCTGCGGGCGGGCGCGGCGGTTCGCAAAATCACGCCTGATCCCGCTGAGAAGCGCGTGTATCTGGCCGGGTTCGGGATCAACCGCGTGGCCACCGCCGTGCATGACGATCTTTGGGTGCGGGCGCTGGCCCTCAGCGATGGGGTGACCACCGTCGCGTTGGCGGCCCTGGATCTGATCGGGCTTTTTCAGGACGACGTCTTCCTGATCCTGGGGGAGGTGTCACGGCGCGACGTACCTTTACAGGGGGCGGTCATCGCCTGCACTCATACGCACTCGGGGCCGGACACGCTGGGGCTGTGGGGGGCGAACCGCATCACGTCCGGTGTGGACCGGGATTACCTCGCCTGGGTGCGCGCACAGACGGCGGAGGCCATCGTGGAAGCCATCGGTGGGCTGCGCCCCGCTCGCCTGCGGGCAGCGTCCGTGCCGGCGCCCGGGCTGGCCCGTAACGCCCGTGATCCCTACATCGTGGACGACGAGCTGTCCGTCTTGCGCGCGGAGGAGGACGACGGAACGGCGATCGCCACGGTGACCAACTTCCCGTGTCACCCGGAGGTTTTGGGGAGCGAGAACACGGTCATCCCCTCCGACTTCCCGCATTTCCTGCGGGAGCGCATCGAGTCCGCTGGCGGCGGAACGGCGATCCACTTCAGCGGTGATCTCGGCGGCATGATGACGCCGGATGTTCCCGCCCATACTTTTGCTGAGGCGCAGCGCATGGGGGAGCGGTTGGCCGAGCGGGCATTGGACGCCTTGGCCGGCGCTTCGCCCTTGGAGGTTGACCGGATCTGGTGGCGCCAACGGAAATTCGAGGTGACGTTGGAGAATCCGCTGCTGAGCATGGCCCATCGGACCCGACTCATTCACCGCCATATGACCCAGGCGGATGGGCGCACGCTGATCGAGACGACCGCAAGCCTGCTGGGCCTGGGGGGGGCGCAGATGTTGGCGGTGCCGGGAGAGGTGCTCCCCCGGCTGGGGCTGAAGCTGCGCGCTTTGCTGCCGGGGCCGTATCGATTCCTGATCGGGTTGGCCAACGACGAGCTGGGCTATATCCTGGACCCCTCGGAATTCCACGCGCCCGCGAACTATTTTGATCCGGGGGATTCCTATGAGGAGAGCATGTCTATAGGGCCGGAGATGGGGCCCGCGCTGTATGCCACCGCGCAGGCGCTTGTGCGGGCCTTGCGGGACATGGAATAGCGAGGAGTCGGGGCTATTCCTCCAGCGATTCCGATGCGGGAACCAGCTCGCGATAGGTGATCGTCCACACGGCGGCGTGGAACGCCTGGTAGGCGCCCTGGAGTATGAGCAGCGGGATCAGAAACACTGTGGCTCCGATGGGGACCCCTACCAGCCAGGCGGCCCATCGGGATCCCGTCAGGCCCATCACCAGCCACGCGGGTATGCCCCCGGCGGCCACGGCGATCGCGCCCAGGAGGACGATCACGGGCACGGTCACGAGTCCCCATCCGATGGCGATTCCCCACATCAGCAAGGCCATCAAGAGGATATCCTGCCACTGGGCGACGAAGAGATCGTACCCTCGTCGCAAGCTTTCGCTCCAGCTTTGGTCGTCGAGGACGGCCTGGCGGGCTACCAGCTGGCGCCAGATGCCCACGGTCCCTCCGACGATGAACAGGATCAGCAGGGCGATCAGCACCAGGCCGATGGTCAGCACGATCGAGACGATCTTCACCCCGGGACTGTCGACCAGCAGCAAGAGCAACGGGGAGAGCGCCAGGGCGAGGACGGACAGGGCGAATATGGACAGAGGGATGTCGATGATCAGGTCGATGCCCAAGAGCCGTAGCGCCCTGCGATCCAACCCCAGCGTGAAGCCCTGTCGCACGGTGGGCGTGCGATCATAGAGAAGTTTCTCATCGATCAGCCTGTAGAGCCCGGTTTGCGCGATATATCGTAAGGTCACGGCGAGCACGATCAAGATAGCGGCAAGGCATAGAACGCCGAGCAGAAGAATTCCCCAGTTTTCGGACAGGGTGGAGAGGTCCTGGTGGGTGAGGCGCCATTGCGCCTGGCCGCCGCGTGGGAAGTTGAAGCTTCCGCCACTGGTCAGGGCGAGCAGCGCGCCGAACACCCACAGGGCCTCTGACCGCCATGTCAGATGTAGGGACCGGCGCAGGATGTCAATGTGATCCATGTCTTGCCTCCAGTTTTTATCATTCCACGTTCGTTTACGTGATGATGGCCGGGCGCCGGGGCGGCCTGGCGCGGCGCCTCAGGTTGCCTCGCCTCTGCCCACCCCTGGCCGACCTGTGGCGTCGCCACAGAAGCCAGAGGGATAGCAGGTATCCCAGGCTCAGGATCCCGATCAGCAGGCTCAGGATCAAGGTGGAGAGCACGAACTCCGTTACAGCGCCCCATTCGGATGGAAGGGCGATCAGGCTGGCTCCCCAACCCAGTGGTCCCGAGAGGCCACGCAGCGCGAGCCAGCTTAATACCTGGTCCGCCTGGACGCTGGATGCCCGATAGGACACCCACTGGGGATCGATCAGGCCCAGCGCGATGAGCAGGGAGATCAGGAGCACGATCGTGCCGACGACCTGTGTCGTGATGTTGCAGAGGAGCAGGCCGGCGGATGGCAGCCAGCGAAGCCAACGGGGCGGGGAATGCGTTGTCGCCCTTCGATGAGGCAGTTGCCCGCGCATCTGCTGCCATACCTCCCGAGAGGAACGGAGGGAGGCCCATGGGATCGGCGCGCTGTGCAAGACCTCGCGTAGTCGGCTCAGCTCCTTCAGGGCGTTTCGACATCGTGGGCATGCAGACAGGTGGCTTTGTAGAAGCTCTCGTTCGGCAGGGGAGAGCTCCTCGTCATGGTAGGCGATCAGCCATCGGGTCCATGGTTGATGATCGTCGGGCATAGGATCCCTCTATCCATTGGGTTTTTCCGGCTTGAGATAGGCCTCCAACTCCTCTCGTAGCCGCTTTCGGGCGTAGTTCAGCCGGGACATGACCGTCCCGATGGGTATGTCCAGCGCCTCTGCGATCTCCTGATAGGACAACCCCTCGTATTCTCGCAAGATCAGGGCGGCCCGGCTTCGTTCCGGCAGGCGGGCAATGGCCGATCGTACCGCCTCGGCGTCGACGGCTCGGTCCAGCGCCTCCGAAGGCTGGGTGATTGGAGATATCATGCTTTCCTCCAGGTCGGCGATGGGACGCTGTCGCCTCATCTCATCGATGGTCGTGTTGACCGCGATCCGACAGAGCCATGGGCGGAATCCGGTGGCTTCTTCTCCCTTGATGCGGAAACGGGGAAGGGCCTGCCAGGCTTTCAGAAACGTCTCCTGTGCCATATCCTCGGCTAGCTGTGGGTCGTTGGACAGGCGATATGCGATGCTCATCACCAGCCGGTAATAGCGTTGGACCAGTTCGCCGAAGGCCTGCTCATCGCCTTGTTGGCTGCGCCGGATCAGTTCTGCTTCGGTGATCGCGTGAGCGGTCATGATCGACTCGCATGGGAGTGGCCGGGCCAGTTCGTTGAATAGAACGGCGGATGGTTCCCCCCTATTCGAACGAACTGGCGGGGTAGGACCTGGTCCGCCGACGCGAGATGAAGAAGAGGCCACCGCAAGGGTGGCCTTTGCGAGGGGACGAGATCGGGCGGGTGATCATGGTCGCTCATCGCGATGTGGGGAGTTCATGGGCCAGGATGCTCATCCAGAGGATGTCATGGTAACGGCCATGGCGGAACTCCGCCTCCCGCCAGCGACCTTCGATCTGGAATCCCACCTTTTCGTAGACTCGGATGGCGCGTCGGTTCTCCTCGTAGACCCGCAGATAGATGCGATGGAGGTTGAGCTGCTGGAAGCCGTATCGGGCCAGCGTCCGCATCGCGTCGGTCCCCAGCCCTTGTCCCCAGCGGGATTTCTCGCCGATGAAGATGCCGCACTCGGCCGTGCGGTTTCGCCGGTCGATGTGGCTGAACCCGCATCCGCCCACATGTTGCCCGTCCTCCAGCGTATCGATGGCGAAGTTCATCACCGATGGGTCGGTGCGTTGCTTTGTGAACCAGTCCTCTTCGTCTTCCAGGCTCCATGGGCGGTACGGGCCGAAGTATTCGATGACCTGGGGGTCGTTCAGCCAGGTCGCGTAACGAGGTAGGTCATCCCGGGTGATGGCCCGTAAGCGTACTTTTTCCCCCTGGATCATGCGGGAACCAGCTCCTGGTCTGAGACGGGACGTTGTCCCTGGGTGGGTGGCTTTTGCTGCCCGCGTTGCTTCAGATAGGATGCCACTTCCTGACGCGCCCTTTCGAACTCTTGCAAAAGCGCCTCGTCATCGGCTTTGCTCCCCGCGATGGTGCGCTGGGCGCAGAGCGTGCATCCCAGGGAAGCCTTGTAGCTTCCCATGTCGCAGTTGAGGCAATCGCATAGGCGGATCATCATCAGAGAGAAGGCCACGGTGTCCAGCGTCCCGTCGGGTTGGGTGGCCACTCGCTCTACCAGCTTACGCCATTTTTCGCCGCGCAGGTTCTTGAGGGCGGCGATGCTCCGGTAAGGGAACAAGATCTCGCTTTGCGGGTACATCCCTCAACCTCTCGTCCTCGGTGTGGTGGGTCTTGATGCATGGTAGCATAGTCGACGCGCGTGTGTCAAGATGATATTGGAGGATTTTTCCCAAGGGGGGCGATCTGGGGCCGGGTGGGCAGGAGCACCGGCTGTGCCTTTGTGGTGGGGATGACTTGTCGGGGCGTTGCCCTTTGCGGCTTTCCGATAAGATGTGGGGAATCATCGCACGGTCGACGCGTTGACAGTTTGGGGGTTTTCGTTTAGAATAGGCATGTTCAGCCGCCAGTCTTCGGCTTGTGGGCAAGCCTGGGACTTAGGCGGCTGGCTTTGGGATGGGGAGTTGCCGCTTTGGGTGAGGCGGAATCCCCGGACGAACGCAAGAATCGCTGCGCGGCGGGCGTCGAAGAGCCTCTCTGTGGGCCCGTGATGCCTTGGTATCGAATCGTGGCGGGAGAGCGCTAAGGAGGATCGATGGCAAAGTATAAGGTTGAGCAGTTGCGTAACGTTGCCCTGTTAGGCCACGGCAGCTCGGGCAAGACCTCGTTGTCAGAGGCGTTGCTCTACGATAGTGGTGGCATCTCTCGCATGGGCCGGGTGGAGAATGGCTCTACTGTGTCCGATTGGGACCCGGAGGAGCAGCGGCGGGGCTTTTCCGTGAACGCCTCCATCATCCCGTGTGAGTGGCAGGGGTATAAGCTGAACATCCTGGATACCCCGGGATATATGGACTTCATCGGCGAGGTGATCAGCGCCGTGCGTGTGGCGGATGCCGCGATCGTCGTGTTGGACGCGGTGTCGGGCGTGGAGGTGGGGACCGAGGCCGTGTGGGCTCATGCGGATGGGCGCAAGCTGCCTCGGTTCGCCTTTATCAACAAGATGGATCGGGAGAACGCGTCCTTTGAGGGGGCGATTGCCCAATTGCGTGATGCGTTCCCCGGAAATTTCGTGCCATTGCAGCTCCCCATTGGGGCGGAAGCCAACTTCCAGGGGATCGTGGACCTGGTGGAGCAGAAGGCCTATATCGGGGATAGCGGCGAGCCCTCGGATGTGCCGGCCGAGATGGCCGACGCGGTCGAGGAGGCTCGGGTTCAGCTGATCGAGGCGGCAGCTGAGAGCGATGATGATCTGATCATGAAGTACCTGGAGGGGGAGGAGCTGACACCCGATGAGATCCGGCGCGGCCTCAGCATCGGCGTGCGGGATGGCAGCGTGATCCCGGTGCTTTGCGGTTCCGCCACGAAGAACGTGGGTGTGCGTGCTCTACTGAAGGCGATCGTCGACTTTCTCCCGTCGCCTCTGGAGGCTCCGAAGGAGACGGCCAAGATCCCGGGGAGCGAGGAGGAGGTGGAGCTGAGCCCGGATCCGGCTGGCCCGCTGGCCGCGCTGGCCTTCAAGACGGTGGCCGATCCCTATGTGGGCAAGCTGACGTACTTCCGGGTGATGTCGGGCACGCTTAAGTCGGACAGCCGGGTGTATAATTCCCGTACTCAGCAGGAGGAGCGCATCGGTCAGCTCTTCACGGTGCGGGGCAAGGAGCAGATCAACGTCGATGAGGTCATCGCTGGCGATCTGGGTGCGGTGGCCAAGCTGTCCCATACGCTGACCGGGGACACGTTGTGCGATCAGGGAACGCCCTTGGTCTTGGAAGGAATGACCTTCCCCCATCCGCTGTACGAGGTGGCCGTCTCGCCCAAGACCAAGGCGGACTCGGCCAAGATGGGGCCTGCGCTCACACGGTTGTGTGAGGAGGACCCGACGTTGCAGTGGCGGCAGGAGTCGGCCACCCGGGAGACCATTCTGGCCGGCCTGGGGGAGGCTCACATCGATGTCGCCGTGCGGCGTCTGGAGTCCAAGTTCGGCGTGGGGGTGGAGACCAGCATCCCCAAGGTCCCGTATCGGGAGACCATCTCTCGGGTGGCTTCGGCGCAGTACCGGCATAAGAAGCAGACCGGCGGTGCCGGGCAGTTCGCCGAGGTGCACTTGCGGGTCGAGCCGCTGGAGCGAGGGGCCGGCTTCGAGTACGTCAATGAGGTCTTCGGCGGCGCGATCTCCAGCTCCTTCATCCCGTCGATCGAGAAGGGGATCCGCCAGGTCATGGAGCAAGGTGTGATCGCCGGCTATCCGGTGGTGGACATCAAGGCTGCCGTGTACGATGGCAAGGAGCACCCGGTGGATTCCAAGGACATCGCGTTCCAGATCGCCGGGCGAGAGGTGTTCAAGCTGGCGGTGCAGCAGGCCGGACCAATCCTGCTCGAGCCTATCATGAACGTGACCATCACCGTGCCGGAGCAGTATATGGGAGATGTGCTGGGGGATCTGAACACCAAGCGAGCCCGTGTGCAGGGGATGGAGCAGGTGCGAGGGAAGAGCATCATTCGGGCGCAGGTGCCGTTGGCGGAAATGCAGCGCTATGGGACGGACTTGCGGTCCCTGACGCAGGGGCGTGGCATCTATACGATGGAGTTCTCTCACTACGAGCCCGTCCCCAGCCATATCGCGGAGCGTATCATCGCTGAGGCGAAGCAGGGCAGCAATTCAGACAAATGAACCGCGGGCAGAAAGCCCATCTGTGTTTGAGGCCACGGGCAAGGGTGCCCGTGGCCTTTTTCATGGGATGGTCTCCCCACGCTGCTGCTGGGCCAGTGCCTCTTGGAGGTATCCGATGGCTTCCCTATAAGTGTCTTGTGCCTCTCGGGCTAGGCGGAGGAACCCTCTGTTGACCTGCCCGTCGGTGGCCAGGAAGGCCAGCGCGCCCAGGTAGGTGCGCCAACGTGTGTAGCTTCCCTTCAGTGCCCCATCGGGCGCGTACATCAGCAGCGGATGCTCATCACTGGCGATGATGAAGAACCCCGGCAGATCGAAGTGAGTCACGTCCAGCGCGGCCCGGAGGCGTCCTTGGGGGGTATCCGCGTAGCGCTCTGGCGCACTGCGCACCAATGCATCCAGATCGAACGCCAGATCCTCCAGAAGCGATGGATAAATGGCCACTCCCCAGCGGCGAACCATCTGCACGCATCCATTATAGCCGATGGGTACCGGCGCGCAGAGATCCGCCAGGCCCTCCGGTAGCTGTACGATCACCTGGTGTTGTGCCAGGTTGCCTTGTTCATCTACAGACCAGTAGATTACTTTCCAATTCTCCGTGGGGTATAAGCCCGGCAGGTTGTTTAGGATTCGGTCCTGTTCTGTTGCGCTACTACGTCTCACCGTGTTCCCCGAACGTCGCCTCATCATTCCTCTCCCGTGAACTTTCTCATGAGCCGTGTTCCCTACTCCTATCACCTTAGCGAGCACGCTCATTATAGCACAATTGGGTTTTACTGGTCAGGAAAAGCCTTATCATGGCAGAAGAGGGTGCTCTGGGTCATTGACTTTTCTTTTCCAGTATGGTAGAGTGCTTGTGAAAATATTCTCCGATTGAGGGGTGCTGATGCGGGTGCCTCTCAGTGGGGCTGATGCGGGTCCCCAGGCGTTCGCTTCTCTGAGCATTGCATCTTAGCTCCTGGCTCAAAGCGGATGCCGATACCTTCCTGTAAAACCTCGAGGTTTTACTTTCCCTTTCTGGGATCATGGGGTGCTGCTGGGTGGCACCCGAACCTATCGATTCTTGTGGGCTTTAGGCCCGCAGAGGGAGGGCGATGTCCTGCTGGCGCTCTCGTGTTTTCTAGTTTCTTCTAGGAGGTCCCTATGGCTGGATCTGCGACTCCTGCGCGGGTGGCCACCTTCCTGGAGGAGGTGATTGCCGCCACTCCGGGTGATCCGCACCTGGAGCTCTGTCTGCAATGTGGCACATGTGGGGGGTCCTGTCCTTCCGGCCCGGATATGGATCATACGCCGCGTCAGTTGTTCGCGATGATCGCTGCCGGCTTGAAGGATGAAGTCCTGCGCAGCAACACCCCGTGGTATTGCGTCTCCTGCTATTACTGTGTAGCCCGTTGTCCCCAGGAGGTTCATATCACCGACGTCATGTATACCCTCAAGCAAATGGCGATTCGGGAGGGGTTGTACCGGGAATCCAGTGCCGCCGAGGTGCCCGAGTTCTCCGAGACCTTCATCGATCTTGTGGAGAACTATGGCCGTAGCTTCGAGCTGGGATTGGCGACCCGGTATACGTTGCGGCACCATCCCCTGAACGTCGTCAAGATGGCTCCTATGGGATTGGAGTTGTTGCGAAAGGGGCGCATGGACCTGACCCCCAAACGGATCAAGGGACTCGATCAATTGCAAGCGATTCTGGCGAAGGCCAGGGAGCTGGGAGGTGCGGCATGAAGTACAGCTACTATCCGGGGTGCTCCCTGGAGCGCAACGCGATCGCATACCACCGGTCGGCGATGTCGGTTGCAGCCCCGCTGGGTATAGAGCTGGCCGAGATCCAGGATTGGAATTGTTGTGGCGCCACGGAGTATTTCAGCGTGGATTTGCTTCCCGCCTACTCCCTGGTGGCGCGCAATCTGGCGTTGGCGGCCCGGCAGGCGAACGGCGATCAGGTGGTGGCGCCGTGCAGCGCCTGCTTTCTCAACCTGAGCAAGACGGACCGTTACATGGCCGACTCGCCCGAGCTGGCGGAGAAGATCAATACAGCTTTGGCCGCCGGTGGCCTTCATTACGAGCCCGGGACCGTGCGGGTGCGTCATCTGTTGGATGTCATCGTCAACGACATCGGGTATGAGGCGGTGGCGGCCAAAGTGGCCAAGCCATTACACGGCTTGCAGGTGGCGCCTTATTATGGCTGTCTGATCGTGCGACCCGGCTATCAGGGCGTGTTCGATGATCCCGAGTATCCCACCTCGTTGGATAAGCTGATGCGCACGTTGGGCGCCAAAGTCGTGGACTTCCCGTTGAAGACCCACTGTTGCGGCGGGCATATGACCCAGATCAGTCAGCCAACGGCCTACGAGTTGATCCGACGGTTGCTCAAGAACGCCGCCGATTACGATGCGGATGTGATCGTGACGCTGTGTCCCATGTGCCAGCTGAACCTGGATGCCTTTCAGGGCGAGGTCAACAAGTACTTCAAGACGGACTATCGCATCCCCGTGCTCTATTTCACCCAGTTGATGGGTTTGGCTTTCGGCATCTCGGCCAAGGAGTTAGGAATCGGCAAGGAGTTCGTGGATGCGCGACCGGCGCTCTCCAAGATCGGCGTAGAGGCTCCGGAGCCGGAGGCCCCCAGACGTCGACGACGAGGAAAGAAGGAACTCCCCATGCCGAGCATGCCGGAGGAGGAGTGAGCGATGAGTGAAGCGCGCGTTGGCGTCTACATCTGTCACTGTGGAACCAATATCGCCGGGACGGTGGATGTGGAGGAGGTGGCCCGATGGGCCGGCGAGCAGCCTCACGTGGTCGTGGCCCGGGATTACAAGTTCATGTGCTCCAGCCTGGGACAGGATCTCATCGAGCAGGACATCAAAGAGCAGGGGTTGACCCGGGTGGTGGTGGCCGCATGCTCGCCCCATATGCACGAGAAGACCTTCCGGGGGGCCTGCGAACGGGCTGGGCTGAACCCCTTCCTCTTCGAGATGGCCAACATTCGCGAGCAGGATTCATGGGCGACCAGCGATCGTGAGGCGGCAACTCATAAGGCCAAGGCCCTGGTCAAAGGGGCCATCGAGCGGGTGATCTACAACCAGCCGCTGGAGCCGCTGGAGGTGGAGATCAAACCCGGCACCCTGATCGTGGGAGGGGGGATCGCCGGGATCACGGCGGCGCTGGAGCTGGCCAACGCGGGGTATCCCGTGTATCTGGTGGAGCGGGAGCCGTCCATCGGCGGGCACATGGCGCAGTTGGACAAGACCTTCCCCACGCTGGACTGCTCGGCCTGTATCCTGACGCCCAAGATGGTGGAGGCCGGACAGCATCCGAACATCACATTGCTCAGCTACAGCGAGGTGGAGAAGGTCGACGGCTACCTGGGCAACTTCACCGTGACGGTGCGGAAGAAGGCCCGCTATGTGAAGGAAGAACTTTGCACCGGCTGTGGCGAGTGTGAGAACCGATGTCCCAAGCGGGTGGTCGATGAGGTCTTCGAGGCGGGGCTGGGCTATCGCAAGGCCATCTACCGTCCGTTCCCGCAGGCGGTGCCCAAGTACCCGGTCATCGATAAGGAGAACTGTCTCTGGTTCCAGATCGGCAAGTGCCGCGTGTGCGAGCGCTTCTGTCCCACTGGCGCCATTGACTATGAGCAAGAAGATGAGATCGTGGAGCTGGAGGTGGGGAATATCATCCTGGCGACGGGGTACGACCTCTTTGATCCACGGCGGATTCCGCAGTACGGCTATGGCCGGCTGGCCAACGTGTTCACCAGCCTGGAGTTTGAGCGGATGGTGAATGCGGCGGGGCCCACGG
>JAJRVX010000027.1:0-5374 GCA_024277095.1 Chloroflexota bacterium
ATCGCGAACGGGTCGGCCGCGTCACGCAGGCCGTCGCCCACGAAGTTGAAGCACAACACGGCGACGATGACGAAGAGGCCCGGGATCATGAGCCAGGGGTGCTGGACGACCACGCTGACCGTCTGGGCATCTTCGAGCAACACGCCCCAGCTCACCATGGGCGGCTGAATGCCCAACCCCAGGAAGCTCAGGGCTGTCTCGGCCAGGATCATGCCCGGGATCGAGAGGGTGGCCACGACGATAATATGGCTCAGCGCGTTGGGGAGCATGTGCACGAAGATGATGCGCCAGTCCGAGGCCCCCGCCGCCCGTGCCGCCGAGGTGTAATCCATCTCCCGATAGGCCAGTACCTTGGCCCGCACCTGGCGCGCCAGCCCGGTACACCCCACCAGCGAGAGGATGATCGAGATGGCGAAATACCGCTTGACCGTGGACCAGTCGGGCGGCAACGCGGCCGCCAGCGCCGCCCACAGCGGGATGGTGGGGAAGGACATCAGCAACTCGATCACGCGCTGCATGATGGTGTCCGTCATGCCGCCGAAATACCCGGAGGCCGTGCC
This sequence comes from Chloroflexota bacterium, assembly GCA_024277095.1. Classification (GTDB taxonomy): domain Bacteria; phylum Chloroflexota; class Anaerolineae; order DUEN01; family DUEN01; genus DUEN01. Next base: position 561 of record JAJRVX010000027.1, read on the forward strand.
CAGGGCGGAGCCGAAGAAGATGGTCAGCGCCACGCCGATCAGCCCCACCGTGAGGGACACGCGGCCGCCGAAGATGATGCGGGAGAGCATATCCCGCCCCACCCGGTCCGTCCCAAAGAGGAAGATGGTCCCCGGCTCATCGACGCCGAACAGGTGCACATCGGTCGGGAACAGCCCCAAAAGCTTGTAGGGCCTCCCGCGCACGAAAAAGCGAACAAAGTATTTCTTGCTGTAATCCGGCTTATGGATCCACTCCAGATTCTCCATATCCAGGGTCGTCTCTACCCCGTAGACGAACGGGCGCAGGTGGAAATTCCCCTCACGGTCGATGAAATGGATCCGTTGAGGCGGCATGAAAATGTAGTCTTCCTGGATCTTCAGGTAATCGTAGGGGGCCAGGAAGTCGGCGAAGATGATCATGAGATAGAACAGGATCAACACGATACCACCGCCGACAGCCAGGCGATTCCGCAGGAAGCGACGCCACGTGAGCTGCCACAGGGACATTCGCCCCACTTCCGGCACGGTTTCCTCGTGGGTCGGAACCTCTTCCAGGGGTGGTGACATCTGGACAGCTTGTTCGGCCATAACCCATCCTCTTCATCAACCAGGTTCTGCGGGAGTCCCCCTCCCGGGGGAGAGGGAAAGAGCAAGCTGAGGAGGCCATCCTTCAGGCGGCACGTCACTCGAACCGGATACGGGGATCCACCCAGGCCAGGAGGAGATCGGCCAGGAAGTTCCCGATCACCAGCATAACCGACAGGAACAGAAGGAACGTTCCGGCCAGAAACATGTCCTGTTGCCGCAGCGCGTTGAAATACAGCGGCCCGGTGGTCGGCAGGCTGAGCACGATCGCCACCACGGTGGAGCCGGAGATGATACCGGGCAGGCTCATCCCCAACAGCATGATGAGGGGATGGATCGCGTTCCGGACGGCATGCTTGACGATCACCTTGGACTCCGGCAACCCCCGGGCGCGAGCGGCCTGGATGTACTGCATGTTCAGGATGTCCAGCAGATTCCCGCGCATCATGCGGATCAGCCCCGCCGTCCCTGACGTGCCCACAACCACAACGGGAACCCAGAGATGCTTCAAGAAGTCGATGAACTTGGCCAGACTCCAGGGGGCATCCATGTACTCCCGGGAGAACAGCCCGCCCACAGACTGGCCGAACGTCCTCTGGGCGACGACCATGAGGATCAGGGCCAACATGAAGTTGGGGATCGAAAGCCCGGCCAGGCCGATCAGGGTGAAGATGTGATCCCCAAGTTTATACTGGTGCGTCGCCGAGTAGATCCCAATGGGGATGGCAACCACCCAGGTGAAGAGCAATGTGGAGAAGGAGATGAGCGCTGTGTATCCCAATCGCTCCCAGATCAGGTCGCTCACCTCCCGGTTGTACTCGAAGGAGCGCCCGAAGTCACCACGCACAAAGCCCGAGATCCACTTCCAGTACTGCACGTACAGCGGCCGATCGAGCGCGTATCGCCGCTTGAGCGCCTCGATCTCCTCCTTCGCCGTGCTGGTCCCCTGCATCTGCCGCTGGGCTCTATACACATCCAGATAAGTCCCGGGGGGCAGGTTGATGATGATAAAGCCGATGATGGATACGAAGAACAACGTCGTGATCATATAAAGGAAACGTCGAGCAAGGTATGCAGCCATTGGTCTAACTCTCCACGCCGTTCAGACCGGCCCACTTGGAAGAACTCGCTGAAACCATCCACTCCTGACTCACTGGACACCAGACGGCGGGCAAGAAGCCCGCCTCAACCCACAGCCTCGCTTATGACCTGAATGCGCGTCTGAGAGCGTATCTGAAAATTTGGTGTGGCGAGTCCCCCTCTCCACGGGAACCCCACTTTTCCGACCTGCACCTGCCTTTCTCGGCCCTTCCCAAAGGACTTAGGCCGAGGCCAGACAGGTCAAAGGCGGAAGATGGGCTTTCTCCAAAGGGGCTTCGTCCCTCCAGGTCTCCCCGTAACAGGAGAGCAACAGGGCTCCCCAGACACGCACTCAGGGGCTTTTGTAACAATGGGGAGAGGATTTCCCCCTCCCCATTGCTCCGCTTCAGCCTGTCGGCTTAGATGTCCTTGAAGAAGAACTGCTCGGGGTAGACAGCGCCGAAGTAGACCATGATCCACGGGTTGGTGAAGCCGCCCAGCCCCAGCTGCTCTCGTGTGGGCACGTTCCCCACGTTCTTCTTGGCCACGACGATGGTCGGGATGTTGGCCACCGTCCCGATGAAGAAGGGGCCTTCCTCGATGTGGATCTTCATCATCTCGAAGACCAGCTGCTCCCGCTTCTCATCGTCGGGCTCGATCTTGGCCTTGTCATACAGCGCCTGCAGGCGGGCGACAGGCCCATCCGCCGGCGGCTCGTCGCGCGGCGGCGTCCGATCCCGGGGATCCTTGTCCAGCTCGGTGCCCTCCTTGTCCGTGCCCTTCACGGAGTACCAGGCCCCGTACAGCGGCGCCCAGCGCTGATTCCCGATAGGCACGAACCACTGCGGGTACACCAGGTGGTTGGGGCCGTCTCCGACCTCCCAGCTGTTGCGGATGTCGAACTCGGCGCTGGTCTCCAGGACGCCCAACTGCTCGCCGGGCACCGGGTTCAGGATGGTCTTCAGGCCGACCGCCTCCCAGTTCTCCTTGACGATCTCCGAGCACAGGCTGTACTCGCGGGAGGCCTCGGCGCTCATATCGATGCGCAGCTCCAGCTTCTTGCCGCTGGGCAGCTCTCGATAGCCATCGCCATCCTGATCGACCACCCCCATCTCATCCAGCAGGGCCTTGGCCTTCTCGGGATCATACTCCACCGCCAGGTCACGCCACTGCTCGAACAGCTTCTTCCCCTCCTCCGTGCGATTGTACTCGATCGCCTTGGGGCTCAGGGTACCGGTGGTCGGGAAGCCCGTGCCGAAGTAGACCACCTTCTGGATCTTGGGGCGATCGATGGCATGGGAGAGGGCCCGGCGGAAGCGCTTGTCTCGATAGACGGCCTGCTTCTCCGGATCCGGATGGTTCCAGTTGGGATAGTACACGGAGCCGGTGCCGGAGCCGCCGTCCCATAGGAAGGTGCGGTAGTTGCCCTTGTCCTCGTTCTGCTTGAAGAGGGACAGCTCGCTCAACGGCTGGTACTTGCACGGGCGGCCGCAGAACTCCTGCTCGCCGGCGATGACCTTCAGCTTGGAGACCTCCAGGCTCTCCACATAGGTCACCTCGACGCGATCGATGTAGGGGAGCTGGTTCCCCGCCGTGTCCACGGCGTAGTAGTACGGGTTCCGCTCCATGATCAATCGGGCGCCCGGCTCGTACTTGACCGGCATCCACGGGTTCAACACGGGGCACTCCGGGTTGACCCGCCAGTCCAGCTTCTCGTCGAAGGTCTCGAAGGTGTCGTACTCATCCGAGTAGTCGGGATGGAACTGGATCAGGTAGTGCTTGGGGACGACCACCTTCTCTGCGATGACGCCGTTGGGCCACATGGCCAGGCGATCGGCCAGGAGCGGGGCCGGAGCGGCGAACTTGAACTTGAGGGTGTAATCGTCGATCTTCTCCAGCTCCATGGTCTTGCCGCCGGCGATGGCCCAGTCGGGCGGGCTATCCGGATGCTCGGGGTTGAGCACCATGTCCTCCCACCAGAAGAGGATGTCGTCCACGGTGAACGGTTCCCCGTCCGACCACTTGGTGCCCTTGCGGAAGTAGAAAGTCCACTCCGTCTTGTCCTCGTTGTAATCCCAGCTCTTGGCCAAGCCACCGCGCTTGCCCAGGCCGTCCTTGACCCAGTGGACCAGGGAGTACCCGTACATGGCCATGGCCACATGGGAGCCGGACGAGGACGTGTCATACCGGTGCCAGGTCCCGCCGTACTTGCCGATGGTCTCAAACGGCTCGATCACCAGCGGCTCTGCGGGGATGCGCTCCTCCAGAGGGGGCAGCTTGCCCTGCTGGACCAGCTCGTGCAGCATGGGGGCCTCATGGATCTCCTCTGCAGGGGCAGCAGCCGGCGCTTCTTCCTTCTTCTCCTCTACCGCTGGCGCCTCCGGAGCGGCCTCAGGAGTCGGCTGGGGGGCACAGCTCGCAGCCACGACACCAGCCGCAGCGGTCGCCGATAGACGCAAAAACTCCCGTCGTGTGAGCCTTCTTCTGGCCATCAGATTCCCTCCTAAGCGAAAGATGTGTGCCACTTTACCGCTCACTGAAGGCATGGAGAAAGACGATCTGCCATGCCCGCATCCGCTCTGCTGCCGACGAGGGGAGTGGCTCAAGGGATCTCAAGAGCCTCCCGGGGGGCAACACCAGGATGCATACGGGAAGGTTTCCACTTCATAGGACTCGGATCGACCCAATGCGACCCCGTCCCACTTTGCGTCGTCTCCGGCTTGATCACCTCCTTTCCTCAGCGCCCGGCAATGGAGCGCCAAAAACAACAGGCAGAGCGACGTGGTGAAGATCACCAACGCCCTGCTCTGCCTGCCCATGAGACTGTTGCAACCATCCCCTCAAAGAGAATCTCCTCATCGGAGAATCATGCCCCTGCACGGGATGAGTGAAACCGATCGAATGAGGCAATCGAGATGGAACCATCCAACGGATTCACACCAGAGAAGAGGAAGCACCAAAAGTGTAGCACCTTTGCGTTGGGCTGTCAAGTGCTCGCGCTCCTATACTAGGGCTTTTCAAAGCTCTAATGGATCAGTATCATAAAGGTGAGATGGAGCCAAGAGAAGGACGAGGAGGGGGAAATGATGAAGGGATCGTTGTTGGAGCGACTACGGGGTGTGCGGGATCCCCGGTCGCGGCGGGGACGG
>JAJRVX010000452.1:0-3844 GCA_024277095.1 Chloroflexota bacterium
GCATCTTCCCCATCCCTCCGAACGGCCAGCGCAAGATCGAGCTCAGCTACAGCCAGGTGTTGCCCCGCGATGGCACGCTGGTGCATTATCAGTACCCGTTACGCACGGATCGCCTGGCGCCCAAGCCGGTGGAGCAGCTCAGCGTCAGCGTGTCCATCCGCACGGCCGACCCGCTCAAGGCCATCTACTCGCCCAGCCACGATGTAGCCGTGGTCCGGGACGGCGACCATCGCGCCCGCGTCGGGTATGAGGCGGCGGACGTGCGAGCGGACAGGGACTTCGACCTATACTTCTCCACCGCCGAGCGGGCGATCGACATCAGCGTGCTCTCCTATCGTCCTGAAGGCGAAGACGGCTTCTTCCTGTTGTTGGCCGCGCCGCCCATTGAGCCGCCCGAGGATGCGATCGTGGCCAAGGACGTGATCCTGGTGCTGGACATCTCCGGCAGCATGAAAGGGGAGAAGATCCGCCAGGCTCAGGACGCGCTGATCTACATCCTCGACCAGCTCCAGCCGGGCGACCGCTTCAATGTGGTCGCGTTCAGCACCGGCGTGCGCACATATGCCCGTGACCTGCGGCCCGCCTCCGAGGCGCCGGAGGCCAAGGAATGGGTGCGGTCGTTGCGGGCGGTCGGCGGGACCGACATCAACCGGGCGCTCCTGGAGGCGCTGGCCTCGTTGCCTCCCGAGGAAGGACGTCCCGCCATCGTGATCTTCCTGACCGATGGGCTGCCCACGGAGGGGGTGACCGATGAGGAGCGCATCGTCGCCAACGTGGCGCAGGCGGCCGGGAAGCGTGTGCGGCTGTTCACCTTCGGCGTCGGCCACGACGTGAATACCGTGCTGCTCGACCGACTGGCCGAGGCGCATCGTGGAACCAGCGCCTATGTGCGGCCCGGCCAGCGCATCGACGAGGTGGTGTCTGGCTTTTACGCCAAGGTGAGCGAGCCCGTGCTCACGGATGTGAAGCTGGACTTCGGCGACTTGCACGTGGAGGATGTGTACCCGTATCCGTTGCCGGATCTGTTCGCCGGCAGCCAGCTCATAGTAACGGGCCGCTACCGCAAGGGTGGGATCGCCGATATCCAGCTGACTGGCCTGGTGAACAGCCAGCCGGTGACGTACACGTATGAGGCCGTCGATTTTCGCACGGAGGGCGGCGAGCCGTTCATCGCCCGGCTGTGGGCCACGCGCAAGGTGGGCTATCTGCTGTCGCAGATCCGGTTGCATGGCGCCGATCGGGAGCTGGTGGAGGAGGTAATCGAGCTGAGCAAGCGATACGGCATCATCACGCCATACACTTCGTTTCTGGTAGAGGAGCCAGACGTGGTGCCGTTGCCGCCTGAGCGGGTTCCCGTTCCCATGCCGATGCCCAGGCCGGAGACGTCTTCTCGGCCGTGGGTCTTGCGCCTGTTCCCGTGGCTGAGCCGGGGAGTGCCACAGCTTGTCCCCCAGGCTGCGCCGGCGGAGGTGCCGCCCGCCGTGGCGACGCCCGCGCCTACCGTCTCGCCGTTGTACCGCATGGCTCGGGCGCCCGCCGCTGGCGAGGAGGCGGTGGAGGACAGCGTGATGCGCCAGGAGCTCAAGTCGGCCGAGCGGGCGACGGCGACGGGGGAGGCCGTGCGCGTGGTGAGCGGCAAGACGTTCATCCTGCGGGACGGCGTGTGGGTGGATACCGAATTTGACTCGGAGACGATGAAACCGGAGCGGGTGCTCTTCGGCAGCGACGCCTACTTCGATTTGTTGGCGGAGAAGCCGGACCTCGCGCCGTACTTCGCGCTGGGCACCCGGGTGATCGTCGTGCTGGACGGCCAGGCGTATGAGGTGGTGGAGTGAAAGAGAGGTGCGACGCACGTCTAACCGTGTGTCGCACCTGCGGGATGTCCTGCCTGCTGAGTCCCCTGGCGCCTTCGGGGCTCCGGGGGACTCGTTCTGTTCACAATTGTTCGTCCAGCCGTTCCGGGTGTGCCTTGAGCCATCTTCTGTAGGCTGAGGCCAAACGCTCAACGTCGGTCAACCGGAGGGTGCAGATCTCGTATAGCTCCTCTGGGCTTACCTCGTGGTAAAAGTGAACCATCCGATTCCGGTACCCGGCCAGAGTGCGTAAGAGATCCGCCTCCTGTGGTGTAAGGACCTCATGTCGCGCCAGCTCTGTGGCGATTTCTTTGTACTCGCTGACGCCCACGCCGAAGCCTTTGGCTAAGATATGGCGTCCCAGGTCGAGTAAAGCCTCCAGGGCCCGACGCAAGCAGGACTCTGCTGTCCATACGTTGCGTCGATCGGAGAAGAACGTCTCCCTATCCTCGAGCGGCAGAGATCGAATCTCGCCCATCATGCGATCAATCCAGGTGAGGCGATCACTGACCACCCGCTTCGAGATCGTCCCGGTCATCATGGTGTTCCCCCAAAATTAAGGCCATGCGCTCGCGCTCCAGCGGGGCCAGATCCCCGGCGCGCCGCAGAACATATAGATCGTACTCGTCGGCCAGATATTCATCGTCGGCATACAGGCGCTCCCCGCGGATGATGTTAGCCGCCAGGAAGGGATCGGCGTCTTCCAGACAGACCAGATCGACCCGGCTCACGCCGAATAGATCCTCCAGTGCCAGCGCCAGTTGTACCTTGTCGTGGACGGAGAGGCGTATCCCAGGCGCTGCCTTGACGCCGATGTCCACGTCGGAGGGCCCTGGAGACAGATCGGAACGTTCGCCGGCCAGCCAGTCCCGGACCTCCCGCGCTCGGCTGCCGAAGGCGTACAGGATCACCACCTGGAACCGGCGGCATAATTGCTCTAGCGCTTCCTTCCGTTGTCGCATGTCTCTCCTGAACCTCGCAGATAGCGGCGTTGAACTCTCTTCATGTCCCTTGCGTTTCACGGCGAGTTGCCCAAAGCCTGGTCGTGTCGTATTATACCATTAGTTCAGGCTGTGTGCGCGAAAGCGCGTGGTGGGAGAGTTTTGGGTCGGACGGGAGATGGAAAGAGGAGGACCTGTATGGCGGCCGAAATCACCTTGGATCGACATATCGAGATCACACCAGGCGTGGCCGCTGGTAAGCCACGTATTGCTGGACACCGTATCACGGTGCAAGACATCGCTATCTGGCACGAATTGATGGGGCTCAGTGCAGATGAAATCGCCGCGGAGCATGGGCTCACTTTGGCAAGCGTGTACGCTGCATTGGCCTACTACTACGATCACTATGCCGAAATCGAGGAAGCTATTCGAGCAGACGAATCCTTCGTAGAACAATTGCGCAGGAGGACCCCTTCCAAGTTGCTGGAGAAGTTACGTGGTCAGGAAGATTAAGTTCTATATGGACGAACACGTGCCTTCTGCAGTTACAAAGGGCTACGCTTGAGAGGCGTAGATGTGTATTGACTGTGCAAGAAGCTGGTATGCTCGAGGCAAGTGATGAGGCTCATCTTGCTCTGGCCTTGGAGCAGGGGCGAGTGATCTTTACGCAAGATGCTGATTTCCTGCGTTTACATGCTAAAGGAGTCAGCCATGCTGGCATTGTTTATGCTCATCAGCAGACTCCAATTGGTCGCATTATACGAGGACTTATGCTGATCTATCAGATCCTAGAGCCCGAAGATATGTTCGATCATGTGGAGTTCATTTGAGAGCCAACGGCATCTCCGGTGATGTATATGGGAAATGGATCGTCTGCTCCCGTACCAGTCTCCTCTGCGCCCTCCGCGGCTCCGCGGTGGGTTTATCCCCCCTCTCGCTCCAGCGCCTGCTTTTGCAGCTCGTAAAGCTTGTTGATGGCCTCCAGTGGGGTCAGCGTGGAGATGTCCAGCGCCTTCAGCTCGTCGATGATGGGGTCGGACAGCGAGAAGA
>JAJRVX010000453.1:0-3279 GCA_024277095.1 Chloroflexota bacterium
GGAATGAGGCCGCGAGTCTGGGTGGAGCGGAGGCTGGCTCCGGAGGCGTTGGCCCGCTTGACCGCGGCGGTTGACGCCGTCACCGAGGCGGACATGGATCAGCTGCCCGGCTGTCACGCGGCTATCATCAGCTCGCTGCCGGCCGCCGATGGCACGTTCATGGATCGCGCCGGGCCGACCTTGCAGGTGATCGCCCGGGCCGGGATCGGCGTGGATAATGTAGACATCCCGGCCGCTACGGAGCGGGGCATCCTGGTGGTGAACACTCCGGACGCCCCCACCGAGTCCACGGCCGAGCACGCCGTCGCCCTCTTGCTTGCCGTGGCCAAGCGGGTGACGGCCGGCGATAGGGGGCTGCGCGGCACCGACATCCCCCGGTCTCGGCTGTTCGGCACGGAGGCGCGCGGGCGGGTGTTGGGTGTGGTGGGCTTCGGGCGTATCGGGCGGCGCGTGGCCGAGATCTGCGCGCTGGGGTTGAAGATGCGGGTCATCGCCTATGATCCCTACGTCGATCGGGAGCGGGCGGACGCGTTGGGCGTGGAGATGGTGGATAGCCTGGAGGCGTTGTTGGAACGGGCCGACTTCGTCACGTTGCACGTCGCGCTGACGCCGGAGACGCGCCATCTGATCGGCGAGCGGGAGCTGCGGCGCATGAAGCCGGGCGCATATCTGATCAACGTCAGCCGGGGGCCTGTGGTGGACGAGGCGGCGCTGATCCGGGCCCTGGAGGAGGGGCACCTGGCCGGGGCCGCCCTGGACGTGTTCGACCCGGAGCCGCCGTCGCCGGAGAATCCGCTCCTCCACATGGACAACGTGGTGGTCACCCCCCATACGGGCTCCTTCACGGATCTGGGGGTGAAGGCCATGAGCGAGGGGGCCGTAGAGCAGGTGCTACAGGTGCTGCGCGGGGAGCGACCGCCCTTCCTGCTGAATCCGGAGGCCTGGCCCGGCCGCGCGGCGGATCCGGTGCTGGAAAGCGACACGTAACACGCAATACGCAATACGCAACACGCAATACGTAAGGGAGCGGTCAACATGCGTGACAACAAGGTTCGAGCTGCCTTGAAGCGCGGCGAGCCCGTGATCGGCACGATGGTGGCGGAGATGCGTTCCCCGGCCATCGCGCTGCTGTTTGCCAACGCGGGGTTCGACTTCATGTTCATCGATATGGAGCATGGGGCCTACGACCTGGCGACGGTATCGGATATCATCAAGGTCGCCCGGCTGGCTGGTATCGTGCCGTTGGTCCGGGTGCCGGATGGCCGGTATCACTTCATCGCTCGCGTCCTGGATGCGGGGGCCATGGGGGTCATGGTGCCGCGCGTCGAGACGCGAGAGCAGGTGGAGCAGGCGGTGGCGGCGCTGCGATATCCGCCCGTGGGCGTGCGCGGCTGTTCCACTGCAAAGGGGAACAGCGACTACCGCGGCGGGCCGCTATGGGAGTTCACCCGGCATGCCAACGAGAACATCCTGGCGGTGATGCAGATCGAGCGCAAGGCGGCCATCGAGCACATCGATGACCTGCTCTCGGTGCCTGGCGTGGATGTGGCGCTCATCGGCCCGGCCGATCTGACCCTGTCGTTGGGCGCGCCCAGCCCGCAAGACCCCATGGTGCAGGAGGCCATTCAGAAAGTGGTTGATGCGGGCAAGCAGCACGGCGTGGCCACCGGCATTCATCTCCGGGATGTGAACGGGCTCAAGGCCTGGCGTGAGCGCGGCATGACCATGCTGACCTACTCCACGGAGGTGGACTTCATCATGACGGGTGCTCGCGCCGGCATCGCCAAATTGCGTGGCTGAGGGGGTGGGCGTGCCGACGATCGAAGCTTCCAAACTGGCGGATTTCGTGTGTCGCATCTTTCAGGCCGTAGGCGCGACGGAGGATACCGCCCGTCTGGTGGCCGACTCCCTGGTGACCAGCGATCTGGCCGGCCACGCCTCGCACGGCGTCATCCGGGTGCCCCAGTATCTGGACGCCATCGCGACGGGGGGGATGGACCCGGCGGCTGAGCCCGTGATCGCCCACGAGACGGCGACGGTCGCGCGGGTGGACGCCCGGCGGGGGTTCGGGCAGTTGGGCGCGCACTTCGCCATGAGCGTGGCCATCGAGAAGGCCCGATCGCAGGGCGTGGCGGCCGTGGGGCTGTTCAACTGCTATCATGTGGGCCGCCTGGGCGAGTGGGTGGAGATGGCCGCGAAACAGGCGATGATCGGCCTGGCGTTTGGCAACGGCGGGCGGCCAGGCGGGGCGGTCGCGCCCTATGGCGGCGCCGAGCGCGTTCTGGGGACGAACCCCATTGCCGCCGCGGTGCCGGTGGCCGGACGGCCGCCCATCGTGATCGACTTTGCCACCAGCGCCACGGCCGAGGGTAAGGTCCGGGTGGCCCGCAATCGCGGCCAGCGGGTGCCCGAGGGGTGGATCCTGGACGCCCAGGGACGGCCGAGCACGGATCCGTATGATTTCTATGAGGGGGGTGTGCTGCTTCCCGCGGCCGGTCATAAGGGATATGGCCTCTCGTTGCTGGTGGAGTTCCTGGGTGGCGTCCTGACCGGGCGGGGCTGTCCGGCGCTCCCCGGCTTCCTCCCCGGGAATGGCGTGCTATTCCTGGTGCTGTCGATCGAAACCTTCCGGCCGGTGGATGCGTTCCTGGAGGAGGGGGCGGCGTTGTGCGATCGGATCAAGGCCGTGCCGCCCGCCGAGGGTTTCGATGAGGTGCTGTTGCCGGGGGAGCCCGAGCGCCGGGCTGCGGAGCGTCGTCAACGGGAGGGCGTGCCGGTAGACGAAGCCACCTGGTCACAGTTGGTGGAGGCGGCCGCTGAGTTGGAGGTCCCCATGCCCGACTGATCTCGGGGGTGCCTGGAGATACTGCTGGGAGGACTTCCGTTGGCCTCCCCCCTCATTCATTCGTGCACGTCGTGTTGGACAAAGCCTCGTCGTTCAGGTAGAATCTGGGGGAAGGCTCACCGCCTTCGTCGGCCCGTAGCGATCTCAAAGGGCCGGGGTTGGGATTGGCTCATCTCCCGGAAATGTGCCGGTGGTGGTGGCCTCGCGTGCCGAACCGCCATCTCCCGCATGCGTTTCATGGGATGGGCCGTTGTGCTTTCCCTCGATCTGGGCTGGATAGTAGCGCTGCTCTGAGTGGTGCTGCCGGTCTGATCATCGTCCGGAAGAGCTCTATCATCATGGAGGAACGGGTGTCCCCACAGGAAGAATTGGAACGCATCGCTGCCGAGATACGTTCATGCACGCTGTGTCCGTTGGCGAGGAGTCGCACCAAC
>JAJRVX010000454.1:0-3741 GCA_024277095.1 Chloroflexota bacterium
GCGGCCGCCCACCCAGGCCGATCTGGAGCTGTTGGCCCGGATCCCCTACCCGGATGAGCGGATCCGCCAGCGCCTGGGTATGAAGTCCTTCCTGGGCGGGGTCACCGGACAGGAAGCGCTGCGACAGCTGCTGTTCCGGCCCTCGTGCAGCATCAACGGCATCTGGGGCGGATATACCGGGCAGGGCTCCAAGACCGTGATCCCCAAGGAGGCAGCCGCCAAGTTGGATATGCGGCTGATCCCCGATCTGACCCCCGATCTGGCCTATGATCTGCTATGCGCCCATCTGCAGCAGCGCGGCTTCGACGATGTGGAGGTGGTGCGCATGGAGGTGGGCGAGATGCCCGCGCGCACACCGCCGGACGCGCCGATCGTGGCCGCGGCCAAGGCCGTCGTACAGGAGGTCGCCCAGGCCGAGCCGATCATCTTCCCCTTCATGGCCGGCAGCGGGCCTATGTATCCACTCTGCCAGGCCTTTGGCATCCCGGCCGTGTCCTTTGGCGTCGGCCACGCGGCCAGCCAAGTGCACGCGCCCAACGAGAACATCTATATCCAGCACTTCATCGACGGCATCAAGGCCGCCGGGCGGTTCCTCGCGGCCGTGGCCGAGATGCCCGACGCATAACATACCCGCACGAAGAGGGGGGACTTTGCCATGCGTACAACGATCTCTTCCGCAACCCGCACGGTGACGATCAGCCCGGACGATCCGTTCGTCATCATCGGTGAGCGCATCAATCCCACCGGCCGCAGGCAGCTGCTGGCCGAAATGCAGGCCGGTGATCTCAGCCGCGTGCGTCGGGACGCCATCTCGCAGACGGAGTCCGGAGCCCATATTTTGGATGTGAACGCGGGTGTGCCGGGGGCTGACGAGGTCGCCCTGCTCACCCAGGTCGTGAAGGAGGTGATGGCGGTCACCGACCTGCCCCTCTGCTTCGATTCCGCCAACCCCGCCGCACTGGAGGCCGCCCTGGAGCTCTACACGGGCAAGCCTTTGATCAACTCCGTCACCGGTGAGGAGTCGTCCATGGAGCGGGTGCTCCCGCTGGTGAAGAAGTACAACGCGGCGGTGATCGCCATGCCCAACGACGAGGGCGGCATCCACCTCGACCCGCAGGAGCGCCTGGCCGTCGCCCGCAAGATCCTGGAGCGGGCCCAGGATTATGGCATCCCGCCGGAGGACGTGATCATCGACTGCCAGGCAATGGCCGTCAGCGCCGATCACCGCGCCGGCCCGGCCACCCTGGAGACGATCCGTCTGGTCCGTCAGGAGTTGGGCAACAACACCACCATCGGAGCGAGCAACATCTCCTTCGGGCTGCCGGATCGCAAGGCGCTGAACGCGACCTTCCTGGCCATGGCCATCGCCGTGGGGCTCACCTGTGCCATCACCAATCCCAACGTGGCCGAGATCCGTAAGACGATCCGGGCGGCCGACCTGTTCATGGGCCGCGATGAGTTCGCCATGAACTGGATCACCGCCTTCCGGGCCGAGCAGGCCGAGAAATCCTAGCGCCTCCGGTAGCTCTCCCAGCTTCCATCCGCCCTGCGGGGCCGGAGGCCACCGCCCAAGCCCTCATTAAGCAGGTAGGCGATGGGGCTCGATTTGGAAAACGAAAAACGGCCGGCTCTCGTGTCAGAGAGCCGGCCGTTGGCGTTCCGATGCGATCAGCCCGTTACGGCACGTACTGGATCGTCAGCCGGGGGCGCATCTCCGGCTGCCACCACTCCGAGGAGTAGAACCGGTACTCCACCGCCCCCGGGCTCTGCCCCTTGAGGAGCACCCCGTAGTTGGCGCCGTCCACCCACCGCTGGACGATCGCCGTCACATCCAGCGAAGCCCATCCGGATGCGCGCTCCAGCAGGGTGGAATCCGTCGGCTCCGCATCCCGATCGGTGTTCACATCATTGGCGCCGGGCTGCCCCCAACGCTGGCCCGCCTGCGCGTATTCCCAGGTGGCCTGGGCCGCGCTCCAGGGCCGCTTGACCCCATAGGCCTCCAGCGTCAGCGGGTTGCTGTTGGACCGAGCGTACTGGTACAGGTCCAGCGTCGCCCGAATGACCCGGGCACCATCCGGCACCACCCCGTCCAGATCGAAGAACAGCAGCGCACCCATCACGTTCCTCGAGCGCACCTTCAGGCCCGTGCTGGAGCCGTAGTTGCTCCCAGGCGACCAGGCGTTGATGAACGTATCCTGGGCGTTCACGTTTCCGGACACCCCATGCTGCACCACGATCGTCAACGGCGTCGGGGTGGGTGTGGGCGACGGGGTAGGCGTTGGCGTGGCGATGGCGCCCACCAGAGCCAGGTCCCCGAACTCGTTCTGGCGGCTGATGGTGCTGGTCCCCTCCCAGATGAGGTAGCTATCCCAGTCGCCGCCATCATCGTCATCGTGCAACCCGACGGTGAACCCAAGCACCTGGCCGGTGTAGAAGTTGCCGCCACCCAACAACTTCTTCGGCACGGCGATCTCGATGATGTACCCGTCAGCCGTGGTCTGGACGTTGGAGATCAGGTCCGGCACCGGGTTGACACCAAAGTCGGTCACCCGGCCGTCCACGGCGAAGGTGAACTGGTGATCGTCCGCGCTGCCGCCCGCATCATCGTTGCTGCCATCGAAGCCCAGCTCGACGCCGTCATCGCGCCAGATATCGGTGCTGTCCGCCACGATGATGTCATCCACGACCTGGATGGCAAGGTAGAGATAGTTCTGGTCCCAACGGCTGCGCAGCGTCAGGCTGACGTCGCTCGGGGCAGGCGAGGAGCGCGGGTTCACGTAACGGGCCGTGTTCACGTCCAACACCAGCGTGGGCTCGCCACCCCAATCGCTCAGATCGCCATCGATGATCGGCGGATTGGCCGTGTAATGGCTTTCGATCCGACGCCGCTGATCCGGCAGCGAGTTGGTCGGCGTCGCCGTCGGAACCGGCGTGGGTGTAGAGGGCAACGTGGCCGTCGGCGTCGGCGTGTACGTAGGCGTAGGCGTCGGCGGCGGCGCCGTCGTGTACTTCACCCGCAACCGCGGCCAATACGCCATCGCCGAATTCTCCCGCGACGCAAACGAATACTCCACCTTCCCACTACTCACCCCTCGCAACTGCATCCCCTCATTCGCTCGCTCCCCATTCACCCACGCCTGCACCAACGCCCTCACATCCAACCGCACATACCCCTGATCCTGATTCAAATCCACCATCGCCACAGGCTCACTATCCCGATCCGTCCCTCCTACCGCCCCGGCTACCCCCCACCTCTCTCCAACTCGCGCCCAATCCCAATTCGCCTGCTTCTCCTCCCAACCTCGCCGCATCCCATACACTTCCAACCGCAACGCATTCCCATTCGACCGACTGTTCTGGAATAACCTTAACTCCGCCTCCTGGATCACCACCCCCGACGGAATCTTGCTCACATCAAACCACACCAACCCATGCATCACATCCTGCGAACGCACACGGAACGTCGTCCGCCCACCATAATTCGTCCCCGCAGACCACGCATTCAAATACGTGTCCGCACCCGCTACCAACTCCACCTCCACCGGCGTGCCACCCACCGGCACCGTCGGCGTCGGCGTCACCGTCGCACCCCCAGGCGGAGGCACAGGCGTCGACGTCCACGTCGCCGTCGGAACCGGCGTGGGTGTAGAGGGCAACGTGGCCGTCGGCGTCGGCGTGTACGTAGGCGTAGGCGTCGGCGGCGGCGCCGTCGTGTACTTCACCCGCAACCGCGGCCAATAC
>JAJRVX010000455.1:0-5786 GCA_024277095.1 Chloroflexota bacterium
ATCCCTGATTCTGAAGGCGCAGGTGAACCGTGTAGACCTGCCCCGTCCACATCTCCTCCGGCGTGTCGTGCGAGAGGAAGGCGACCCGATAAGGCTCCTGCACCGGCGTTTCTCGCCAGCGATAGTCGTTGTCCAGCGCCATCAGGAAGTCCTCGATCACCTTCTGCTTCCCCTCGATCACCCACTGATCCCGGGGCGGCCATCGGTACAATGCCAGCAGGCGGATCTGCTGATGTCCCGGCTGCTGGTTCCACCAGTTGATCTCCGCGTACGCGTTTCGGACCCACCCGCTGTTCACGTCGGCCCACGGCACGTTTTGGTCCGTCTCCGTGATGTACACGGGCAGATGTCGCATCGACGCGGGGATGGCGTTCATGAAATCGCGGTACGCGTAGAAGTTGTAGTACCGATTCTCGAACGGCGGCCCCATCCTCGCCTCGCTGTAGATCAGGTTCGGATCGGAGCCATGGGTGTAGGTGTGCAGGGTGATGCCGTCACATTCGTCCGGCCCCAGCAGGCGCAGCACATCCTCCAGATAGACGACCCAGTCGCCGCTCTCGTTGCCGGGGTAGGCGGTCGCGTTGTTCCACGGGGCCGGGCCCGCCACACATACCTGGTCCTGCTCATGTCCCGACACGCGCTTGATCGCCTCCCGGCACAGCCGGTAGCATCGCACGTAGAGCTGCGGCGTGATGATCTCGCCCGGGTTCACCACCCTCGGCGGGGAGACGCTGTAGTCGATCTGGACCCCCGGCCGCTCCACGGCATGATTGGGCTCGTTGCCGATGATCCAGATGTGCGCGCCGCGCGAGGCCGCCACGAAGTTGGCGCATCGCTGCGCAAATGCCTCATACTGACTTGAGTGCGGGATCGTGCCGTTGGGCTCGTAACCATGATTCAGCCGGACGATGATGCCCAGCTCCCGGTCGGACCACTGCCGATAGTCCCGCCCGGAGTGATCGTTGGGGTCTGCCCCCAGCTCCTCCGTGAACACGATCCAGCCAGGCTTTCCCTTGGCAAGCATGTACCGCTCGCCACCCTCCTCGTGGATTCCGAAGATATAAGGCGAATCACGCAAAGGTCGAGGCATAGCACGCTCCCTTTGTCAGCAGGAGATGGCAGCTCACCATAACATCCAGGATTATACATTAACCTTTCGCGACTGTCCATTGCTTGGTGCCACGACGACGCTCCACGGGCAGATGGTCAACGCTCACCGCAAGATGCCCTCCCCGAGCGGGGGAAAGCGCCTGGCGGGCTCGTATCCCCCACGGAAAGACGTGCCACCTTCGAACGCGACAGGGGCTGGCAGCAGATTGCTGCCAGCCCCTATCGACACCTCGGCTACGCCCGGTGCAGCCCAGGGCCCTCCGGTCACGCCTCGCCGGGATGGAGCAACGTGAGCAATCCCAGCACCCCCATGTTGGAAAAGAGCAGCGGCGCCAGGAATGGAGCCCCCCGGATGAACCGCTCGGGCACGATGGCGTCCCCTCCCACCAGGTTCGCCTGGATATGGAGCACCGCGCCCACCACGCCCACCACAATGAGCAGCACCATGGCCCCTACGTATACCAACAGATCGGCCCGGGTGGGATGATCGATCGCTCCTACGGCCAAGGCCACGACGGTGGCAAACACGCCGGCCGCCGTCGGGACCCACAGCCATGGGTTCTCGAAGCCGGTGCGGGCGTGATCCAACACGCTGCTAATGACCGTCGCCAGCGTGCCCAGGCTCACCCAGAACATGTAGGCCCGGGTCTTGCTGTACGGCATGCGCAGGCGCCAGCCACGCGGCAGGATGAGCACGCCGCTGTCCGGCGGGTCCTCCACCCAGGCGGCGCTGATGCCCAAGATCCCCACCAAGGTGAAGGTCAGCGGGCCCAGGATGGGCGGCCCCCACACGAACAGGCTCAGGAAGACGCGCTGGCCCGGCGGGGCGTTCGGCAGGGCGATGCGCACCAGGTGGAAGTAAGCGCCCAGGATCCCCACCACGATGCTGGCCAGCAGCGTCAACGTGGCAATCATCGTCGCCTGAGGCCGTCGACGCAGCGCGATGAGCCCAGCCAGCAGCAGCAGCACGCCGGCGACCGGGCCGAAGATGATGGGGATCCATTCATACGGGCGGATGGTTCCGCTGATCTTGTGCGCCAGATACGTATCGATGCCCAGGAAGATCTCGTTGATGGCCGCCATCAGCAGCATCCACTGATCGCGGGTGAAGAGAAGCCTCCGGGCACCTCGGAATATCGGGAAGACGGTCGCCAGATGGTACATAGCTACTGCCCTGCCTCCTGCAGCTTCTCCTCGGCCATCTCGCGCAGCTCGGCCAGATCGTTCAGGATCTCATAGACGCCGTGCCACTGCACGTAGTCGGGGCCTTGCATCCAGACGCCGAACTTAGCCGTGCGTCCCCAGTGATGCCACAGGTTGAAGTAGGTGAAGTCGATCGGTTCGTCGAACGGCTCAGCCGTCAGCAGGCCACGCTCCTTGAGGGGTGCCACGATCTCGTTGCTCTCCTCCACCCAGGCGTTCACCGCCTCGGTGGCCCGGTCGGCCGCGTCGAAGAAGTCCTTGATGAAGTTCTCGTTGTGGCACTCCCGACACACGTTCTGCATGCGTGTCTGGTTATCCTGCCAGCTCGGCCGACGCTTGCTGATGGGGGCGAACAGGTACCAGGTCAGGCGATCGCCCACGTCATGCGTCGTGCCGCTGGCGCCGAAGCCGCTCATATGACACGTTGCACACGTCGGAGCCGGGAAGTCGCTCACCGTCAACGTGCCAGGCTCGGCATCCCAGTTCCAGCGGTCCCCACCGGTCATATAGGCGATCCCATGTGGCGACTCCTGGTAGATCTCCCACTGCGGATGATCCGGCCCGATGTGGCAGGCGTTGCACGTCTCCGGCTTGCGAGCCTGCTCCAGGCTGAACTCATGCCGCAGGTGGCACTTCTGACACTGGCCCACCGAGCCGTCGGCGGCCGGCTTGCCGATGTTATGGCAGCTCTCACAGGCGAAGCGGGTGATGTCGGGGCCCTCCATGGCGTACAGGGCGTTCCGCATCCGATCGGGGTTGAAGCCGCCCTCCGGGACCGACTCATAGACCGAGAGCAGCTCGGGCGTCAGGTCCTCCGTGCCCGCGTAGGCGACATAGGCCGGAAGCCCATGACGGCTCTGGTTGAACTGGGCCACCTCCACGGAGTGACAGCGCTCGCAGATGGCCGTGGTGGGGCTGCCCAACACGTAGGTGCCCTCGTGCTCCTCCGCGCCGGGATAGTCGGCCTCCACCTCATGGCAATCTCGGCAGGTGATCTCGGCGGCGGCCATGGAGCTATAGCCATACTGCTCGATGATGCCCGGCGTCGTCCGACGGTGGCACGTCACACACTCGTCATCGCTTCCCGCCAGGGCGTTCACACGCTCGGGCTCTACCTGGGTGAGCGAGCCTCCCACGGTGACCGCGATGAGGGCCACGCCCAGCACGACGATCACCGCCACCAAACCGAGGATCAACACACGCGCAGAACGAAACCAACCGCCTTGTGTGTCTTGTCCCATTCGCCTCCTCCTGTATATAGGGTTGGATAGAGCAAGGTAGATCCGACAGGGTCAAAAGATCGCCTGAGGAAAGAGAACGTGGGCGGATAGCCAAGGAGGATACATCCCCGTTAACGTCCCTTCATATCCCTCCTTTCGTCGACGTGGTGTGAAATGGTGAACAAGCCGAGGCGCTGGTATTATACTCAAAAACGAGAAATTTGTCTACTTTTTGAGCCTCAATGCGCAAGCTGCCACCAAAACCATCCAAAGCCAGCCAAATTCCGCTCACACGCCCATTTTATCCTCTTCTCGCCCCGATGCCTACATGACTTAAGTCCGGTCCGGCCGGCAGAGCCCCGTCCCCTGAGAAGGCCCGGCAAGCCTCCTTCTTCGCCTCCCCCCCTCGGAGGACCAAAAAAGGCGGGCTTGAACGGCCCGCCTCTTCCATACATCGCCCGCCCGGACTACCCCGACAGCGCCTGAATGATCTCCTGGCAGAACTCCGGCAGGTCGTCCGGGACCCGGCCGGTGATCACGTTGCCATCTCGCACGGCCGGGACATCTATCCACTCCGCCCCGGCGTTGATCGAGTCGTCCCGCACGGCCGCATATCCGGTGGCCCGCCTTCCCTTCAGGATCCCCGCCGAGATCAGCACCCAGGGCCCATGGCAGATGGCGGCGATGATCTTGCCCTGCTCATGGCACGCACGCACCAGGTTTAACGTGGGCTCGTGCAGCCGCAACACGTCCGGCGAGTATCCGCCGGGGAAGAGCAGGCAGTCAACCTCGTCAGCACGCACCTCGTCGATCTCTTTGATGATATATCGCCGCCCTTCCGACATAACCGGGATGGGCACGGTATGGCCGAAGCGGCCCGTCACGGGCTTGCAATCGACCTGCGGACGGGGATGCAGACCCTCGTTCACCGGCACAACGGCGACCTCTGCCCCCTCCTCACTCAATCGCAGGATGGGGTACAGCAGCTCGATGTCCTCGAACTCGTTGGCCACGATGATGACGACCTTCTTCCCAGAGAGCTTTCCCGCCATCTGAACCTCCTCTCAGCATCCAATCTCTAATCTCCGTTCTTCACGCCGCGTTATGCGAACTGAGGCAACCACTGTTCCTGCGCCTCGAACATCTCGTCTACCATGGCCCGGATCTGCGGCAGCGTGCACACGGCCGCGGTCAACGGATCCAACATCACCGCGTGGACGATGGCCTCTCGATCGCCGGTCAGGGCCCCCTGCACCGCCAACTCCTGCACGTTGATCATGCAGCGGTTCAGCCCGGCCAGTTGCGAGGGCAGGTCGCCCACGTAGCACGGCCGGATGCCGTTGCCATCCACCAGGCAGGGCACCTCCACGCAGCATCCCTCCGGCAGGTTCGTGATGAGCCCCGTGTTGGGCACGTTGCCGTGGATCACCGTCGGCCGGTTAGTCACCATGGCCTCGACGATGTACGAGCCGTACTCGTGGGTGCGCTCCGTGGGCAACGGTCGCTCGCCTGCGATCTGCTCCTTCACGTCGTCCAGGTACGTGGGCAACAGCTCGACGCAGTGGTCGTAGTAGCCGCCCGTGCGACCCCACCGGAACCAGTGATCGGCCTCCGACTTGAAACGCGGCGAGAGCTCCTCGTCCACCATCCTCTCGCTCTTACGGAAATAGGGCACGTACTCTGAGGCGTGGCCGCTGGACTCGGTGACGAAGTAACCGAATTGCTGCATCAGCTCGATGCGCACCGGTTCCTCCCCCTGCCGCTCCGGATCCTCGGCGGCCTTGCGGATCAGCGGATAGGCATCCTCGCCCCGCCATCTGAACTCCAGGATCCATGCCTGATGATTGATCCCGGCACACTTGTACGTGACCTCCTCGTACGGCGCGCCGATCCAGCGAGCCAACATCTCCGTGGTGCCCTGCACGCTGTGACAGAGCCCCACATGAGGCCGGCCACTTCCCTCGGCGAAGGCCCAGCAGTTGATGGACATGGGGTTGGAGTAATTAATGAGCAGCGCATCCGGCCGGCACAGCTCGTCCATCTCCCGGGCGATGTCCAGCAGGACGGGGATGGTGCGCAGGCCCCGAAAGACGCCGCCTGGCCCCAACGTATCCCCCACACACTGCCCCACGCCGTACTTCCTGGGGATCTCGATGTCCAGTCTGTACGCGTCCAGCCCTCCCACCTGGATGGTGATGATCACGAAGTCAGCGCCCTGGATGGCCTCCCGGCGATCCAGCGTGGCCTCCACCC
>JAJRVX010000456.1:0-28889 GCA_024277095.1 Chloroflexota bacterium
CGGATCCTCGCCGAGGTGGCCGACGCGGTCGACGAGTGGCGCGTGGACGCGCTGGGCAATCTGATCACCGTGAAGAGGCCGACCCGTCAAGGGGGCGGGCGGCGCGTGATGCTGGCCGCGCATATGGACGAGATCGGCATCATGGTGACCCATGTGGACGAGAGGGGATTCCTGCGCTTCACCAACCTCGGGGGCGTGCATCCCCTGAACCTGCGCGGCGCGCGCGTGCGGTTCCGGGATGGCCGGGTAGGCGTCATTCATCGGGAGGAGAAGGCGGAGGGGAATCCTCGCCTGGATCAGATGTTCATCGATGTGGGCGCCGCCTCCCTTGAGGACTGTCCGGTGAAGGTCGGCGACCCCGCCGTGTTCTGGCGAGAGTTCTCCGATCTGGGCGGTCGTATGGTGGCCAAGGCCTTCGATGATCGGATCGGCTGTGCGATCCTGATCGAGGTGATGCGACAGCTTCAGGAGACCCCCCATGAGGTGGTGGGGGTGTTCACCGTCCAGGAGGAGGTAGGCCTGCGCGGCGCCACGACCTCGGCCTTTGGTGTGGAGCCGGAGCTGGCGCTGGCCATCGACGTGACGGCCACAGGGGACACGCCGGAGGCGAAAAGGCGTCCGGTGCAGCTCGGCGTGGGCCCGGCCATCAAGGTCAAGGATCGGGGGATGCTGGCCCATCCCGGGGTGAAGGATCGCCTGGTGGAGACGGCCGAGCGCCTGCAGATCCCCTACCAACTGGAGGTGTTGGAGTTCGGCACGACGGACGCCATGACGATCCAGATCAGCCGGGCAGGGGTGCCGGCAGGGTGCGTCTCCATCCCGACGCGCTATCTGCATACTCCCTCGGAGATGGTGGATTACGGCGACGTGCAGAACGCCATTCGGCTGATCGTGGGGTTCCTGGGCGACCCCATCGAGGTTTAAGCCGCTCGTTGAGGTCGGCTCGCTCGTGACGGGGGCGCGAGGCGTGAAGCGAAGGACACGATTCTGGGCTCGGGGGTTCCTGTTGGGGTTCGTCGGTGGCTTCTACGCGGCGTGGATCCACCGGGCCAATCTGCGGACGCCCCGCCCCGTGCTGCGACGACCGGATGGCTCCCCCTATCCCGTTCGACGGGCCTCCCTGGCGGATGGCCAAACGGTCGAGTACCTGGACGTGGGCGAGGGCCCCACCCTCATCCTGCTGCCGGGCTTCGCCGGGGATAAGGAGATCTTCGCCGCCCAGATCCCGTATTTCTCCCGCCGCTTCCGCGTCATCGCCGTCGATCTGCGAGAGCGGCTGCCCGCCCACGCGCTTCCCTCGGCCGAACCCTACGCGGCCGATTTGGCCCATCTTCTGGTGCACTGGCGGGTGGAGGGGTCCTCTCTTATCCTGGGCCAGTCCATGGGGGGGATGATCGCGTTGCAGTTTGCGTTGGATCATCCAGGGCGCGTGGGGGGACTGATCCTGTGTAATCCCCTGGCGCATTGGGACTTCGCTCACGTCTGGTCGCTGGTCGGATTCCCGGCCCTGCTCCTGGCCGCCGCATCGGCGCGGGTCGTCCCTCCGGGCCTGGGCCAAGTGATGGCCCGATGGCTGTCGGCGCGCAACGCGGGCCTGTACGAGAACTCGCCCGGGCGGGAGATCGCCATCGAATATGTGCAGCGTTCGACGCGGCGGATGTCCTGGCGTGCCATCTGGGAGCGGGCGTGGGCGATCGTGAGCACGGACCTGCGCGCCCGGCTGGGGGAGATCTCGGCTCCCGTCCTGGTGCTGCGTGGCCGGCTGGACACGATGACGGGGCGCGACTGGGCCCGCGAGATCGCGGAGGGCGTGCGGGATGGCACGTATCGGGAGATCCCCGGCTCGGGGCATCTGGGGTTGCTGACCCGGCCGGATCTGTATCACGCGGCCGTTGAGGAATGGCTGACGCGCGTCATCGCGTAGCCCGTGTGCGTCGGAAGAGATCCTTGCGTGGCGTGTTCGTATGAATCCTCCCTTGATCCTGATCACGAACGATGATGGTTGGGCCTCCCCCGGCCTGGCCGCCGCGATACGCGCGCTGTGCGACTTGGGTGAGCTGCTGATCGTGGCGCCCGTGCGACAGCAGAGCGGCATGGGGCGCAGCCTGCCGGGGGATTCCTCCTGCGCGATCACCCCGCGCTCGCTGGAAGTCGATGGCGTCCTTTACACGGCGTATGCCATCGACGGCACCCCGGCTCAGGCGGTATTACACGGCATCCTGGAGTTGGCCGAACGGCCGCCTGCGTTGGTGGTGGCGGGCATCAACCACGGCGAGAACCTGGGGACCAGCGCCTTCGTCTCCGGCACGGTGGGAGCGGCGTTGCAGGCCGGCGATATGGGGGTGCCCGGGTTGGCGGTGTCGCTGGAGGTGCCCGTGGCCTTCCACTTCAATCACCACTCCGGCGATCGCATCGACTGGTCGGTGGCCGTTCACTTCACCCGGCGCTTCGCGGAGGGGATGTTGACGCGCGGGTTGCCCGCCCGGGTGCAGGCGATCAAGGTGGACATCCCCGCCACGGCTACACCGCGCACGCCGTGGCGGGTCACTCGACAGTCCATGCAGTCATACTACCGCTCGATCCCGCATAAGGAGATGCGCTTCGGCGTTCCCCGGCGGCTCGCGTATGAGGTCCATATCGAGTGGGATCGGCTGGAGCCGGACTCGGACATCTGGGCGTTCACCCGGGATCGGGTGGTCTCGGTGACGCCGCTGACCCTGGATCTGACCGCGCACGTGGATTGGGCGGAGCTCGCGGGGGTGTGGGCGGAGGGAAGCCCAGACGCGGGCAGGGCCCCGAGCGGGTAGCCGGGGCCCTGTGTTTATTCCGTTACCGTGACCTTTTTGAGCCCTCGGGGGGAATCCGGGTCCAGGCCCTTGGCCAGTGTGAGGTGCAAGGCCAGCAGTTGCCCGGGGATCACCGCCGTCACCGGCGAGAGCCATTCGGGCACCCGGGTCGGCAGCGGCATGGGGGTCTGGGCCATGCTCAGGGCCTCGGACTGGTTCGAGATGACCAGGATCTCCGCGTCTCGCTTCCGCAGCTGTCTCAGGAAGGCCATCGTGTTGGGGAACAGCACGCCGTCCGGCGCGATGACCAGCACCGGGAAGCCCGGATCGATCAGGGCCATGGGGCCATGCTGAAAGTCGGCCGATGAGTAGGGGGCCGCGACGACGTAGGTCAACTCCTTCAGCTTCAGGGCGATCTCAAAGGCGGTCGCGTAGTTGTAGCCGCGGCCGATGACCACGCAATCCTCCATGTAGCGATAGCGCTCCGCCCGTTTCCGGACCATCTCCTCCGTGATCTCCAGCGTCAGGGCGATATCGTCCGGCAGCCGTTCCAGGCAGGCCAGCCGCTCCTCGTCCTCGGCCAGCACGGTCGAGAGCAGCGCCAGCATGGTCAGCGACGTGGTATACGTCTTGGTCGCGGCCACCGCCTTCTCCGGCCCCGCGTTCAGGTCCAGGGCGAAGTCGGCGGCCTGAGCCAGGGGGGAGTCCGGATCGTTCGTGATGGCGGCAGTCAATGTGCCCTGGCGGGCGGCCTCCTGGATCACTTCGACGATATCGGTCGACTGGCCCGATTGGGAGATGCCCAGCACCAGCGCGTCGCGCAGCCGGGGTGGGTTGCGATAGAGCGTGAAGAGGGAGGGGGTGGCCATCGCGACGGGCAGGCCGTTGAACGCGGCGAAGAGGTATTTCGCATAGGTTCCCGCGTTATCCGAGGTGCCGCGGGCTGCGATCATGATGTAACGGACGTCGCGCTCCCGCATGGCCGCCGCCAGCTCCTCCGTCGTCCGGCGGGTAGCCTCCAGAAGACGGGCGATGGCGGCCGGCTGCTCGTGGATATCACGTTCCAGAAACGACATCGGGGATCTCACCTCACAGATCGGGCGACGCATGTGCGCGCCGCCCGAGGGATGATCGGCATCTCATGGGAGATTCGGCCTGCGTCGGCTGGGGGCGTGTCGCCCGGATCAGCCGTACTCCTTCGCGTTCTCCGGCATGGAGAGGATCACGGGCTTGTCCGGCAGCTTCTCTCGCAGGGCCTGGATCTCGTCCATCCCGGTTGTGAGCGGCAGCGCCACCTGGCCGCCCTCGATGACCGAGCGGCACATGGCCATCATGATCTCGTGTCCCTTGTATGCGCTCTCGAAGTTGCACGGATGTACCTTGCTCTCGTCATCCAGCCAGTCGGCGATGTCCTGGATATACGGAGGCATGTCGTGCTCATAGTCCATGTTCCCCTCGCCTGAGGAGGACCCCGTCTTGGTCACCGCTCGCCAGCCGCCGCCGGTCAGGACCTCGGCGAACCCGTCGGTGCCCTGCGCGCCGATGCGGTTCTTGCGCCACCAGTAATCCACCTCTGGCACATCCGGGGCCCCGGCGCCGCACTCGAGGACGCCGTGCACGCCGTTGGCGAAGTGGACGAATCCCGCGATGTAGTCCGGGGAGGGGTGCATGTCGGACAGCTTGCCCCGGCCCGCCGCCTGAGCGATCACCCACTCGGCCTCCGCATAGTCGTTGTACCAGCGGATATAGTCGATCAGGTGGCTCAGCATGTGCATCATCCACCCGGTCGCGGTGCCGTACACCGTGTGGATCCGACCCAACGCCCCGCTGTCGATGATCTCCTTGACCTTCTTATAGTGATCGCCGTAGCGGTGCTGATGGCTGACGACGGCTTTCACCCCATTGTCATCCAACAGCTTCTTGATCTCCATGGCTTCCGCGCTGGACAAAGCGACGGGCTTCTCAAAGGCGATCAGCTTGGCGCCGCTCTCCACGCCGATCTTGACCATCTCCAGGCGAAGGTTGGGCAGCGTGGCGAAGCAGAACACGTCCGGCTTGAGCGCGTTGGCCAACTCGGCGGCGTCCGTGCTGGCCTGGGGATTCCCGAGCTGCGCGGCGGCCGCTTCCAGTCGCGAGGTGTCGATGTCGCAGATGCCCACGACTTCAAACCGCTCGTTGGCATGAAAGGCCATGGCATGGTGCATCCCCCGCTTCCCCATGCCGATCACAACGACGCGATACTTCTCACTCATCCGTACTCCTCCTTGAACTCAATAGGGGCGCAAGGCCTTGCGCCCCTACCTCGATGGCTGTTGGTGTTACGATGCCCTCTTCGCTTTCCGGGCTACGAGTTCGCCTGGTCCCACTCCAGAACCTTGGCGATCACGTAGTCCACCTCTTCCTCCGTCAGCTCGGGGTACATGGGCAGAGAGATGCAGCACGCCGCGTTCCGCTCGGAGTTGGTGAGAGGGCCGACGATGCGGGCGGACTTGTCCCAGGGGTACCCTTCTTGCTGATGGATCGCGATGGGGTAGTGGGTCTTCGCGTCGATGCCGTTCTCGATCAGGAAGTTCAGCAGCTTGTCGCGATCCTCGGGGCGCCGGGTTTCGATCACGTAGAGGTGATAGACGTGGCGGTATCCGGGCGCCTCATACGGGAGGACGATGTTCTCCGCCTCCTGGAGCCCGGCGGTGTAGCGGGCGGCCCACTTGCGCCGTAGATCATTCCACTCATCGATGTGCTTCAGCTTGGCGCTGAGCACTCCGGCGTGGATGTCGTCCAGGCGGCTGTTGAAGCCCGGGCTGTGGTAGGATCGCTTCAGAGAGCCGTGATTGCGCAGCTTGCGGATGGTCTGGTCCATCTCATCGTTATTGGTGATGACCGCTCCGCCATCGCCGAAGGTGCCCAGGTTCTTCTGGATGATGAAGCTGGTGCACACCGCGTCGCTGAGCTCGCCGATCTTGAAGCCGTCTCCGTGCGCGCCCAAGGCCTGGGCGTTGTCCTCGATCACGTACAGATTGTACTTGTCCGCGATCTTGCGGATGGCCTTCATGTCGGCGCACTGGCCGTAGAGATGCACGGGGACGATCGCCTTGGTCTTCTCCGTGATAGCGGCCTCGATCTTGGAGGGATCGATGCAGTTGGTGCGGGGATCCGTATCCACGAAAACGGCGGTTGCGCCTGTGAACCAGATGGCCTCGGCGGTGGCGAAGAAGGTATTCGTCGTGGTGATGCACTCATCGCCCGGGCCGATGCCGAGGGCCAAAAAGGCCAGCCACAGAGCGTCCGTGCCGCTGTTGACGCCGATCGCGTGCTTCATGCCGAAATATTCTGCAAGCTCCTCTTCAAAGCGCTTGAGCATGGGCCCCATGACGTACTGCCCGCTCTCCAGCACCTCTTGGATCTTGGCATCGATTTCTGACTTGATGTTGTGATACTGCCGGACATGACCGTAGAACCCAACGTGCATGGCAATGCTCCTTTCCTCGTTCTCCCTAGGGTCTTGTATTGAGTAGGATCGAGTCTCCTGGTGTGGAGGCCCTGTAAAGAGCGGTGAGAGCACGGGCCTCCTGAGTCTCCCCCGGATGACTCAGGAGAAGCCCGTCGAAGCGCCTACATCTTATCATGGACCCGATGGCGTGTCAACTGAGTATGCCGCACACGGCGTGCCGTCATGCCAGGACCACCATCGCTTTGACCATCTCGGGAGGGGCGGGCGTAGCCAGCGTGCGCTCCAGATCTTCCAGCCCGATCTTGTGGGTGATCAACGGCGCCACGTTCACCCGGCCGCTGCCCAGCAGGGCCAGCGCGCGCCGCTGTGTGAACGGGTTGAGGGCCGACCCCCGGATGGTCAGCTCCTTCTGGTACACCTGGAATGGCTCGACCTCGATCTTCTGTCCCATGGGGGTGACGCCGAAGAAGAGGATCATGGCGCCCCTGCGGGCGATCTCCAACGCCTGCGCGGCCGTCACCGTGGCGCCCACGGCCTCGATCACCACGTCCACACCTGCGGGCAGTCGATCCCTCAACGCCTCGGGGGGTACGGCCTCCAGGCCCAGCGTTGAGGCGATCTCGCGTCGAGGGGCGGCCGGCTCGCTGACCACCACCTCGGCGGCCCCCTGTGCCCGGGCCAATTGGGCCAGGATCAGGCCGATGGCACCGCCCCCCAGCACCGCCACCGCCTGCCCGGCCCGGATCTCGGCCAGGTCGATGCCGTGCAGGCAGCAGGCCACCGGCTCCGCCATCGCCGCCTCCTCGAAGCTCACGCCATCGGGGATGGGGAGGGCCTGCGCCTCCGGCACAGCGCAGAACTCCGCAAAGCCGCCGTCGCAGGTCACGCCGATGGCCTTCAGGCTTGTGCACAGTTGGGGGCGTCCATCCCGGCAGGGGTCACACTGCCCGCAGTAGATGTTCGGGTCGATGGCGACGCGGCGCCCGATCCAGTCGGGCGTCACGCCAGGCCCTACCGCCACGACCTCGCCCGCGAACTCGTGCCCGAGGATCACCGGTGGCCGGGCGGGGGCCTCGCCGTGATAGATGTGCCGATCCGTCCCGCAGATGCCGGAGGCGCGCACGCGAACGAGCAGCTCGCCCTCCTGCGGCGTCGGTTGCGGGCGCTCCATCAGGTGAAGGACGCCGGGGTTCTCGAAAACCATCGCTTGCATCTTAGCTCACTCCTGTGGGTGATGTCTGAATGCCGGGTTGTCCCGGCCGGGCGAAGCGAGGGTCCTGAACCTGCCAGTGGAGCAGCGAAAAGCTCACCAGGGTGATGAACAAGCAGAGGCCGAAGAGCCATCCGTATCCGAGTTGGCCGGCCAGCCAGCCTCCTACCAGCGGCGCCGCGCCGCTGAAGATGCCCCCTATGGTGCTGGCCAGGCCGATGTAGGTCGGACGCTCTTCTGGCTCGCTGAACTCGAACGTGATGCTCATGCCGGACAGCAGGTATGTGGCGACGGTCACCCCCTGCAGGACGAACGCGAAGTAGACCCACAGGGGGGTGGGCGCGAACAGGACCAGCGCGACCGATGTCGCGCTGCACAGGCTCCCGATCTCCAGGACGATTTTGTGCCCCCACCGGTCGGCGATGAGGCCGAGGATCAGGTTGGCGATGAGCTGCCCCGCGACCATGAACCCGGTGAACTGCCCCGCGGCCTCGTCCGGCAGCCCGAAGCGCTGCACCGCCGAGATGGCGATGAAGCCGACGTACATGCTGCCCAGCGTGCCGATGATCCGGGCGAGCAGGAATCGGGCGAAGTTAGCGTCCGTGTGGATGATCCGGCGGAGCCGTCGGATATAGAGGGAGGGGGGCTCCCGTTCCTGGCGTGTTGGCCCGGGCGGCTCCCGGGTCAGGGCGAGGAAGACCCAGGAGGCTGTGCTCCCGGCGAAGGCCAGGAAGAAGCAGAGCGCGAAGTTGACGGGATATGGGAATCGCCCCAGGATCGCCGTGGCGACGACGGCGCCGGGCACGCCCATGGCCGCGCCGAGGAAATTGGTCACGCCGAAGAAGCGGCCGCGCCATCGAACCGGGATGACCTTTGCGATCATGTCCTGCCAGGCCGTGGCGATGGTCCCCGCCCCGAACGCGTGCCAGATCAGCGTGACGAAGAAGAGGAGCAGCGCGAGCCGGGGGGACGACTTACTGAGGAAATACGCGCTGATGGCCATGAACAGCAACGCGGCGCGCTCGGTGGCCAGGCTGGTCCAGATGAGGAATGGCTTCTTGCGGGGCATGCGCTCAACCAGCGGCGCCGTCAGCAACTGTGGAAATAGCCACCCCATGCTCGGGATGGCCGCGACCAGCCCGATGGCCAGCTTGGAGCTCGTCAGATGGCTGACGTACAGGGGAAGGATGGTGCTGGTGGAGGCGAAGGTCATCGCGAACCAGAAGAACGCCCCATCCAGCGCGTTGACGATCATGTTCCAGCGCAGGTGGCGCTCGATCTCCTGTTCGTAAACGGCGGAATCAAACTCACTCACGAGCTGATCCTTGCTTTCGACCTTCCTGGGATATGGAGTGGCCCTCGCAACGGGCGGACGAGGGGCGCTTGGGTGCGGCGCCTCTCGTCCGCCGTGTGTGACTCACGCGATGATCGTGGAAGGGGCGTGCCCCTCGTCGTCGCTCATGCGCTATCCAAAGAGGACACCTCGATATCCGCCGGGGAGATGGGGCGTCCCGCCGCGTTCCATATCTCGATCAAGCGCTCCTCTCCGGGGAAGATATCGAAGTAGTTGTCGCTGAAGCGCGTCCCCTCGATGGGGACGATCAGCTTGACGAAGTAGGCGAACACGTCGCTCCCGACCCGCACCGTGATGCGTCCCGTCTCCTCATCCTGGATCATCCCCACGGCGAGCGACGGCTGCGGGCGGACCAGATCCTTGACCTCCACGCGGAACTCCCGGTTGTCCGGGAAGCGCCCCTGGCCCGAGCGCACGAACAGGTAAGTGCGCTGGGGATCGCCGGGGATCGCATCGGCGGGCAGGCGCGCTACCTGCTGTGACCGGTTGGCCGGTATCGTCACCTCCATCGTCTCCTGTCGGAGTACGGTCCCATCGAACTCCGCGATACCCCAGGTGATCTCGTCCGTCACCGTCTCCAGCGTGTCGTTGACGACCCAGAGGCTGTAGCCGCCATCGTCTTCCCGCTTGAAGGAGGCCATGATCGGAGCATAGGCCCGGCGGGCGTAGAAGTAGCCCGCCTTGGGGAAGGCGTAGTAGTCCAGCACGCTCCAGCTCAGCCCCGGCCAGGTGTCGTTTAGCTGCCAGAAGAGGGTCCCGGAGCAGTGGGGCTTGCGGCGTCGATAGTGCTCGATCCCGAACTTCAACCCCTCGGCCTGAGCGATCATCGAGAAGTCGATGTACTGGTTCAGGTCCCTGGGGAGGCCGGTGTGCGCCAGCATCAAGTTGTTGCCTTTGTCTTTGGGATTGTCCTTGTTGCGGTAGAGCAGTCCCTCGCTGCCGAAGTACAGCTCGTCCGGCGGCACGTTGCGGCGCAGCGTCTCCAGGATCGGGGCGGCGTGCATGCCGAACTCGCTGATGAACCGGGCCGGATCCTCCGCATAGTGGCGGAACGAGACCCCGGCCGGCGAGAAGTCCCGCTTCGGCTGCTCGCCGAAGCGCCGCGGGTACACGGCCCCGTGCCATACCTGCCAGTTGTGGCGATCCCCCTCACGCTCGTCGTTATGGTCGTTGCCTCCATAGGGGCTGGACGGCCAGTAGAGCCGGGTGGGATCCAGTTCCCCAACGATCCGCGGCAACAGCTCATGGTAGATCTTGCGCCCCGGGAAGTCGTGGCCTGGCTCCTGCCAGTAGACCATGTCCTCGATCCAGTCGTTCTCGTTGTTGCCGCACCATAGCGCCAGACACGGGTGGTTGCGCAGCCGGCGGACGACCAGCTTGGCCTCGCGTTCGACCTCGGCGTAGAAGTCGGGGTCGTAGTCGGGGTAGCGGGCGCAGGAGAACATGAAGTCCTGCCAGACCAGAAGGCCCAGCTCGTCGCACAGGCGGTAGAAGGCGGGCTTCTCGTAAAGTCCGCCGCCCCACACCCGCACCATGTTCATGTTCCCCTCAACGGCCAGCTCCAGCAGCTCCCGATAGCGCTCCTCCGTCACCTGGGAGATGAAGGAATCGGCCGGGATCCAGTTCGCCCCCTTGGCGAAGATGGGGACGCCGTTCAGCACGAAGGTGAAGAACTTCGTGCCGGGCTCCTCGGGATCGGGCGACTGGTCCACGCGAATGGTGCGGATGCCCACGCGCTCCTGATGCGTGTCCAGCGTTTCATCGCCGCTCCGCAGGGAGACGGAGAGGTCATACAGGGCCGGATCGCCCAGGTCATGGGTCCACCACAATGCCGGATGGGCGACGTCCAGAGTGACGTCAGCCACCCCGTTGGTGATGGGGACCTCTGCCGCGATGCACTGATCGTCCCGGATCAACTGGACGACGGCCGTGAGCTCGCCCGTCTCGTCCCATGCGTCCGCCTCCACCGTGATACGCACGCGCGCTCGGTCGGCGCCGATCTCCTCTGTGCGGAAGAAGACGTCCTTCAGCCGCGCCGAGCGGTATCCCTCCAGGCGGACGCCTCGCCATAGCCCCACGCTCACCAGGCGCGGCCCCCAGTCCCACGAGAAGTGGCATTGGGCCTTGCGCACCCACACGCGCTCCGGGCCGTAGCCTCCCCATTGTCCCGGCACCTCTCGATCGCCCACGCGATCGAGGACGGGATCGAAGCGGATGGCGAGCGTGTTGGGCTCGCCCGGCCGGATTTTGCCGGTGACCTCAAAGGGCGCGGGGACGAACATGTTCTGGTGGCTGCCGATCTCCTCGCCGTTCAGGTAAATCGTCGCGTAGGTGTCCAGCCCGTCGAAGACCAGCCATTGCCGGTCCGTGTCGGCGGGATCGGGGCCGACGAAGGTCGTCCGATACCACCACTCGCGTCGCTCCACCCACTGGCACTTCTCGACGTTCATGTGGTAGAAGGGGGGCTCAATGCGGCCAGCCGCCGTCAGGCTGGTGTGGACGTCACCTGGCACCTCGGCCGGAAGCCACGGTTCGTCGTCGTAGTCCGGCGCGAAGGCGCCCGCGGAGACCCCGGCGCCGGGGTCGAAGTCTTGCAGCTTCCAGGTGCCGTTCAGGTCGAGTAGAATCACAAGTCCCTCCTCGTTTTCCACTTTCTGGTATCCGTTACGCTCTGCGTTGAAACTCCGGCATGACCGCTTCGGCGAAGAGTTGCGCCGCGTCGGGTCGCGGGAAGTCAGCGAATCGGAGAATGAAGTGCTTCACGCCCAGGTCGACGAAGGCCTGGATCTGCTCGGCGACCTGCTCCGGCGTGCCGACGAGCCCATGCTCTCCGTCGAAGTAGGGGCTGGCCTGGGCTATGCGGCGCGCCTCGGCCTCCGTCGGGGCGATGGCGACCGTCTCGGTGGACCAGGTCTTGACGATCTCGTCGTAATCGCGCCCCACCGCCCGACAGTGTTCCTTCAGCACCTCCAGCTTGTGCGCGTAGTTCTCCAGGGAGCCGCCGGGGAAGTTCCACCAGTCCGCGTGCTGGGCGACCACGCGCAGGGTGAGTTTCTCGCCGCCGCCACCGATCATGACGGGGATCATCGGGTCGGGTCGCGGCTCGCAGTAAGCGTTCTCGATGTGGTAGTAGCGCCCGTAGAAGGTTGCCGGCGACTGGGTCCACATGGCCTTGATCACCTGTACCCCCTCCGCGAGCTGCCGGATGCGCGTCGCCGTGGAGGGGAATGGGTATCCGTAGGCCCGATACTCGTCCTCCTTCCACCCGGCGCCGATGCCCAGGATGAAGCGCCCTCCGGTCAGCGCCTGGAGGGTGGCCCCCATCTTGGCCAGCAGCGAGGGTGGACGATAGGAGTTGGACATCACGATGCTGCCCACCTGGAGTTGAGGGAAGGCGCCGGCGATATAGGCCATGGTGCTGAAGCACTCCAACGTGTCCACGTCGGGCGACTGCCATCTGGCCCAGGGGACGAAATGATCGGCTACCCACACGGAATCGAAGTGGCGGGTCACGACGCGTAGCATGTCGTGGATCTGCCGGACGAAGACCTGGCCCCGGCTGTCATCCGCCGGGAAGGCCGGCACGCGCCAGCCGAATTGAATACCAGCCATCTACACACCTCCCTGCTCCCAAGACCGCTCGTCGGCGATCCGGATAGACCTCGCGTGTCAGTTGAATGGCGCAGGCAAGGCTTCCCCCGTCGGTTTCCTCGCCCGATAGGATGGCTACACCTGAAAGGGAAGGCTCGAATGGACCGGCCGCTTCTTCGAGCTACACCTGCCTTTCTCGGCCTTTTCCGAAGGACTCAGGCCGAGGCCGGCAGGTCGAAGGCGGGAGAAGGACTTTTTCCGGAGGGGTTCCGCCCCTCCGG
Source organism: Chloroflexota bacterium (assembly GCA_024277095.1). Classification (GTDB taxonomy): domain Bacteria; phylum Chloroflexota; class Anaerolineae; order DUEN01; family DUEN01; genus DUEN01. Next base: position 12,674 of record JAJRVX010000456.1, read on the forward strand.
GCCTTCCCATGGCAGAAGCAACGGCATTTCTCAAAGACACTCTAAGGATATCCCTTCCTCTTTGTGCTGGCAAAAGGAACAGCCGGCTCAGAGCCGACTGCTTCTACGGGATTTGAGTTGAAGAGAGAGGCTGTCCATGATGCCTGCGGGGGCGATCCATGATCGCCCCCGCTCGAAAGGGCTTGCTCCCCCTACGCCGTCGAGCGGCCAGGGGATCTCCGCGTTAACGGTAGTAGTAGATGTAGACCGCCTCGGGCATGCGGCGGCGCCAACGAGGGCGCAGGATGGGGCCCAGGAGCATCCCCGCTACGAAGCCGCCCACATGAGCCCACCAGGCTACGCCGCCCGTGAAGGCGGCCGGGCCGGTGGCCAGCGACAACAGGCCGTTGAAGAACTGCCCGATGAACCAGAACCCCAGGACGAGCACGGCGGGCATGGCGATCACCTCGAACCAGAAGAAGAGGGGGATGCCGACCAGCACCTGGGCTGCCGGGAAGAACACCAGGTATGCGCCCAGGACGGCCGCCACCGCTCCGCTGGCACCGATGGCCGGGACGTTGCTGTGAGGCGTGAGCAGCGTCTGCAGAATGCCCGCGGCGAGGCCGCCGACCAGATAGAAGAGCAGGTAGCGGGCGGAGCCCAGGCGATCCTCCACGTTGTCCCCAAAGATCCATAGGTAGATCATATTCCCGATCAGATGGAGCCATCCCCCGTGCAGAAACATGCTGGTGATCAACGTGATCAACACGGCCGGGTTCTGCGGCCACTGCATCAGACGACTGGGCACAGCGCCCCATTGCCGGATGAACTGCTCCAGGTGGGGGCCTTGAGCCAGCTCCACCAGGAAGAAGACCACGTTGAGCCCGATGAGCGTATAGGTGACGACGGGGACGCTGCGCCGGGGCGTGCTGTCACCTAGCGGGATCATCGGGTACCTCCACCCTGATCGCGCCGGCCATCGTCACGCCGCTCGTACGGCAGCGGGATGTACTGCACAGACGGCCGACGCTGTGCAGGCTGCGGACAGAGGTCCATCAGCGCGTATACCTCCTGTGGCATGTCGGTGGATATGGGCAGGCCCATGTCCCTGGCCTCGTCGCAGCTGATGGGATAGTCGTGCGTCCAGGTGCCCGTGCTCAGCAGATCGGCGATCTCCTTGGCCTTGGTTTGATCCATGCCATTGTGGGTCAGGATCTCCTGTACGGTCTTGTTCACCTGGCGTAGCGCCTTTTGGGCCAGATCCGCCATGATGATCGTCTGATCGTCGATCTCGTTGGGGTCCTTCATCTCCAACACACGGACGATGGAGGCCGCGGCGGCCTGCCCAAGCTGCGGATCGACAGGCCCCAGGACGGCATTCTCGTCCATGACGATCTCATCGGCCGCCAGGGCGATCAAGGTCCCGCCGGACATGGCGTAGTGGGGTACGAAGACGGTGACCTTGCCCTGGTGACGCACCAGCGCGTGGGCGATCTGCTCCGAGGCCAGCACGAGGCCGCCCGGGGTGTGCAGGATCAGGTCGATGGGCATGTCATCGGGGGTCATGCGGATCGCTCGCAGCACCTGCTCGCTGTCCTCGATGTCGATGTAGCGCGAGACGGGGAACCCGAGGAATCGCATCGTCTCCTGTCGATGGAGCATGGTGATGACTCGCGATCCGCGCTTTTTCTCGATGCTGCGGATCACCCGCTGTCTCATGGCTTCGATGTACCGTTGGTGCAGGACCGGCTGTAGGCTGGAGAGGATGATGAAGATCCACAGGATGCTGAAGAAGTCCATGGGAGACCTCCTTGGCCGTTTGTGTTCAAACGATGGAAGAGGACGGTCGAGGTTGCCCTTATTCTACCAGGACATGCAAGGGGGAGCAACCTCAAAGGCGAGCGCGATCTCCGTGAAAGGATGCGATTTTAAATTGTCAGCCGCCTCAGGTATAATCGGCTTATGGAAAATCGGGACGCGGTGCAGCGACGAGTTCCAAGACCTATCCCGCCGGCCGTCGCATGGTTCCTTGGAGCCCTGCTCTATTTCCTGCTATGGGCCTGGATCATCCCCCCCTGGCAGGCTCCTGACGAGCCATTGCATTATGAGTATGCCCTGGCGATGTCCGAGCTGCGCCGCCTGCCGACAGCTGCCGATATCTCCCCCGAGCGGCAGCAACGGATCCTCTCCCTCCTGGCCGAGTCCGATTTCTGGCGCTATCTGGGAGAGCCCACGCCGCATCCGATGCCGGAAGCTTTCGCCCAATCGCCGGATCCTTTCTTGAGCCGATCCGGCACCCAGATCGGTGACGAACCCGCGCTTTATTACATCATCCCGGCCGTCGCGTTCCAGGGGATCTCCGCTCCCGTTCGTCGACTGCGGTTCATGCGCCTCTACTCCGCCCTCCTCAGCGCTGTCGTGGTGGCTTTGGCGTATGCCACGGCCCGGGAGTTGTGGCCCGATCGTCACATGATGGCCCATGTGGCGGCCGGTTGGGTTGTCCTGCTCCCCATGGCCGGGTTCATCGGCTCGTCCGCCAACAATGATGCCCTGGTGAACCTGTGGGGAGGGCTGCTGGCCTGGTGGATGGTCCGGGGGAGCCGCCGCGGCTGGACGCCTGCTCGTCTGGGCGCCCTGGCGCTGATCCTCTGCGCGTTGCCGCTCAGCAAGAAGTTGGGATTGGCCCTGATGCCCCTGGGCGGGGTGGTCCTGGTGTGGTCGCTGCTCAGGGGGATGTCTCCCCGACGTCGGAGGTGGTTCGGCCTGGGGCTGGGCCTGTTGTGCGTGTTGGCCCTGGCGGTCTTTCTCCGCCCCGTCCCCGACCAGCCCGCGGCATGGGGGCGGCGTGGGCCTGTACGGTATGGGGCGCGCACGCCCCTCGTCGCCCACTCCGGCCGGTACGCCTTTCTCCTGCCTGACTTGGGGGTCGAGAAGCCCTCCTGGATCGTACAGGCGCTCCCGGAGGCCATCGCCCGCCGGATGCGAGGGCACGTCGTGACGCTGCGGGCCTGGGTCCGCTCCGACGTCCCGTCCAGGATCCGACTGACGGTGGACGACGGCGTGGCGCCGAAGGAGAAGGTGGTTGGTACGACGGAGCGATGGCAGGAGGTGGTGCTGTCCGGTCGGATCGCTCCGGAGGCCACCCGGGTACGGATCGTCTTCTCCCGTGAGGAGGGGGCGTACGCGGGAGCGGTCTATCTGGACGATGTGAGCCTGATCGCCCTGGGGCATGAGTGGATCGCAAACGGATCGGCGGAGTCGCCCAAGCGCTACGTGGAGGGGTTTGCGGCCGCCTATCTGCGCCTGCCCCCCTGGTTCCTCCGTGGCCTCCTGGAGCCGAGCAGCTATGATCTGGATGCCTTGCGGCGTTATGGGCTCTACATCGCGCTGCTCTTTCCCAACTTCTGGGCGAACTTCGGCTGGCTCACGTTGCCTCTCCCGATATGGGCGTATGGGGTGATCGCCCTGGTGTGCGCGTTCGTCGCATGGGGATGGCGATATGGCCGACGTCTGTGGGCCGCCCGCTGGCAGCGCCGGGCTCTGATCCTTCTGACCTTGCAGATGGCCTTCATGGTTGTGGGGATCCTCCTTCCCATGATCGGGCGTGATTGGCAGCCCCAGGGGCGTTACCTGTTCCCGGCCCTGGTCCCCGTGGCCATCGGCTGGGCGGGGGGCTGGGCGGGATGGGGGGACCGCCTCCTCCTGCGGCGATGGTGGATCGCTCCCATGGCCTTCATGGCGGGGATAGCGATCGGGTCGCTGTGGGGGATCGTGATCCCGCATTACTATCTCGGCCCAAGGTGACAAGCCGGGAAAACGATTGTACAATGAGGGCAGGTTCATACGTCTCCCGGAGAGACTTGGTGGAACTAGCTCCTGGTGAGGCGGGGTATCATACCCCGCCAGCGGATCGACATTCCCTGTCTGGATCCCCGTTGGAAAGGATAGGGTCTCCGCATCTCGCCAGGTTCGGCGGGAAGGTTCTCTTCTCACGTCCACGGTTGCGTGCAAGGCTACCGTCCGTGTAGAAGGCTCAGACACATGAGGAGGTGTGAGCGATGGAGGCAATACTGGGTTTGCTCTCGACGTTCGGCGTGTTCATCATCGTCCTGTTGGCCATCCTCAGCTCGGCCATCAAGATCGTGCAGGAATACGAACGCGGTGTGATCTTCCGCCTGGGACGGCTGGTGGGTGCAAAAGGTCCGGGGCTGTTCTTCATCATCCCCATCATCGATCGCATGGTGAAGGTGGACTTGCGCGTCGTCACGCTGGATGTGCCTTCCCAGGAGGCGATCACCAAGGATAACGTCACGGTGAAGGTGAACGCGGTGGTATACTTCCGCGTCATTGACCCCGCGGCCGCCGTCGTCAACGTGGAGGATTACCGCCGGGCCACGTGGAACATCGCCCAGACGACGCTGCGCAACGTCATGGGGCAGTCGGAGCTGGACGAGCTGTTGGCCCATCGAGAGCGGATCAACCAGAAGCTGCAGCAGATCATCGACGAGGCCACGGAGCCCTGGGGCGTGAAGGTGAGTATCGTCGAGGTGAAGGACGTGGAGCTGCCGCAGACCATGCAGCGGGCGATGGCCCGCCAGGCGGAGGCGGAGCGGGAGAAGCGGGCGAAGATCATCCACGCCGAGGGCGAGCTCCAGGCCTCCCAGATGCTGTCAGAGGCGGCGGGCATCATCGCTCGCGAGCCCGCGGCCATTCAGCTGCGCTATCTGCAGACCCTGACGGAGATCGCTGTCGAGAAGAACTCCACCATCCTCTTCCCCATCCCCCTGGAGTTCTTCCGTGCTTTCGAGTCGATGTTTAAGACGGCCGCGGCGGAGGCCGATCAGATTAGCGGATCCGGCGCCCCATCGGCTTGAGCGTTCTGAGCCGATGAGATGTCGTACCGGCCTCCGTCGTGCCCCTGACCGGCATGGGCTGGCGGGGCGCAGGGGAGGCTGAAGACGTCCATCGAGGCGATTCCTGCGATGGATGGACGGGAATGATCGCGCACAATGAGGTGAGGAGTCCATGAGTCGCTCTCGTAGATGGTCCCTGTTGTCGTTGTTGCTGCTGGTGCTGTGGCTGGGCGGCTGCCTGCTGGCGTCCCCCACGCCTGCCGTCACACCCACACCGATCCCTTCGCCCACCCCGGCGCCTGCTACGGCGCCGCCGACGAGCGTGGTGACGCCGGTCGGCCCGTTCTACGAGCTGTTCGTGGAACCGGACGATGGCCGGGCCCCTGTGCTATCCGCCATCTCGGAAGCTCAGGATACGCTTCGCATCGTGATGTACCTGATCACGGATCCCGAGGTCATCCAGGCCATGAAGGATGCGGCCGCACGTGGCGTGGAGGTGCGCTTGCTGCTGGAGCTCAACCCGTATGGCGGCAGCTCGCAGAACGTCCTGGTGGCCAATGAGCTGAAGGAGGCCGGGGTGATCGTGCGCTGGGACCCGCGCACGATCCGCTACCTGCACCAGAAGACGATCATCGTGGATGAGGCGTATGCCCTGGTCATGACCGGCAACTTCACCACGTCGGCGTTCACGGCCAACCGGGAGTACATCGTACGCACGGCACATCCCCGGGATGTGGCCGAGATCATCGCCACGTTTGAGGCGGACTGGGCGCGCCAGGCGGTCCAGCATAGCGATCCCAGCCTGCTATGGGCTCCGGACAACGCCCGGGATGTGCTGCTTCGGCTGATCGACGGCGCCCAGGCGACTCTGGACATCGAGCATCAGAACATGCAGGATGAGGAGGTCGTGGATCATCTGGTGGCCGCCGCGCGGCGGGGTGTGCGGATTCGTCACATCACCACGCCGCGCTATCCGCTGGAGGAGGATGCGGATGAGCCGGGGCGGGAGCGACTGCGTCGCGCGGGCGCCCAGATTCGCTACCTGGACGATCCATACGTCCATGCCAAGGCTATCATCATCGATGGACGGCAGGCCCTGGTGGGTTCGGTCAATCTCACCACCAACTCGCTGGATTTCAACCGCGAGCTGAGCGTCCTGTTCGATGAGACGCAGCCGGTTCAGCGGCTGCTGCGGCAGTTCGACGCGGATTGGGAGAAGGGTCGTGAGGAAGCCTTCCCCCAGGTGGCCACGCCGGAGGCCGGGTACATCGATCACAGTCAGGCAGCCCGCTACTTCTATCAGGAGATCACCGTGGAGATGCCGGTGAAGGCCACTTACAATAGCGGCCGCGTGATCTGGCTGATGCCAGACGAGGACCGGGACCGGAATTTCAAGGTGGTGATCTTCCCGAGCGTGTGGGGTAAGTGGCCGGAGCCTCCGGATCAATACTATGCGGGCAAGACCATCCGAGTGACCGGGCTCATCAAGAAGTACCGGGGGTGGCCGGAGATCATCGTGAACGACCCATCGCAGATCGAGATCCTGCCGTAGGGGGCGGGCGATGGATCTGGAGGCCGCGATCGCGGTGTTGCGCAGGGCCGGGTGGGATGTCACCCCTGGAGAAGGGGAGGTCGTCGCCAGCCGGGAGGACCGGCACGGCACGTGGACGCTGGCCGTGGATGGAGCCGGCCGGGTGTTGGTCACCGCGACGCGCCCGTTGCGGGCAGCCCGGGCGCGTCGCGTGCGGCGGGGGGCTCGTGCCTACCGCACGATGTGGGAGGAACACGGCGTCTTCACCCTCTCCACAACCGTGCAGGCCCCGGAGGATTTGCAGGAGGTGCTGGATCAGCTGCCGGTGCTCCTGCGGCAGGTGCTCTTATCGCGCAGGTATGAGCAGTGAGCCGCCAGTGAGCGGGATCCGCCACAATCGTGCCGTCATGCCTTCGGGAGGCAGGGGCGGCGATGCAGGATTGGTGGCTTCGTTATCGTTCTTATGTGTTCCTCTCGCTTGCCTGGGCGCTGCTGGGTGGCCTGGTTGTGCTCACCATGCGGCGCCCGTTGGGTACCCCCGTTGAGTTGATCCCTCCGCCCACCCCCACGGCCACGCCGACACCGGCTCCCATTCGGGTGTATGTCAGCGGCGCGGTGCGGGCGCCCGACGTCTATGAGCTGCGCCCGGATGCCATCGTGCGGGACGCGGTGCAGGCCGCGGGCGGCGCCACGGCGGAGGCTGATCTGGAGGCGGTCAACCTGGCGCTGCCCCTGGCCGATGGCATGCATGTCCACGTGCCACGACAGGGAGAGGCCTCCGGGATCCCCCCCATCACCCGGGCATCGGATGCCTCCGCGCGCGGCGTCAAGGCCGCCGCGCGGGTCAACATCAATACGGCTACGGCGGAGGAGCTGGATACGTTGCCGGGGATTGGCCCGACGATGGCCCAGCGCATCATCGAGGGCCGTCCTTACGAGAAGCCGGAGGATATCTTGCGTGTGCCCGGCATTGGGGATGCGATCTTCGCCAAGTTGCGAGATCGTATCACCGTGCGATAGATTGCACAAGGTAAGCCAGGTCACTGTTATTTCTCTCAGTATTATCCAAAATAAGGGTGATTCTTCCTCCTCCTTTGCTCGTGAGGGGCGGGAACCGCAAGGTTCCCGCCCCTCATTGTCTATAGGTACCGTGTCGGGGAGAGTCAGCCGCGGCGGTTCCGCGTTGCCGCGGGCGGAGCATGGGTGTCATGCGACATAAAGTGATCCCGTAGGGTGCGACACGACGTTGTATTTCGTGCCTCCTCTCATAAAGGAGGCCTTACGTCCGGTGTTCAGCCAGGAATTGCGCCAGGTGACAGGCTCGCTGCGGCATTCCGGACCGGTGTAGCCCGCCGTTGATCTGCGTCATGCAGCTGACATCGCAGGTGATGACGAGATCCGCCCCGCTGCGCTCGATGTTGCGCAGCTTGCGGGCCAACATCGCCGAGGAGATCTCTGCCATCTTGACGGCGAACAGGCCGCCAAACCCACAACACTCGTCATATCCGGGTAGATCGACCAGTTGCGCGCCGCGGACGTGGCTCAACAGCACTCGTGGGGGATGGGTGATGCCCAGCATGCGCGTGAGATGGCAGGAGGCATGGTAGGCGATCTTCCCGTCAAAATGTACCCCCAGATCGGTGATGCCCAGTCCGTCGACCAGGAACTGACTGAACTCCCACGTTCGCTCCGCGATCCGTTGGGCTCTGGCCAGCGTCCCGGGATCGTCCGAGAAGAGGTCTGGATAGCCGTGACGGATCATGGCCGCGCAGGAGCCGGACGGCGTCACGATCACCTCGGCGTTCTCAAACACGTCCAGGAAGCGCCGCGCCAGCGCTTTGGCGTCCTCTCGATAGCCGGCGTTGTAGGCCGGTTGTCCGCAGCACGTTTGCGCCTCTGGAAAGGTGACCTGGAATCCCAAACCCTCCAGCAGGTCGACGACAGCCTCTCCTACTTCGGGGTAGAATGTGTCCACCATGCAGGTGACGAACAGAGTGACGATGCCGGCGTCCTTTAGCGGAAGCAACGGCGGCAGGCTCATGGACCCTCCTGCGTCATCTGATGCAACGTTTCGATCAGTCGGTCGATCTCCTCGGCCGTGTTGTAGTGGACGAGTCCCACCCGGACCATGCCGCCGGATTCCTCCACGCCCAGGCGCTGCGTGACGGCCAAAGCGTAGTAGTTTCCATCCCATACGAAGATACCCTCTCGCCCGAGGCGCGTCGCGATCTCTCGGGGGGATATCCCCTGGATCGTGAAGGAGACCGTTGGGACTCGTTGGTCAAAGGCATCGGGATCGGTGATCCCGTACACGCGAAGCCCTGGGACCTGGGTCAGCCCGTCGATGAGTCGGGCCACCAGATCGCGCTCGTGCGCCCGGATGGCCGCCAGCCCGGCGTGCACGTCGCGGCGGCGACCGGTGAGGCCCGGGAATGCCGTTTGGTGCTCTCGCCCGAATGTGCGGCCCAATTCCGCCAGGTATTCTACGGCGGCGGCCGTGCCCGCGATCCCCTCATGATTTTGTGTGCCCGTCTGGAACTTCCCAGGGGGATCGTCTGGGGCCGGACGCACCTTGTAGGCCGGCAACTGATCTAGCAGATCATAGCGCCCGTAGAGCACGCCCACGTGTGGGCCGAAGAACTTATAGGCGGAGCAGACCAGGAAATCGCAGCCGAGGGCCTGCACGTCGATGGGGCCATGGGGCGCGTATTGGACGGCATCCACATAGATCCATGCACCCGCCTCGTGTGCCCACCGGGTGATGGTGGCCACGTCGTTGACGGTGCCCACGGCGTTAGACGCGTAGCCGACCGCCACCAGGCGTGTGCGCTCGTTGATTTTGGATCGCATATCCTCCATGTTCAGTGTGCAATCTTCCACGTCAAAGTCGACCCAGCGGATCGCGGCCCCTTGTTCTTCCAGCGCCAGCCAGGGGGCGATGTTGGCATCGTGGTCCAGCCGGGTGACGACGATCTCATCGCCGGGGCGGATCAGCCGGCCGATGGCCCGACTGATCGCCAGGGTCAGGGTGGTCATGTTGGGGCCGAAGACGATCTCGTCTGGGGAGCTGGCGTTCAGCATGTCCGCCATGGCCTGGTGGGCATCGGCCAGGACCTCATCGGTGCGCTGGCTGGTCAGGAAGGCGCCGTGCACGTTGGCGTTCGCCTGGCGCAGATAATGCGTCATGGCGTCGATGACGCATTGGGGGACCTGGGTACCGCCGGGGTTGTCGAAGTACACCGCGGGGCGGTCATTCACGGCGAGGGAGAGCGCGGGGAATTGGGCTCTCACCTGGGACCAGTCGTGTGAAATGGATACCAAGATGCTTACCTCCGCGAGATGTTGGGTTGGGAACTGTCCCTATTATACCATCCCCCGGATCATAGCTCACGGCTCCCCGCCGTGTCTCCACCGAAGAAGATACACGATCCGCTTCTGTGGCAGGTCCTTTGCGAAGTTCCGTTTGCCATTGGACGCGATCCCGAGATGCAGAAAGGCCTGCTCTCCTTGCGAGAGCAGGCCTTTTCCCGTTCGCTCATCGTCTGCGGTGCGATGGTGGGCTCACTCTTGAGGCGAGCGCTTCTGATGGCGGCGTGGACGCGGCTCCAGCGTGACCGTCAGCTTTTCACGCTGCCCCTTGGCGCGGATCACTTCCAGCGTCACCTTGTCGCCGGGCCGGGTGTTCTTCACCAGGTAGGCGATCAGATCATCCATGCCCTTCACCGGCTGGCCGTTGATGCTGATGATGACGTCACCGCCGAATTGATACTCCGCGCCCTCGACCTTCAAGGTCTTGTCACTGCCGCGCAGGCCCGCCTTGTCGGCCGGGCTGTCCTTGGCCACGTTGATGACCAGGGCGCCGTGGGTGTCCTTGGGCAGCCCCATGAGTTCGGCCACCTCAGGCACCAAGTTGGCGCCGGTGATGCCCAGCCATGCGTACTCATACGTGCCCTTCTCGATCAGATCCGGCACCACCATCTTGGCGATGTTGATGGGGATCGCGAAGCCGATGCCGGCGTTCGCGCCGCTGCGGCTGATGATCATCGCATTGATGCCGATCACGCGTCCCATGCGGTCCAGCAGCGGCCCGCCCGAGTTCCCCGGGTTGATGGCCGCGTCCGTCTGGATGACCTCCGGGATGGAGAACGGGCTGGCCCCGCTGCGGATCGTTCGCCCCAGCGCGCTGATGATGCCGCTGGTCATGGTGAACTCCTGGCCGAAGGGATTCCCGATGGCGATGGCCATCTGGCCGACCTTCAACGCGTCGCTATCGCCCAGGGTGACCGGCTTCAGGCGCTCTGCCGGCACGTCCACCTTGATCACCGCCAGATCGGAATCCGGATCGGTGCCCAGCACCTCTGCCTCGGCCACCGAATGATCGGCGAACACGACCTCCACGCGATCCGCGTCCTCCACCACGTGATTGTTGGTGACGATGTGCCCTTCCTTATCCCAGACGAAGCCGGATCCCTCCCCTCGCCGATAAAACTCCTGTGGCGTCCTTGGGATGCCCGGATAGGGGTAGGGGAATCCCGGAATGCCGGGGAACCCGAATCCCCAGCTGGGAACCTCTGGAGATTGCTCCACCTTCTGTACCACACGGATATGAACCACGGAAGGTAACACCGTCTCGTAGATATGGCTCAGCACCGTCTCTTGTGCGGCGACGATCGCCTGGGCGTCTGCCAGGGAGGGCGTTTCCTCCGACGTCTCCTCGGTCGGTGTCGTGCTCGTCTCCTCCACCGCCACGGGCGTCGGCGTCGCCGCGGCCGCGTGCGGCTTCGAAGAGGCCAACACTTGTGCACAGCCGGAAACGACCAGGCTGATGATCACCAACATGGCGAGAAGCGTCCAGCCGCGTGTATGCACTCCGTGCTTCATCGCACACCTCCTGCGCTCGATATCATCCTCACCGTCCCCCGGTTTTCATTCTGGTCGCGAGGCGAACCAGGGTGGGCGCACCTGACGCGGGCGGCGTATCCGGGGTGGTGGAAAGTCCCGGGGTTAGCGGCGACGTGCCAGGTCTCGCAGCTCCCGGAATAGTTCCTTTTCCCGCTCGGTCAGGTTGCGCGGCAGTTGCACGTTTACACGTGCGTAGAGGTCCCCGCGCTTGTCGGGATTGCGCAGGTTGGGCATGCCCAGCCCGCGCAGGCGGAACACCTTCCCGTTCGGCGTCTCCGGCGGGATCGTCAACATCACCGGCCGTTCCAGCGTCGGCACCTGCACCTCGCCTCCCAGGATAGCCGTGTAAAGATCCACAGGCACCTCCACCTTCAGGTCGTCGCCGTCCCGCTGGAAGACGGGGTGGGGCAGGACTTCCACCCGAAGGTAGAGGTCGCCGCGCCGCCCGCCGCGTCCGCCTGCCGCGCCCGATACGCGCACTCGGGACCCCGTGCGCACGCCGCGAGGGATCTTCACCTCCAGCCGTGTGCCGTCCTCCCGCTGGAACGTGCGCGTGGTGCCATGGAAGGCCTCCTCCAGGGTGATCTGCACCGGCTGTTCAATATCCTGGGCGCGTGACACATGTTCCTGGAAGGCCTGCCCGGCTCCTCCGAACAGGTCGCCGAAGTCCACCGTACGGCGACGCCCGCCCATGCCGCCGAAGAGCATCTCGAAGAAGTCGGAGAAACCGCCCATGCCGCCCAGGATCTCTTCCATCTCCTCCGGGCTGACGGTGCGCGTGTAGACCCGTTGCCCATCCGGCCCGGTCGCCGCCCATCGGCTCCAGTCGAAGTCCTCCGGGCGGCCGCCCATGCGCTCGAATTGTTGCCATTGGGCGCCGAACTGATCGTACTTCTTGCGCTTCTCCGGGTCGGAGAGCACCTCATAGGCCTCGTTGATCTCTTTGAAGCGCTCCTCGGCGGCCTTGTCGCCGGGATTCATGTCCGGGTGATATTGACGTGCCAGCCGGCGATAGGCCTGCCGGATCTCCTTTTCTGTGGCATTACGGTCCACGCCCAGAATTTTGTAATAGTCCTTGTACTCCATGGCCCCTCTTACGTTCCTGGAATGAGCTTAATTTCAGCTGAATACCAGGTTAAGCCTGGATGAGTCGTTGGGGGGCGCAAGGGTGATCGAACCCATGCCCTCCTCCCCCTCGGTCATCAGGCGTCGCGCTCGATGCGGGACGCCCGATCCGGCGGGGTGCTCACCCGCACGCGCGCGGGACGGAGCACCCGGTCGCCATACGTGTATCCCTTTTGCTCCTCCGCGACCACGATGCCCGGCTCTACGGCGGACGTGGGCTCCACACCTACGGCCTCGTGCACGTTCGGGTCGAAGGGCTGGTCCTTCGCCTCGATGGGCCGGACGTCCAGGGCCGCCAGCGCGTCCTGGAAGGCTTTCAGCGTCAGCGCCACACCCTGTTGCAGCGGCTCATCCCGGCCGCTCGCGTGTCTCAGCGCGAATTCCAGGTGATCGGCTACGGGAAGCATGGCCTGCAGGATGCGCTCCTTCTCCCGCTCGGCCTCGGCCGCGTAGCGACGCTCCAGCCGCTTGCGCATGTTCTCCAGATCGGCCTGCAGCCGCAGGTATCGGTCTTTCCACTCCGCCGCCTCCGCTCGAGCCTTCTCCAGAGCTTCCTGGCATTCCGTCAGCGTCTTGAACTCCGTTTGAGCTGACATGGCTTCCTGAGACATCGTCGGTTTGGCGACCGTCTCCTCATGCATCGGTTGTTCTTCGGTTGTTGGCGTTTCGTCCTCTACCCGGACGGGCACGCGTACCCGCCTCGGGCGGCCAGCGCGCCGGGGCCGGCCGAAGGGATCATCGTAAAAGTAACGGCTCACAGAAAACCTCCAAAGAACGGGCGGGGCCCATGACCCCGCCCGCAAACCCATCCTTTGTCCTGATCGTCATCCCTCAGCAGGCGTTACACCTGGCGGTACTCGCCTTCCACCACGTCCTCGTCGTCGCCGGAGGGTGGCGTCTCACCGCCGCCTCCGCCGCCGTCCGAGGGCGCCTGCTGTTGCTGGTAGAGCTGCTGGCTCAGCGCATGGCTGGCCTGTTGCAGTTGCTCGGTCAGGCTCCGGATCTTCTGGATATCCTCGCCCTTGACGGCCTCCCGCAAGTCGTTGATCAGGTTCTCCACGCGTCCGCGATCGGTGGCGGGCACGCGATCGCCTAGCTCACGCAGCGCCTTTTCCGTGGCGTAGATCAGGCCGTCGGCCGTGTTCCGGGCCTCCGCCAGCTCGCGTCGGCGCTGGTCCTCTCGCTCGTGCTCGCGAGCCTCACGCACCATGCGCTCCACCTCCTCCTTGGTCAGGTTGGTGGAGGCGGTGATGCGGACGCTCTGCTCCTTACCCGTCGCCTTGTCCTTGGCGGTGACGTGCAGGATGCCGTTGGCATCGATGTCAAAGGTCACCTCGATCTGTGGCACGCCACGCGGGGCGGGTGGGATGCCCTCCAGCCGGAAGCGGCCCAACGTCTTGTTGTCCGCCGCCATGGGACGCTCGCCCTGGAGGACGTGGATGTCCACCGCCGTCTGGTTGTCCTCGGCCGTGGTGAAGACCTCCGTCTTCCGGGTCGGGATGGTCGTGTTGCGCGGGATCAGCACCGTCATCACGCCACCCAGGGTCTCCAGGCCGAGGCTCAACGGCGTCACGTCCAACAGGAGCACATCCCGGACCTCGCCGCCGAGTACGCCCGCCTGGATCGCCGCGCCGATCGCCACGACCTCGTCCGGGTTTACGCCCTTGTGCGGCTCCTTGCCCGTCAGCTCGCGCACCAGGTCCTGGATCATGGGCATGCGGGTGGAACCGCCCACCAGCACGACCTCGTCCAGATCCCGGGCGCTGAGCCCCGCGTCCTGGAGTGCACGCTCGAACGGGCCGCGGCAGCGCTCGACCAGATCCTCGGTCAGCTGCTCGAACTTGCTGCGCGTGAGCTTCATCTGCAGGTGCTTCGGGCCGCTGGCGTCCGCCGTGATGAACGGCAGGTTGATCTCCGTCTCCGTCAGCGTCGACAGCTCGATCTTCGCCTTCTCGGCGGCCTCGCGCAATCGCTGCAACGCCTGTCGATCATTGCTCAGATCAATGCCCTGGTCCTTCTTGAACTCCTGAATGATCCACTCGACGATGCGCTCATCCCAGTCATCGCCGCCCAGATGCGTGTCGCCGTTGGTGGCCTTCACCTCGATGACGCCCTCACCCACCTCCAGGATGGAGACGTCAAAGGTGCCGCCACCCAGGTCGAAGACCAGGATGGTCTCGTCCGTCTTCTTGTCCAATCCGTAAGCCAGAGCGGCCGCCGTGGGCTCGTTGATGATGCGCAGCACCTCCAGGCCGGCGATCTGGCCGGCGTCCTTGGTCGCCTGGCGTTGCGAGTCGTTGAAGTACGCCGGAACGGTGATGACCGCCTGCGTGACCGGCTCGCCCAGGTACGCCTCGGCGTCTCGCTTGAGCTTGCTCAGGATCATCGCCGAGATCTCCTGCGGCGTATACACCTTGTCCACCACCGGGATATACACCCGGGCGTCCTCCTGGGGGCCAGCCACGATCTTATAAGGCACCATCTCCATCGTGCGCTTCGTCTCCGGGTCGTCGATACGCCGCCCCATGAGCCGCTTGATGGAGTAGATGGTGTTCTCCGGGTTCACCACCGCCTGGCGCTTGGCCGTTTGTCCGACCAGTCGCTCGCCGTTCTTGGTAAACGCCACGACTGACGGGCACAGATGTCCCCCCTCGGCCGTCGGGATCACCACCGGCTCACCCCCCTCCATGACGGCCACCACAGAGTTCGTCGTCCCCAGGTCAATACCTACGATCTTGCCCATATGAGAATCCTCCTCGGAATCATTAAGCTGTAATTGCTATGCGCGTTCATATAGAATGCCGACTTTCCGTCCGGTGCTCAGCATACGCCCACAGTATAAGAGCGGCGTAAGGTTTTCGTTAGCAAAATGTATGAGCGCGTGGGATTTTCGTTCTGGCCGCTCGCGAGTCGTTGTGCTACAATGGCCCATAATCCATACGGATCATCGGGGGCGCCTGCGCATGTGGACCACACATCATCAAGCGGAAATGGCGATCTTTCCTTCCATCCCGGACCGGCCGACATGGCTGGAGATCGATCTGGATGCGATCAGCGAGAACGTCCGCCGCGTTCGGGAGATCGTGGGGCCGCATGTGCGGATCATGGCGGTGGTGAAGGCCAACGCGTACGGGCATGGGCTGTTCCAGATCGCGCACGCGGCTGTGGCCGGCGGCGTCTCGATGCTGGGCGTGGCCTGCCTGTCCGAGGCGCATATGCTGCAGGAGGCCGGGATCGCCATCCCCATGTTGGTGTTGGGATACACCCCGGCCTGGCAGGCGCAGGATACTGTGCGTCACGGCGTGCGCGTCACCCTCTTCGATCTGGATACCGCCTTCGCTCTGAGCGAGGCAGCTCGCCTCGTCGGCCGTCCGGCTTACGTCCATATCAAGATCGACACGGGCATGGGCCGCCTGGGCATCCTCCCGGAGGAGGTGCCGGACTTCGTGGAGTCGGTGGCGCGCCTGCCCGGCGTCGAGATCGAGGGGGTCTTTACCCATTTCTCCGTGGCCGACGCGGCCGATAAGGAGTACACGTACTGGCAGTTGGAGCGGTTCCACCGCGCGCTGGATGTGATCCGGGACCTTGGCGTCCACATCCCCCTGGTCCACGCGGCGAATTCGGCCGCGCTGCTTACCGTGCCGGAGAGCCGTTTCAATATGGTGCGGCTGGGTATCGCCATGTACGGCCTGGCACCCTCGGCGGAGACGCCCCTGCCGCCCGGATTTCGCCGTGCGCTGAGCTGGAAGACCATCATCGCTCAGGTGAAGACGTTGCCGCCGGGCAGCTTCGTCAGCTATGGGAACGTGTATCGCACGCAAGGGGA
>JAJRVX010000457.1:0-10063 GCA_024277095.1 Chloroflexota bacterium
ACGGCTCCAACAATGGCATAATTGCTTCGGGCAGGGTAAGCATCTTTGACCTCCTCTGGAGTAGAGTTTGGTCAAAGCTTACCTTGCCCACGCTTATTTATCAAACTTCGTACAAAGTCGAGCTGAGAGTGTGTCTGAAAAATGCCGTTGCTTCTGCTGTGGGGAGGCCCGGAGGGGCGGAGCCCCTCCGGAAAAAGCCCTGCTTCTGCCTTCGACCTACCTGGCCTCGGCCCGGGTCCTTCGGGAAGGGCCGAGAGAGGCAGGTACAGGCCGGAAAAGTGGGATTTCCGTGGAGGGGAGGACCCCTCCACACCTCCCCCTGTGGAGCTGGTAGCCGGGGGAGCCCCTCAGACACCTTATCGATAGACTTTCAGACACGCCCCAAGGCAAGGGGACCATGTCCGGCGCGGGTTACGACGCCTCAAACGTTCCGTACATCTGATCCGGGGTCAGGATCTCCGGGAATCGATCGCGCAAGGCCAGCCGCGCCTCATAGCACAGGTGACATGCGTCGGCATATCCCCCCTCGTGAGCAAGCCCATAACGCCTCACGAGTCTGCCACGGGCTTCCTCAGACAAAGCAGTGACCGCACGCCAGGCTACATCGATACGTCAAAAGCGGGTGCAATCCCGACACTTCCATGCCTCTCCTCCTGGCTCACTTCCGGACGTCATACTCCAGGAAGCCCAACCAGATCCGCCCCGGTCATTCCGCTTTCATCCGCCGCAGACGGTTCAACGCCCGGGTATAGCCCGCGCTCTCCTGCGCCCATTCGACCAACGCCTCGCAGGGAAAGGCCTCACACTCGCAGCAGAACTCCAGCCCTTTCTCGTCAACGCAGCACGTACGGATCCAGCAGTCCGGCGACCAATGTAACGACGGGTCCCCCCGACATCCCATGCAGTACATGGATCGCTCAATGACCTCCTGAATCCCCTCATCCTCCTGCAACCACCCCTGCTCTCTGAACCATGCCACCACGCGCTGTGCCGCTCCCGGATCGCTCGGCGCCCGGCGGATATCGCACTCTCCACAGTCCAGGCCACAAACGGCGATCATCTGCCCCTGGGGTTCCTCCATGTCGCTGCCTCCGCTCCCGTGCCTCGTCGCGGCAGAGAAACACTCTCCGACTCAACCCAGCTCCTCTCTGAGAAGCTCGTAGAATCGATCCCTCGCCTGCCGTTCGATCCAGGGTTTGTGCCCGCAGTTTTTGAGCAGGATGAATCGGAAGCTTTTCAAGATAGCGGATAAGGGGACCCGGACCCCCTCGGCCGGATGGGGATCGTAATCCCCATGAATCGCGACCACGGGACAACGGATTCGCCTTCCGAGATCCAGAAGCTCCCCTCGCCTCCGCAACGCCGCGGCCTCTTTCCACACATCCCGGAAGATCGCCCCTCGACCGCCATGTCCGACAGGTTCCTCTCGCCCGACCATGACCGGATCATACTCATCGGTCTTTGCGGCCAGAGCCCCCAGCCGGGCCAGCAAAGCATCCCGATCGACGATCGCAGGATCCTGCAAGGCCCCGACGATGGACTCGAACTCCGCTCTCTCCTCCTCGCTGAGCCGGTCCCACCGGGTCTCCTGCAGCCTCGCGACATACTTCTCCTCATAGGGGCCGCTTCCGACGAGGATCAGCTTCCTGACGATCGTGGGGCAGCGAGCGGCAACGATCCAGCTGAGCCAGGCCCCCCACGAAAAGCCGATCAAGGAGATGGGGAGGTCTCCATGAGCCTCCAGAACCTCCCTCAGCTCCTCTACCTGCTCCGCAAGCGACGTCGCCGTCTGGATCGGCTCCAACACGCCCCAACCGGACGCGGCGATCTCGCGCGCCACCGATGCCATCTCCCCACCCGCCCCGGGACCGCCATGCACAGCGGCCACAGAGAAGGGGGCCCTCCCATAAGTCCGCAGATTCTCCACGGCCCTCCCCTACAGCCGGGCCAGTCCGGTTCGGATCTGCTCGAGCAACCATCCCTGAAGCTCGGGAATGTCGTCGCTCAGGCGCACCGCCGCCACGATGGGCTGCCAGGCAACCAGCTCCTGCCGATCACCAGGCCGAAGCTGAAAGTAGCGCCCCAGGTATGCCTCGTTGAATCGATCGATCAGCGATCCGGGTATCCCCTCCGATATCCGCGCGCCAGACAAGATCAACGCGCTCCTGGCCACATCCTCCAGCGGGTTGCCGATATGAGCGTTATTCCAGTCAATGACGATCGGTCCCCGAGGGCTCAGCAACACATTGAACGGGTGAAAGTCGCCATGGCACAACCGATCGCCCTCGGGCATTTCCTCGAGGGCTTCCAGCACGGCCTCTTTGAGCTCGGGGGGCAGGATGGGAACCCCGCGGATGGCGGTGGACAGTAGTTGCCGCTGTGGAGGCAGATCCGGAAGACCGTCGCAGGCGTGTATTTCGGCGTGCACTTCCGCAAAGACGTGCGCCAACCGGATAACCGCATCAGGGTCCGCCTCAAGCGCCCCCAGCAGCGCCTCCGCCATCGAGCCCCCCTCTATACGCTCGTAGACCTGCCCGAGGCGACCGTCTATCTCGACGATTTCCCCCACCTCAGGGACGGGTAACCCGGCCTCGTACAGCCTGCGTTCCACCCGCCTCAACTGCTCCACCCAACCTGCGGGGGTCCCCTCATCGTAGAGCTTCAGGATCTGATCTTCACCCCAGGCGTACAGGTTACGGGTTCCAGCAATGGGCTCACCAAGCGATGCGACGGACATGGCGATCTCCTTGTCTGTAGTGTTCTTCATCATCTCCTCATAACCTGTGTGTCGCTCAAGGGTCGCGCATCACCTGCCATGCACGCGCGGCGAAGCGCCCGCCACGGGGCCCATCGCGATGTGCGCCAGATCGGCGACCTCGCGCACATCGCGCGGCCGGACATATGCGTCGTTCGGATGGCCTCCTCTATTGAACTCTGAACTCCAGCGTCACCTCAGCCAGCCCAAGCTCCTCCTCCATGGCTTCCGGCGAAGCAAATGCCCGGAAGAATGAAGGGCCGTGCACCAACCGGGTATATGCCAAGATCGCATCCGCCTCGGGCACCTCGGAGCTCAAGTAGGCCCTCTCCGCCTCCCCCTTGCTCGTCACGCGATATATCCTCATCATCCACCTCCTCAACCCTACAGCGCTTGAGCGACCAGCTGAGAATGCCCCTGGTGGAAGGGCCCAAAGTCGCGTAGCGATCCTATGTCTTGTGACATATAAAGACCCTAAACTCCCGCGAAGTTGCCGGATCCCCCTCCAAATCCTTCAAACACACGACACGGCGAAACCCAGCAGATCTGAGCAACGACCGCACATCATCTAACGAAAAGGCTCGCTGTCGCTCATGGTATTCGATGATCTCATCCTTTTGCCTATCGATGACAATGCAACGCTCAATGCGATAACCGCCCTCCATGTACTTCTCAGTTAGGATGAACTTCTCGCCTTTCTCCATCCAACTCCTGGTTCTTTCATATACATGACCTGGTATCCGCTTTGGACCAGCCAATGCAAGTAACAGCCTTCCATCACGCTTCAATGATGCCCAAATACCACCGAAATGCTCGGCAAGTTCGGTATCCGACATAAACCCCAATGTGTGATCGTAAGCCAACGCCAAGTCATAAACTTCCCTCTCCGTGAGTTCCGCCCCGCGCTGAAGCCGGAATTCAATACTCAGGCCTCGCCTCCGGGCTTCCGACTGAGCACTCTCAAGATAGCTGCGGGCCACATCGATACCGACGACGTGATATCCACGACGTGCCATTTCAAGGGCATGCCGTCCTGTACCACAGCCGACATCCAATACCCGCAGAGGTGGTCTTATCTGCAGAAGGGCTTCAATCTTCTCCACCTCCTCTCTACTCCTCTGCTCGTTGGGAAAACCCACCAACTCGGCGAAGGCCGCTTGGGCATCCGGATCTTCCCAAACCCAGTTGACAACTCTGGTTCTCATGGCTTCTACCCTCTCTAACGGAAGAGCGGATCAACGAGGCGGCAAGCGTGAGTGAACGGCAGCAAGTGAAATGTCTGTCGGAAGCGGTTAGGCGGCGCACAGATCAGGCTGTCCGACCTCCAGCGACCAGATCAGGCGCTCGCAGAGAGGTGACAAGTCCGACAACGGGCACGTTCCACGCCCTCTCGTCGGGGCAGCTTGAGGTCATCGGTGGGGTCTAAGAGGGAATCGGTGAAGATGTTCAAGATATTTGCGACAGCGACTATGCCTCAGTAAGAGGGGCTTCGGTGACCGTTTCCGGTCCGGAGCGATACGGCTCAAGAGAAGGCCTCCTGGCATCAAAAAGATAATGAGCCCAGATTAGAATCCACTTTTATGACCCATTATAACTTTCCCAGCATTTTTGATCCCATCTCCTCGAGATGATATCCGTATCCCTATTGTATCAGAAAAGATCCACGGGGAACCTTAAAATTCTTCCCGCCACGGATGTCAACGCCGACAAGCCGGTTCGTATGGGGTTCAACCGTGGGGCGTCTGAGAGGATTAGCCCTTTCACCGGGCAGCGGTTGTGACTATTTTGCTGAGTCCGCTTGATGCGATTTCAGCCCACGGGATACCATCTACCGCAAAATCGGAAAAAGGCCACAGGAAGCGCGGTCCCCAGCGCCGTCGCGAGTGCGTGGGCAGATCCACAAGGATATGAAGCGCCCAGGCTCTGAGCGCCCGGCTAGGCCAACGTCCGCTCAATACTCGGATCAAGACAGCGCACACCAACGAGGCAGGCAGGCTGTGAAAGACATGATGGAGAGTTTCCATCCACTCCGGCGGATCAGGCCAGTCATTGGCAGTGAGCGCATGCACTGCCTTCCCTCTGGTCAACACCCAAACGGGATAGGTAAGATAAAAAGGAGTATCTGGACCGACGCCGGCCAGTATAGTGCAGGGCTCGTGGCCGATCAGCTTACGAGTTAGCAATGCGTGCGTCAGGATGTCCATCTCACCGGTAGACGCATAGCACTTGTCCCAACCTCTCCCTCCCCTCTCGGATGTACTCCAGGACCTCTTCCGCTGTTAACCCTAAGTCTACTCCTTCGACATCCGATGGGGATCCCTCTCGCTTACTTACGGATAAATGGCATGAACGTTCGACATACACTCTGAGGTTCCCACACCCACACCCAATCCTGAAACTCCGCTTTATGCATTGCACGGATGCCCGACGGCTCTGGATACACACTTATTATCTCCGCCTGAAACCTAGCCGCCGTTTCCGTCCCCCATGTTTCTGGCTTAGGAGTCCCAGTAAAACAACTAGGATAGCCGACGTCATCTATCTTCATCGAGGTCGTTCTCCGCTGAAAATCAACGACTATCCTGATCTCGTGCCATTGAGTGTTCGGTGTAAGATACCCAACACGCTCCCACTGTCCACCATTCGCGTCCGTCCAAGCCCGTATTTCACCAAAGGTATCCTTCCAGGGATTAAGCATCCACTGGAATCCCGCTCCGTAATCTAGCCTCGTTCCGCTACCATCCCAAACAAAGATACCACCTTCCAGGGTCTGTGCGTTTAAGTCGGGATTGTCGACAGAGGGCAAGTAAGGAAGCCTAAACCTAAACCCACACGTATGTACGTGCTCAAAAGCGTCGTCATCTATTATTCTCTTCAAGGTGATATTATGCGCCATTATCCGACGCCGCCGAACATTAGCACGCAGCTCACTGTAGTTATCATGGTGGATTGTTGCTATATCGCTTAAGCTCACCGGTGGTTCTCCCGGTGCAGCATAAACTCCATCACCCACAACAATTTCCCACCCGATGAAATTAGAGCCCTGGTAGCGTCGTGATGAGAATGGCCTCACCGGAGCACGCGCGGCATAATCCAGCCCAACAACACCGCTCGCCTTGAGGAATTCACGTCGCGAAAGCTTGGTGACACCCATCATGGCATCCCCCTAAAGGAGATTCCTGTCAAGCAGTTCGTTTCAACGATGGGACTACGATTAGGCACGCCTTCCTCCGAAATCAACCTTGAAGTGTCCCTTCGAGCTCACTCAACGTCTGCATGACCAGATCAAACAAAGCATCAAAAAACGCCTGATCGTTGTACATCCGCAGATCAAGCCTTGGCTCTTGATTCTTGCCTTCTAAACGAAATCCCAGATCCAGCAACTCCTCAATCAAACGATCTACATTAAACCCTACAACATTGGCGTAATAATAGCTCGTCGGAAAGCCCAGTTTATATTCTGCCCCGTCCCGCAAAAGGTAAAAGACCGTTATCTTATGAGGCCTGGGTTCCTCCCAGCGATCCAGCTTGAATAATCCATATTGCTTGAATGGTATCCACTGCTTAGCAGATGACGATGGCCTCAAGCCCGCTTTCATACACTTCCCCAGGAATACACGCAATTCCGCCAAGCATCCCTTCTAGATTCTCAGGAAACAACTCCGGTGAGGGGAGATCCTCAGCCCGCTTCAGTATCCTCAGCAACAAGTTCACCAAGCCAATAATAGCTTTTCCATCGGCAGCATCATAGCCAACCGTACTATGCGCCGTGGGGTTGCGGAACAGCTTGAACGCGCCGGAGTATAACTCTCGCAGTCCTTCACGCTCCGAGCGAGTACGACCCAAATGTTTAGCCAAAGGCCCATCCGTAGGATTGAAAGCGTAATTCGCGAGCTGCACCCCGGTCATCCCCTGCCCATCGACACACTCACGTAGTCGTTCCTCGAGTAGGACAAAAGCACTCCTCACCGCCTCGTCAAATGCTTCCATGTGAAGGAGATGTCCGCACCTTCGCAACAACTCTTCGTCCAGCCCTGCCTGCGCTTCAATTGACTGCCTGATCTGTTGTATTTCTTTATCGGTCAGAATCGTGACGTCACCTCACCAATCGACACGACGGTTGAGCGCCCAACGACCTGATGGATGAGCGGCGTCCGTATAATCGCGGAGCGCGGCACTGTCAGCTCTCCTACTACATCCCCGCTCCGCTCCAGTAAAGAGTTAGGCAGCGCGAACCAATGCGGTTCTCAGCATGACGCCCCCGCCGTTATTGTTTCTCTGATACGCCGGCAGATCTCTTCCACCTCCGTAGCATCTCCCCTGGGACGGGCCGGCCATTCGAACAGTTTGACCGCCCAATACTCTCGTGGCGTTCCAGGATATCGAGGGACCACCCACACGTGGAGATGAGGCACATGATGCCCAAAGACGAAAACGTAGATGTGCTCGGCCGCCTCACTGACCTTCAGCGCCCGACTCACATCCCGGATGCCCCTTCCTATCCTCTCGGCCTCGCCGTTGGACAACTCCGCCCATGTCGGCACATGCCTTTTGGGCTCAACAATGAAAGCACCCAGGTACGTCGCCTCTTGATCCTCTGGAGACCATGCATGGCCAATGTAGATCAGATCATCCTCATAGACGGCACCGCCCGGGATGGTCTCCAGGCCTTGATGCTTACGACAAATGAAGCACTCATTTTGGGTCGATGACATTTCGATCTCTCACGACTATGACGCTCTGTCTAGTGACATTCGACCTCGATCAACGCCAGGTCTCTTTCCTTATCCCGAAATGAGACTGCAAAGCTACCAATTGCCCCTGGTGATGCATCGTATGCCTGAGAGCGTAGATGAGATGGGAGAGAACCGTCCCGCCCGACCATTCATACAAGTCAAATCCTTTCACCAGATCGTCATCGGTTGCGCTCTCAAAGAATGCCCTCACCTTCCCCGCCACTTCCTCCAAATAGGCGGCACATTCCTCTTTCGTTGGCCAATCCTCAGGCCCCGTCTCCCACCAGGGGCCTCGGAATCGATGGCCCCACTCAAACTCATCGTCGGTCTTGCCGCTGAAATAGAAGTCTAACGACTCCAGGGTGTGGTATGCAATCACAGCCGGCACGAACGTTTCCGAGAAGCCTGTTAACCATTTCTCCGGAGGAATATTTCCGATCACTTCCCGGAGCATATCGAGTGACCGGTCAAATTGATCGAGGAGTCCACGACAAATGATCCGAGTATTTTCCATTGCCCTACCCCCTGTTTGAAGTCACCCCGTTTGGGTGGACACTTTCAAGCTTGGGACGTTGATGAGGAGAGCGTGAGCTCTCTCGAATTGGATAGGCGACATGGAGTGGATAGACGAATGGCGCCGACGCAGATTGTATGAATCCTCGATGAACCCAAACAGGGTCTTCTCAGACCGGTTCCAGGGCCTGCTGGCGAAACTCTGTTGGATAGAGAATGCCTATCGCCTCACCCAAGGGATGTACATGCGTTGTGCCTGAATCGCACTGTGGGCCGGAATACTCACGACCGTACCACCCCCCTCTGCAGGGTACAGCGGACCCTGCCCGCATACTTGTATAATCGCGCTTGCCTCTTTGCCCCCGGCCCGTAAGGTAATGAAATAGTCCCCCGGCTCGGCATTCCGCGTGTCCACGAAAAAACGCACTTGGCCGCTTTCTCCAACGATCAGAGAAGTGGAAGTTTCCTGCCCATTGATCAGAATGTGGCCGGTAGTAGCAGGGAAATTGGCTCCAACAAATGTGAACACACTGCCCTGACGACCTGCCAGATGGTTCGCTATTAGGTAGGGCGATGGGGTCTCACCGAGGGGCACGGGACGGGTCCAGCGCAGGTCTCGGCGCCGTCCCAGTTGGCCGAACGCGTCGCTGCCCCAGCAGAGCACACGTCCACCAAGGCTTGCGTCCAGAAGTGCACACACGTGATCCCAGGCCACGGTCACATCCCGCATACCCGCAGCCAAGCCGGTGACCTGGGTGGGAGTTCCTCGCATCCAATATGTTCCATCCCCCACCTGCCCGTAGATGTTGGACCCCCAACAGCGCACGCCCCCCGCGACAACAGCGCACGTCGAGTCTCCACCCGCGTCCAACGCTGCGGCCGCACCGCCCAGGTTTCGCACGCGCACCGGGCGTCGGCTCTCCTGCCCCGCGTCCGGGGCTCCCAATTGACCCTGGCCGTTGCTGCCCCAACACCACACCTGGCCGTTCTCCAACAAGGCACAGGTGTGGAAGTCCCCCGCGCGGACGTCCATCGCTTTGGCCGGAAGATCGATCTGCACAGGTTGATGGCGTTCCTGGTCCGTACCGTCCCCTACCTGACCGTAGGGGTTCGCCCCCCAACAGTAGAGATCACCATCAATGAGCACCGCACAGGCGTGTTGCTCTCCCAAACCGATGGTCCTGGCGCCGGCGGGAAGCGCCACCGTCACGGGCGTGTGCGCATCCTGAGTCGTACCGTTCCCCAATTGGCCGTGGCGATTCCGCCCCCAGCAGCGCACGACGCCATCCGACCGGAGAGCGCAAGAGAACTCCCCGCCCACGCGGACGTCCGTGGCCCGTCCCCCCAGGCCACGGACACGCACGGGTGCGGTCGACAGTTGAGTCGTGCCATCCCCTAACTGGCCGTAATCGTTGTCTCCCCAACAGTGCACCGTCCCGTCTTGGATCAGGACACAGGAGTGCGAGGTCCCCGCATCCACCTGGACCACCTGGCTGAGGGAGGGAAAGGGGGTAGGCACGGACACATCGTACCTGAAACTGGTGTTGAAACGCTGTCCCCAACACAGAAGCCCGTGATCGGAGGACACGGCACAGGTAAACCCGGCGCCTGCACTTACGTTCCGCGCGTTGTCCAGGTGGAACACGGCTCGCGGTATGGGTGCCAGGGCAAGGGATCCGTTGCCCATCTGCCCCCACATGTTGCTACCCCAACAGAACGCCATGCCGTCATCCCGCACGGCGCAGGTGAAGTTCGCGTCTGCACCCGTGGTCATGTAGAAGACATCCCGATCCAAGCCTAGCACCGGCGCCAGGGTGCGCCGCGATTGCGTAGAGCCATCGCCCAACTGGCCGTCACTATTGCGCCCCCAACAGAGAATGCCATGCTGTTCTGTCAGGATGCACGTGTGGCTGGCGCCGGTGTCATCTTTCGGGCTATACTGGTCCACGGGTTTTCACCCAAGCTGGGCCAGTGCTTTTCACCTAAACTGGTCCACCGGTTTTCGCCAAAAAGGGTCCACTCCTTTTCGCCCAAACTGGGCCATGACGCTTCTGGCGAA
>JAJRVX010000458.1:0-3468 GCA_024277095.1 Chloroflexota bacterium
GCCGACGATCCTGTTCGTGCTCATCATCAACACCATCGGCACCCTGATGATGTTCACCGAAACCTATGTCATGACCGGCGGCCAGGGAGCCGTGTCTGAGCCGCGCGGCGGTCCCAATTACGCCACACACACCGTGGTCTACAACATCTACGAGACGGCCTTCAGCTACGGCAAAGAGGGATACGCCAGCGCGATGTCCGTCATTTTCTTCGTCATCATCGTGCTCATCACGCTTCTGCAGTTCCGCTTCGTGCCATCCAGCCTGGAGGAATAATCCCCAATGCCCGCGACGGAACACCCTCTCACAGCGAAGGCCGCACGATCGCACATCTCTATCCGGCTGGGACAGGCGGTGGAGCGTACGATCCTCTACGTGGGGCTTCTGCTCTTCTCGCTGATCTTCTTCTTCCCCTTCTATTGGGTCATCACGGCCTCCGTGAAGGAGTCCAGCGAGCTGCTGCGCGTGCCCCCCACCCTCTGGCCGCATAGCTTCACCCTGGAGCATCACATCGGCGTGTGGACCCCACAGTTCGCCCGCTACTTCCTGAACACCTTCATCTACGCGGGCGGAACGACCCTCATCGTCCTGTTCACCAGCACGCTGGTCGGCTTCGTCCTCGTCAAGCACCGCTCCCGGTTTGGAGACCTCCTGTTCTACGGGATCGTGGCCACCATGACCGTGCCCTTCGCGACGTACATCATTCCGCTGCACGGCCTACTTCTCCGCATCGAGCGCACGTTCGGCATCCCCATGCTGAACACGTACTGGGGCATGATCCTACCCTGGATGTTCTACCCCTTCGGGATCTTCCTGATGCGCCAGACGATGTTCACCATTCCCGATGATCTCATCGACGCGGCCAAGATCGATGGCGCCGGCCTGCTCAGCACGTACTGGCGGGTCGTGCTGCCCCTGGTGCGCTCCAGCCTGGCCGCCATGGTGGTCTTCGTCTTCATCTTCAAGTACGACGACCTCCTCTGGCCCCTGGTGGTGGCCACCGAGAGCCGCATGTATCCCCTCACGCTCGGCCTGGTGGAGTTCATCGGCGTCTACTTCGTGGAGTACGGCCTGTTCACCGCGGCCTCCGTCGCCGCCATCATGCCGATCATCATCCTCTACATCTTCGTGCAGCGCTTCATCGTGCAGGGCGTGGCGCTGACGGGGCTGAAGGGGTAGCCTGGCGACGGACGACGATCTCCTGACCGGGCTCCCCCGGCGCGCAGACCGCAGCTCAGGCCAGCGCCTCCAACACCCGGCTTACCCCCTCGATCGTCTCCTCGACGTCCTCGTTGGTCAGCAGCGGGTTGACATCCAGATGGACGGCGCGGCCTAACAGGTCCAGCGTGCGCGGGCACATGTCCGGAGCATAGCGGATCTCCCGACGCGCCCAGCGCCAGGGGCCGCCCTCCGGCGTCCAGGTCCTCCGCTCCATGATGGGCGTCCAATGCCTGTAGATATGGTAATCCGCCCGATCCGGATGATACAGCACGCTCGCGCCGATGTTCTCCGCCCGCAACGCCTCCACGACCCTCCCGGCCACCTCGGGACCCTCCACGAAGAACACCAACGCGATGCCGGTATCCCCCTCCGGATCGGTGATCTCTCGAAAGCGGATGCCTTTGCGCCGCACCACCTCGCCCAGGCCGGCCTTGAGCATGCGTTTGCGCTCCCGCATGGCCACGAGCAGCCCATCCAATCGACGGAGTTGCACCAACGCCACGGCGGCCAGCAGCTCCGGCATGCGGAAATTGACACCCCACAGGATCTCGTCAGCCGGGAATCCGTTGCGCAGCCCGCCGATGACGTCGTGGAACATGACCGCTCGCTTCCACACCTGCTCGTCATCGGTGACGACCATCCCGCCCTCGCCGGCGGTGATGATCTTGTTGAACTGCAGGCTGAAGCAGCCCACATCGCCGATGGAGCCCAGCCGCCGTCCCCTGTAGCCGCCGCCGTTCGCCTGCGCCACGTCCTCGACCACCTTGAGCCCATGCTGCCGGGCGATGGCCATCAACTCGTCCATCCGACATGGCGCGCCCCGCATGTGCACGGCCATGATCGCCCGAGTATGGGGCGTGATCTTCGCCTCCACGTCCTCCGGGTCCAGGGTAAGGGACGCATCCACCTCGGCGAGCACGGGCACGGCACCCACAGCCAGTACGGCGGAGGCGGACGCGATCCACGTGTAAGCGGGGACGATCACCTCATCCCCGGGGCCCACCCCGATCCCCTGCAGGCCGCAGACCAGGGCCGCCGTGCCCGAGGTCACAGCCAGAGCATGGCGAGCGCCCATGTGGGCGGCGAACGCCCGCTCCAGTTCGTCCACCCTGGAGGGGCCCGGATGCGGGCCGTAGTAGCGGAACAGGCGCTTGGCGCGCAGCACCTCCAGGACCGCCTGCTCCTCCTCCAGATCGATCATCATCCCCCCGGGGTACATGGGCGGGTCCGGCCGCCGCCTGGCGGGCGCCCCTCCCTCGATCGCCAACCTCTCATAGCCATGTGACATCATTGGAATCCCCCTCCCGATGATATCCCGCCGCCCGTCCCGTCATCCAAGCCTCCCCCTAGGAAGGGGGCCAACAGGCGCTCAGCGTTCCGATGGCAGATACGATGCCGATCCTCGTCATCGATGTCGGCGGAGAGCAGAGCGCCGATCGCGTGATGCGGATCGAACCACGGCAGATCCGTCCCAAAGAGCAGACGATCGGAGCCGGCCTCGCGCACGAACTTCTCCAGCACGCCCCGATCGTCGAACACGGCCGTCAGCTCCAGATAGACATGGGGAAAATCCCGCGCCAATTGCACGGCCGCGTCCCAGTCCCCATGACAGGCGTGTCCCAACAGCAGCCTGACGCGCGGGTAACGCTCGGCCATCCGATGGATCACGTCCGGCCCGTCCAGCGCGCTCCCGCCCCAGGTGTGGGTCAGAATCAGCAGCTCCCGCTCGTTCGCGTACTCCCACGCGGGCCGATAGCGCTCGTCCGTGAGAGCAATGCCGTGATAGTCGGCCAGGAACTTGAACCCGACGTACACATCACGATGTGACTCGAAGGTCGCCAGGTCCCGCTCCAGATGCTCCGGATAGTTGGGGTTAACGACACAGTACGCCCGCAGGCGGTCCGGATACCGGTGGACGGCCTGCACGCTGGCCGCGTTCCCCACATCGGGGGCGAAGAGCGCCATGTGATGGGAGAAGACCAGCATCCGCACGCCGCACTCGTCCATGGTCTGGATCATCGCGGCCGCGTCGGCCCGGGGGAAATAGATGGAGTGCCAGACCCCCATGTGCCCATGCATATCGTAGATGGGACAGGACTCCATCCTTCCTGACTCCCAGAACTCCCGGGCCAGCTCCGAAGGCCCGATCACAGGCGCACCTCCTTCAGGATCCGCTCCAGGTTGCCGCCGGCGATGGCCGCCCGAGCCTCGTCCGGGATGCCCGCACGTCGCAGGGCCAACATCATGCC
>JAJRVX010000459.1:0-4457 GCA_024277095.1 Chloroflexota bacterium
GGCCCTGGTGCGGCCGGGCGATGTGATCGCTCTGTTGGGTGACCTTGGCGCCGGTAAGACGACGCTGGTGCAGGGCCTCGCCCGCGGGCTGGGGATCACCCAGCCGGTGACCAGCCCCACTTTCATCCTCATGAACGAGTACCCCTCGGCGCCGCCCCTCTATCACGTCGACTGTTATCGCCTGACGGACGCCCCTGCCGAGGCGGTGGAGATCGGCCTGGAGGAGGTCCTGTATGGCGATGGCGTCTGCGTAATCGAGTGGGCGGATCGGCTTCTGGCGTTGCTGCCTCCAGAGCGCCTGGAGGTGAAGCTGATCTGGCTGGACCCTCGCGAGCGTCGGCTGGAGGTCACGGGGCGGGGCCAGCGGTATGTCTCCCTGATCCGTGCCCTGAGGCAGGAATGGCATCGTTCCCAAGGACGTGAACATGGCTGAGAGTGTCCCTGCGGCTTCCCTGTTGCTGGCTCTGGACACGGCGACGGACTTGGCCAGCATCGCTTTGTATGATGGCTGGCGCGTGATCGCCGAGCATAGCTGGCACTCCAATCGGCGGCACACCGTTGAGCTGGCCCCCAATGTGGATGCGCTGCTCCGGCAGGCTGGCGTGAGGCCTTCCCTGGTGGCAGGCGTGGCGGTGGCGTTGGGGCCGGGGTCCTTCACCGGCCTTCGCGTTGCGCTCAGCTTCGCCAAGGGGCTCACCCTGGCCACCGAGGCGGCGCTGTTGGGGATCCCGACCCTGGATGTCGTCGCATACCCTCATCGATGGCAGCCCCTGCCGGTATGTGCCGTGATCCAGGCCGGGCGTGGGCGCCTGTGCTGGGCGCTATATCGGCATGGTCCGGACGGGTGGGGGCCTGTCTCGGGATATCGCTTGAGCGAGGTGGAGGCCGTCGCGAGGGAGATCGAGGGTCCGACGCTGTTCAGCGGGGAGCTGTTGCCCCGAAATGCGGCGCTGCTACAGGACCTGTTAGGCGATCGATTCCGGCTGGCGCCTCCGGCCATGCGCTTGCGGCGAGCGGGCATCCTGGCCGAGCTGGGCTGGGCGCGTTACCAGGCCGGGGATATGGACGACCCGGCCGCGCTGAGCCCCATTTACCTGCACGAGCCGCCGCCTGGAAAGGTTCCATGAACGGATCGAAGGGAACCGAATCCGCCCTTCCCGTGGTCGTTACGTCGCTGCGCCTGGACGACCTGGATCATCTCATGGAGATCGAGCGTGTGAGCTTCCCTCTCCCCTGGCCGGAGAGCGCGTATCGCTATGAGCTGGCCCGCAACCCTTACGGATACTATCTGGCCCTTCGTCCGGTGCTCGCGCTCCTGCGGGATGCTCGGCTGCCCCCCTTGTTGGGATACGGCGGGTTTTGGCTATTGCATGACGAGGCGCACATCTGCACCATCGCCGTCCATCCCGACTATCGGGGCCGTGGCCTGGGGGAATGGTTGCTTCTGCACCTGTTGGACCTGGCCAGGAAGGTGGGGGCGGATGTGGCCACACTGGAGGTGCGGGCGGGGAATGAGACGGCGCAGCGACTCTACCAGCGCACAGGCTTTCGCCAGGTGGGGATCCGTCCCCGATACTATCGGGACTCCGGCGAGGATGCCCTGATCATGACGACGCCCTCGCTATCCCTGGCCGAGATGCAGGCCCTTTTGCAGCGGCGCAAGGAGATCGTGGCGGAGCGATTGCGTACCTGGGGCCGGGAGCTGGCGCGGAGGGCCAGGGGATAGTCCGGCCTCTTATGCCGTGAAGGGCGCATCGATTCCTCTTCTCCTCTCCCCATTTTATAGTCACAATAACTTGACATAGGGTAAAGAATCGCGGCATAGTTGACAAAGGCACAGGTTTGCCGTATAATCAGCAGCCAGTTACCCCAACGATTGATGTCTCATCGCGACCCCTTGCTCTGGGACTTAGAAGTGGATACCCCCTGTTCGCATGCGAAGACGCGGCGACGTTCTCTTTTGCTCCGCGATCGGGGGGTGTTTCCTTATCGGAAGGTGTAGAAGCCCTCCTGGATCCCAAGTTGCCGCTAGGGAACTCTCTTTGCGTTACAATGGGTTCATCATTTCCACATAACGAAAGGAGGAGATTTGAGATGCGGTCCCGTTATCCACTCATCAGCATCGTCGCTTTGTTGGCACTGATCGTATCGGCCTGTGCGGCGCCAGCCGCGCCACCGCCCAAGGAGGAGGCTGCTCCGGCGGAGGAGTTCACCTATGAGGATGAATGGGGCGTCGTCGTGGTCCCCGCTGGTGAGCCTCTGCGCCTCGGGTTCGTGGCGGGCCTTTCCGGCGCCGGCATCGACGTCCTGGGCCTCGATGAGAAGCGCGGCGCGGAGCTGGCCGTCAAGGACAAGGGCGAGGTGATGGGCTTCCCCATCGAGCTCCAGGTCGAGGATGGGCAGTGCAACGCCGAGGGCGGCCAGACGGTGGCCAACAAGCTGGTGGCAGATCCGGAGATCGTTGCCGTGGTGGGGCACATGTGCTCCAGCTCCTGTATCCCGGCCGCCGACATCTATGATCAGAATCACTACAGCATGGTGTCTCCCTCCTGCACCGCCCCCAGCCTGACGGACCCCGCAACCCACAAGCCCATCTTCTTCCGGACGGCCTGGAATGACAAGATCCAGGGGCCGGCCGCGGCCAAGTTCGCGTATGATGTCCTGGGTGCCCGCAAGGTGGCGACCATCCATGATGGCAGCCCTTATGCGGAGCAGTTGGGGCAGGAGTTCGCTAAGGCGTTTGAGGCGCTGGGTGGTCAGGTCGTCGCTCGCGAGGCCGTCAATGTGGGTGACACCGATATGCGCCCCGTCCTGACCCGGATCAAGGCGGAGGATCCCGACCTCATCTACTGGAGCGGCTTCGTCGCAGAGGGCGCCTATCTGGCGGTGCAACGCGCCGATGTGGGTATGGAGGACGTCTACTTCATGGGTGCGGATGGGATTCGGGCGGATGCCTTCATCGAGGCCGCCGGGGATGCCGCCGAGGGCGTCTATGCCAGCGCGGCCAACCCGGGCGAGGCTGGCCCTGGGATGGAGAACTTCCTGAAGGCCTATAAGGAAGCCTACGGAGAGGATCCCATCGCCCCGTTCCACGCGCACGCTTACGATGCCACCATGCTGATCCTGAACGCCATCGAACAGGTCGCCAAGGTGGATCCGGAGGGCAACCTCCACATCGGCCGCAAGGCGCTGCGCGATGCCATCGCCAACACGAAAGGCTATCAGGGGCTGACTGGCACGCTCTCGTGCGATGAGAATGGCGACTGCGGCGTCGGCTCCGTCGCGATCTCCAAGGTAGAAAACGGCAAGTGGGTGGTGGTGTCCGACTAACGGGCCCACATCCTGTTTTATGTCGATAGTGCACGTGATTGGGATGAGGTAAGGGTGTGATGCCCTTGCCTCATCCCTTACTGACCATCTGTCTGAGGAGGATAGATGCAACGGATCCGGGTATGGCGGGTCTCAGCCACCGATTTGATCATCTGGGGCATCGGATTCCTGATCGGTGGAATCGCCCTGTGGGGTACAATCGCCACGTTGCGTGAGGGGCTTTATACCTCGAGTGACTGGGTCTCATTTCTCATCTTCGGGCTTGCGCAGGGCGCCGTCTATGCCCTCATCGCCCTCGGTTACACGTTGGTTTACGGTATCCTGTTCATGATCAATTTCGCCCATGGGGAGATCTTCATGGGCGGAGCGTATATCGGTTATTTCGTGGCGCGGGCCTTCGACGAGTCGGGATTTCTGGATAGCAATCCGATTCTGGCGTTGGCCATCATCTTCCTGGTCGCCATGAGCGTCTCCATCAGTATGGCCGTCGCGCTGGAGCGCATCGCGTATCGGCCGCTGCGACGTGCCCCCCGTCTGGTTCCCCTCATCACAGCCATCGGCGCCTCTCTGTTCCTTCAGTACAGCTTCCGTGGGCTCTTCGGCACGGGCATTAAGGTATACCCCGATGTAGAGATCCTGAAGGGTAGCTGGCAGATCGGCGGGGTGATGGTGTTGCGCATTCATGTGATCGTCTTCGTGTGTGCCGTGCTGATGATGGCGGGGCTGTACTGGCTGGTGCAGCGGACCAAGATGGGGAAAGCCATGCGCGCGGTGGCGGAGGACAAGGATGCCGCCGCTTTGATGGGGATCGATGTGGATCGCGTGATTGTGAACACCTTCATCGTGGGCGGCGCTCTGGCGGGCGCGGGCGGCGTGCTCTTCGCCCTGTATAACAAGCAGGTGATCCATACGATGGGGTTCATCCCGGGGATCAAGGCCTTTACCGCCGCCGTGCTGGGGGGGATCGGCAACATCCCCGGGGCGATGTTCGGGGGGCTGTTCCTGGGCATCTTTGAGTCCATCGGCCCGCCTCTGTTCTTCACCGGATTGGGGGTTCCCAGCCCTAATCAGTTGAAGGACGTTATCGCCTTCTCCATGCTGGTGTTGGTCCTCATCTTCCGTCCCAC
>JAJRVX010000460.1:0-9677 GCA_024277095.1 Chloroflexota bacterium
GGGGATGCCATCACCTGGGAGGTGAACTTCCAGCTCAAGCCGATGAGCAGTGGGCAGGCCAGCGTGGTGCGCGGCCGCGTGCCGGGGGGCGCCGAGGGGACTCGCGTCTTCCTGATCGAGGGCGAGAGCGGGCAGCGATGGACCACCACCCTGGGCAGCGATGGCGGGTTCCTCTTCACCGATTTGGGGCGGGGGACCTATCAACTGGAGCTGGAGGGGATCGGCCTGATCCGTGACCACATCAACCTGGATGGGCTGAACGAGGTGAACGTCCTCTTCCCCATGCGGGGAGTCATCCAGGGGACGGTGCGGGGCGCGACGTCGGGCATGACGGTGACGCTGCGGCCCCTGATCCCGGGCTGGGACTGGACACAACAGGCGCAGGTGAGCGCCCAGGGACGCTATCGGTTCACGAACCTGCCGGCCGCCCCTTACGAGATCGAGATCGACGCCCGCCACAAGGTGCAGGCCGTGTGCGACGGGGTCGGGCGATTCACGGCTCCCGTGGTCGATCTGGGCGGCACCATGCGCGGCGTGCTGCGCGGCCAGGTGCTGGACGCCGCGGCGACACCTCAAGTGGGGGTGGTCGTCCAGTTGTGGAAGGGCGAGCAGGTGGCCGGGGAGGCGACCACCGATGAGGACGGGTGGTTCGCCTTTGGCGGCCTGGTGGCGGGCACTTATGAGCTGCGTGTCCCCGATCTGGGCCTGGTGCGTCGCAACATCGTCCTCGACGGCGTATCCGAGGTGGAGGTCACGCTGGTGCCGGAGGGAGCTCCCGCGGAGAGCGTGATCGAGGGGGTGGTGCTGGACGCCGACGGCGCCCCCGTGTCAGGGCGAAAGGTGATGCTCTATCGGGACATCTGGGTGGGTGAGGATGTCACCGATCCGCAGGGCCGATACACGTTCACCGGTTTGCTCGCCGGGGAGTACATGATCTCCCTGGAGGGTGTGGGGGTCATCCACCGGGATGTGAAGTTGGACGGGCGGAATCGAGTCGAGCTGAGCTATCGCCTGTCCGCCGCCGGAGGGAAGACGTTACCCCTGTATCTGTTGTTCGGCGCCCCTGACGACCCGGACACGCGCACGGGCCTGCTGTTGGCGCAGCCGTATGTGGCGGCCAGCCGGGCCGTGGCGGGATTCAGCCTGCAGGAGGCGATGTCCGCCCAGCGGGTGACCATCATCGGCGGGGAGGACGCGGTGAGCGCTGAGGATGAGCATGCATTGCGGGAGGCCGGCTGCGTCGTGGAGCGTCTGGCCGGTGACCTGTACGAGATCGAGCAGGCGTTGAAGGAACGGCTGCAGGCCATCGACTGAGGGGGAGGTGGCTCGTGAGCGAATGGGGACGACGGGTGCTGGATTGGGTGGTAGGTCGTCCGCCCACCGAGGAGACGCCGTCTGGGCGTTCGGGTGAGATGCAGAGGGAGACGCAGCCCATGGGCAATGGTGATCCGATCAATGACGCTGAGGCATACGGCGTTCGCGTCATCCAAATCGATGCGACCCCTGGGGAGCCGCTGTGGCGGGTGGTGCGCGTGCATCACCTGACGCCGGAGGAAAACGGGGGGAGGCATCATATCTTCCTGGACATGCTCGACGAGCAGGGACAGCGGATCATGGGCGCTCAGGTGCGGGTGACCTGGGAGGGTGGCGAGCAGATCGTCACCATCGACAAGACGGATGAGGAGGCCGGGGCCGACTTCCCCATGTGGAAGTGGCAGGTGTGCGCCGTCGAGGGCGTGGGGCTGCCGTCGGATCGGGTGGAGAACCTGCATACCGGACACCCGGATGAGGCGCCGGGCAACACGTTGTTCCATCACTCGTTCCTGGTCGTGTTTCAGCGAACCGTGGTCAGCGATCAACCCTCCGAGAGCGTGTTGGCCGGGCTGGTGCGCAATGGGGCGGGGCAGACGCTGGTCTTGCTACGGGGGGAGGAAGAGGTCACCCGGGCCGACGTGGGCGCGGACGAGCGGTTCCGGTTTGAAGGACTGCCGGCGGGAACTTATGTAGTACGTGTGGAGAGGATGGATATCTCCTCAGATCCCGTCACCCTGGACGGCCAGGACATGGCCGAGATCGAGCTCACGGTGCCGTTGATCCCCGGCGTGATCGAGGGGTGGGTGAACGGCGGGGCCGGGCGCGTGGTGGTCGCGCTGCGCGATGGCACCACGGAGGCCGGGCGTGCCACCGTCGCCCAGGATGAGTCGTTCCGTATTGAGGGGTTGGACCCCGGGATGTACGTCGTGGCTGTGGAGGGGACCTCCCTGGTGAGCCAGGCGATCGTCCTGGCGTCCGGGGCCACGGAGACGCTTGAGCTGACGCTGACCACGGACGGCGGCGAGACGGGAGAGCGGACGCTGACGCATTATGTGTTGCTGGGGCCTGTGGGCGCACCGGGGGAGCGGACGAACTTCCTGTTGGCCGCCGAGTATATCATGCACTTCCGCCTGGCTTTCGGGTATTCGCTGGTGGACGCGGAGCAGGCGGCGCGGGTGACGATCATCGGCGATGGGTATGGCAAGCTGGAGGAGGCGGGCCTGGTGGCCGCCGGCTGTCAGGTGGAGCGCATCAGCGGCGGGCCGGATGCCGTGCGGGCGACGCTGGCGGCCCGCATCGCCACCGGGCAGCCGTGAGGGGATAGGGGGTCCGGCGCGCTCGTGGCGCGCGGATGCGATCCTGATGTGTGAAAACTTGCGGCGGGAGGATATCCCGCCGCAAGTTCGTTATAGCCGCGCATCGGGTATTTGATCTTCCCCGCTCTGCACTTTGTGCCCGCCCGGTGGCTGTGTGGTATACTGCGGCCGATGTCCCCGAGGTCTGTCCCTCGCTTTGATCGGACAAGATGGGCTCATCGCTTGACCCTGATCCTGAGGTGGAATCATCATGCTCTCGTGGGCGCGAAGGCGTTGGGCGCGATGGGAGCCGGTCGCCCTGTTCCTGCTCGCATTGGCCCTCCGCTTGTGGCGGTTGACATATCATAGCCTGTGGTTCGATGAGTCAGTGAGCGCGTATTGGGCCAGCCGCCCCGCCTCGGAGATCGTGCGCGTGGGGCTGGAACTGGTTCGCGATAAGCACCCTCCCGTCTACTATCTGCTCCTGCGGGGCTGGACGCTGTTGTTTGGGACCGGGGACGCGGCCGTGCGCTCCCTGGGCGTGTTGCTGGGCGCCCTGGGTGTGTTCCCCGTGTACGCTTTGGGACGTCGCTGGGGGGGGAGATCAGCCGGAGCTATGGCCGCCCTGCTGTTCGTCCTCAACCCGTTCCTCGTCTGGTACTCGCAGGAGGCGCGCATGTTCATGCCCGCCGCCACCTTCGCCCTGTTCGGGTTCTGGGGGCTGGTTCGAGCGACGGAGGACATGGATGGGCGCGGCTGGATCCTGTTCGGCGTGATGTCGCTGGCTGGCGTGTATGCGTACCTGTTCAACGCGTTGCTGCTTCCCGCCGCCGGGATCTGGTGGCTGATGGCCCTGGCCCGGCGGTGGCAGTCCGACGATGGTCGGGGGATGCGATGGCTTGCCGTGACTGGCGTCTTGGCGATGACCGGGGTGGCCATCGGGTTCCTGCCGCTGGCGTGGCAGGCGTGGTTCGTGAGCGGTGTGGAATCGACTCCAGGGCGCGCCTTTGCCGATGCGGGCATCACGCTGAGGCGGTTCAGTCGTGCCTTCCTGATCCATCGCGCCCCGCTGGATGCGCTCGGCGATGTGGCCGTGCTGACGGGGGCGGCCGCGCTGGTGGCCCTGGTGGTGCAGGGGCTCCGGGGCTCATCGCAGGACCGGAGGGGGGTAGGGGAGCTGGCTGTCATCCTCGTCGTCCCCTGGCTGATCGGGAACATCCTGCTGGCCCGCAACCAGGCGACCTTTGCCGAGACGCGATATTGGCTCTTTCTGGTGCCGTTCCTCTGCCTGGGGTGGGGGCTGAGCATCGTGCGGCTGATCCGACGGCGCACGCCCGGGACGCTCCTGTTGGGCGGGACGTTTCTGGCCGTCCTGCTGGCCGCCAGCCTGGCGGCGCTGCCGTGGGACTGGCGGCCGGAGACGCGACGCGAGGACTGGCGGGCAGCGGCCCGCTACATTGAGGCTCATGAGGGCCCCAACGACGCGATCTTGATCCATGTGGATTACGTGCGCACGGCGTTCCTGCGATATTATCGGGGGAAGCTGCCCGTGTATTTCCCTTTTGGTGGCCGGCTGGATGATATGGCCCAGGTGGCGCCTCCTCTGGAGGGCATGAGCGGCTTTGACACCATCTGGCTGGTCGAGTCGCATCTGGAGAACGTGGATGACGATCGCCTGGTGGAGCGCTGGTTGGGCGAGCGGTATCCGCTGGTCACCGAGCAATTCCCGGCCGGGGTCGTGATCCGTGCCTATGCGGTGCGCCGGTTCCTGCCGGATCTACCGCCTGGGGTACGACCATTGAGGGAGGCGCTGGCGCCCGGGTTGACGCTGGAGGGGTGTCGGCTGAGTGAGGAGACGGTGACTGCCCGGGACGATATCTATCATCCCCCGTCCGGGTGGGTCCACGTGGCGTTGTATTGGCGGCGATCCGGCGATCCCCCCGCGGACGCCCGGCCCCGATTACACCTGGTCGACGGGTTGGGGCAGATCTGGGGGGCGGGCCTGGAGCGCCCGCAGGGCATGTGGGCGATGTATCCGCCGGATACCTGGCCCGGCGATGCCGTGGTGCGGGACGAGCACGATGTGAACCTGAACCCGATCACGCCCCCGGGCGAGTATCGGATGCTGGTGGCCGTGGTCGGCCCCGATGGGGAGCCTCTGGGGCTGGAGGTCCCCTGTGGCCCCGTGCGCGTGGTGGAGTCCCAGTAGTCGAATCTGGCCCTCCGATGATCGCGGTGATTGACATAATGAGGGCTGGCGTGGAAGGAAAGGCGGACGGCGAGCCATCTCTGTCCCGGCGGTCCTCGTGAAAGGGGCGACCTATCGTTGGGCGCGACGGGCGGCCCGGCGATTCGTCAGGGGATGTAGATGGCTACTCCGGCCTGTCCAGGGAGGCGGTCTCCAGCGTCAGCGTCTCCTCCAGGCGGCGGGGCTGCGGGGTGATCTCCCGGGCGCAATAGGGGCAGATGACCCAGTCCAGCGCCATGAGCTTGCCGCAGCGCGGGCAGGGGGTCTTGAGGGTTTCCCGGCAGTAAGGGCATACTTGCCAGTCCGCCTGGACGGGGCGTTGACAGCGTGGGCAGGCTGGCTGCTCCTCGATATCCCGCAGGAGGGCTTCCTCCTCCAGGGCCCGCTCGTAGGCCTCTGCCAGGGTCTCCTTGGGGCGCAAAAGCAGATAGAGGACAAGCCCGGCGCCCAGGAAGGGGGTGAAAAGCAGAACCAGCAGCGTGGCCAGGATCTGGGCGAAGATATCACGCGTGCGGGCCCGGATATCCCGGAACGTCCAGATCACCAGGCTGATCCAAAAGGCGAAGAAGAATGCGCCGGCCAGGGCCAGGATCACCTGGAGCACGACGCCGATGGTGTTCATGAGATCGGGTGACATAATGCGGGAACCCTCCCGAGCTAAGGTGTGCCCATTATATCCGACCGCGGGGGCGCAAGCAAGCGGATGGTGGGGTGGATGGTGTATCCAATTTGCACCTGCCCTTTCCCGGCCTGATTCGGGTGGGCAAGGCCGGGCGCTACATCTTCACCGAGAAGGATGCACTATCGCATGGTGAGTTGTGTATCCTCTTTGCGGGATACACGGTCCGGGTGGCGTATCTTGGAGCATGTCTGAAAATTTACCGGCACGATGTTCTGAGGGGTCTCCCTCAACGACCAGTTCCACAGGGGGAGGTGTGGAGGGGGCCTCCCCTCCACGGAAAACCCGCTTTTCCGGCATGTACCTGCCTCTCTCGGCCCTTTCCGCGGAACCCAGGCCGAGGCCAGGCAGGTCGAAGGCAAAAGAAGCGAATGTCGTGAGGAGGCAGCCCCACGAAGGTGCACAGCCGTGCGCTATCACGGGGATGCGCTCCGGCAGCTGCCGTTCGGAGGAGGCGATGAGCGTCGAATACCGGCCGATGATTCGGGATCTGCCGGTGGGGGAGCGGCCGCGTGAGCGGCTGAAGCACTATGGGGCCGGCGCCCTCTCCACGGGCGAGCTCCTGGCGATCATCCTGCGGGTGGGCGTCCATGGGGAGAGTGTCATCCAGGTGGCGAACCGGCTGTTGGCCCAGTATGGGGGATTGCCCGGGCTGGCCCGGGCCAGCTTCGCCGATCTGTGCGCCGAGCACGGCGTGGGGGAGGCGAAGGCCGCTCAGCTGAAGGCAGCCCTGGAGCTGGGGCGGCGCTTGCTGGTGGCTTCCCCCGAGGAGAGGCCGCAGGTGACCACGCCCGACGATGCAGCCAACCTGATCGCCCTGGACATGGGGGTTTTGGAACAGGAGGAGATGCGGGTGATCCTGTTGGACACCCGGAATCGCGTCCTGGCCATCCGGACGGTTTATAAGGGCTCGCTGAACTCCGCCGTGGTGCGCATCGGTGAGCTGTTTCGGGCGGCCATTCGAGCGAACTGTGCGGCCGTCATCCTGGCGCACAATCACCCTTCGGGTGATCCGTCTCCCAGCCCAGAGGATGTGCAGCTGACCCGGGATGCCGTCCGGGCGGGGGATCTGTTAGGCATCGAGGTGTTGGACCATCTGATCATCGGGCAGGGGCGGTACGTCAGCCTGAAGCAGCGAGGGCTGGGATTTTAACGCTGGGCTTCCCGGGCAGGGAAGATGTGGAGGAGGACATGATACGAGTGGGCATCGTCGGCATGGGGATCCGTGGTATGATGTACGCTCGGGCCGTCGACCAGTCGGGGATGGGACGCGTGGTGGCCGTGTGCGATGTCAGCGAGCGCGTCCGGCGGTCGGCGAGCGCGTTGGAGGTCCCGGTGTACGCCACGCATCAGGAGATGTACGAGCGGGCGGAGCTGGACGCCGTCATCGTGGCCACGCCGGACTTCGCTCATCGGGAGCCGGCGCTGGACGCGGCCTCCCGTGGGCTGCATTTGCTGATCGAGAAGCCGCTGGCGACGACGTTGGAGGACGCGACGGCCATTCGAGAGGCGGTGAAGACGGCGGGGGTGCGTTGCATGATCGCCTTCGAAAATCGCTGGAATCCGGCGTTCGTGGCCGCTCGGGCGGCCATCCAGCGCGGGGACCTGGGCGCGGTGCGCTGGATCAACGCCCGCCTGAACGACACCATCTGGGTGCCCACCGGCATGTTGGGATGGGCGGCCCGATCCAGCCCGGGGTGGTTCCTGTTGCCTCATGTAGCCGACCTGGCGATGTGGCTGTCGGGCGCCCGACCCCGGCGGGTGTACGCCGTCGGGTTGCGGGGGCAGCTGGCCGGGCGCGGCGTGGACACCTGGGACGCGTTGCATACGACCGTGGAGTTCGAGCCGGAGATGACGGCCGTATTCGAAACGGCGTGGACGCTCCCCGAGTCGCTGCCCACCGTGTACGACTTCAAGTTCGAGCTGGTGGGGGAGCGGGGCGCCCAGTTCATCGATACCCAGGACCAGATGATCCATCAGGCGGGCGAGCGGTGGAGCTATCCGGGCACGCTGGTCGGCGAGATCGATGGCGTGCTGCGCGGGTTCCCGATCTGGATGGTGGAGCACTGGCTGCGTGGGTTGTCCGCCAGAGAGGAGTTTTCGGCGGGTGTGGATCAGGGATATGCGGTGACCCGGTTGTGCTGGGCTGCGCATCGCTCGGCGGAGACCGGGCAGCCGGTCGATCTGAAGGATGAGGAGGTTGGGTGAGAAATGAGTCGTGATCTAAAGGTCGCCGTGATCGGGGCGGGCAGTTCGTACACGCCCGAGCTGATCGAGGGGTTCGTGGAGGCCCGCGAGGAGTTGAACGTGGCCCGCATCGCCATGATGGACATCGACGAGCAGCGGCTGAGCATCGTGGGCGGGTTGACGGAGCGCATGTTGCAGGCGGCGGGCGTGAGCGTCGAGCTGGAGTTGACCACCGACCGCCAGAGGGCCATCGAGGGGGCGCATTACATCATCACGCAGATTCGTGTGGGGCAGATGGCCGCCCGGGTGCAGGATGAGAAGATCCCCCTGCGCTTCGGCGTCATCGGCCAGGAGACCACGGGGCCGGGCGGGTTTGCCAAGGCGTTGCGCACGATCCCGGTCCTCCTGGACATCGCCCGGGATATTCAGCGATTGGCCGCGCCGGGCGCTTTCCTGGTGAACTTCACCAATCCGTCCGGGCTCATCACGGAGGCGTTGCTACGCTACAGTGAGATCTCCGTGATCGGCCTGTGTAACCTTCCCATCGGGATCGAGATGCGCCTGGCGAAGGAATTCGGCGTGGACCGACGGCGCGTCACCATCGATCACGTGGGGCTGAACCATCTCAACTGGCTGCGAGGGGCCTGGGTAGACGGCCGGGACGTCTGGGATCAGGTCTTCCAGAAGGCGATAGAGGAGGCTCGCCGGCGTGAGGACGACGATTGGGGGTTCTCGGCGGAGCTGCTGGAGACCCTGCAGTGCATCCCGTGTGGGTACCTGAACTACTATTACAACCGGGATCGGGTGCTGGAGAAGCAGCTTAAGGCGGAGAAGACGCGCGGGGAGGAGGTCATCGAGATCGAGCGCCAGCTGATGGAGATGTACCGGGATCCCCAGTTGCATGAGAAACCCAAGCTGCTGGAGGAGCGGGGGGGGGCCTACTACTCCAAGGCGGCCGTCTCGCTGATCTCCGCCATCGAGAACGACAAGAAGGAGGTGCACGTCGTCAACACGTTGAATCGAGGCGCCGTGCCCGATCTCCCGCCGGATGTGGTCGTGGAGATCCCGTGCGTGGTTGGGGCGGGCGGCGCCCGTCCCCTGGTGACGGCCCCCATGGCGCCTGAGATCCTGGGGTTGACCCAGCAGGTGAAGGCGTATGAGGTGCTGGCGGCCAAGGCGGGCGCGGAGGGCGACCGACGTGCCGCTCTGCAGGCGTTGCTGGCGCATCCGTTGGTGCCGTCGTTCTCCGTCGCCCAGGGGCTGCTCGACGCGCTCCTGGAGGCCAATCGCCCGTTCCTCCCCCAGTTCTTCGGGGAGAGCTCGAAATCTTCCTGACGGGATCTGGCGTGGAGGAGGGGGATATGCGCTACTTCCTGGGTATGGACGCGGGCGCGTCGAAGACGTTCTGCGTGGTGGGGGATGAGCAGGGACGTATCCTGGGGTTTGGCCGCGGCGGCCCGGGGAATCACCAGGGGCCGGGCCTGGAGGCCGTGATCGCCGAGTATCGCCGGGCGGGGGAGGAGGCGCTGGAGCAGGCTGGCCTGCGGGGGGAGC
Organism: Chloroflexota bacterium; assembly: GCA_024277095.1. Lineage (GTDB taxonomy): Bacteria > Chloroflexota > Anaerolineae > DUEN01 > DUEN01 > DUEN01. Next base: position 9,278 of record JAJRVX010000460.1, read on the forward strand.
AGATCGCTCATGGGGCTTTCTGCCTGGCCGGCGCCGATCTCCCCCAGGATTACGCCATGCTGATCCCGGCGGTGCGCGCCTTGGGGCTGGCGCAGGAGATCACGGTCAAGAACGACACCATGGCCGCCCTGCGGTCGGGGCTCAGCCGGCCGTGGGGGGTGACGGTGATCTGCGGCTCGGGCACCAACGCGGCTGGGCGTGGCCCGGACGGGACTGAGATCGTGTTCCCCGGCCTGGGGTGGCACTCAGGCGATTGGGGGGGCGGCGGCGATCTGGCGCGGGAGGCGATCCGCCGCGTGATGCGGGCATGGGACGGACGCGGCCCGCAGACGATGCTGACGGAGATGATCCTGGAGGAGTTCGGGCTGGAGGATATGGAGGCCCTGCTGCACGCCCTCTA
>JAJRVX010000461.1:0-5008 GCA_024277095.1 Chloroflexota bacterium
ATCAACTCCATGGGGCCGAGATTAGGCATCTGTCCTCACCTCCTAAAGCGCACAAGCGCCGACTGTTGCGATTATAGCACGGTTCCGCCCGACCCACAAGTGAACGCCGAGAGGGGTCAGGTCTTTTCAAAGATCTAACGGAGACTCCCCCCGGGTACCTCAAACCAGCCTCGCCTCACCTGGGAAAGGGCGTTGTAGAGACGCAACGGCGTTGCGCCCCTACCAAATACGCCTCTAAGGGCTCGGGCATTACTTTAGATCTTGTAGAGGCAGCCCTTGTGGCTGCCTCAGGCGCCCACAAGGGGCGCCCCTACGGTAGGATTTGGGGCAGGTGTTTGAGCTTTGAAAAGCCCCGGAGAGGGGTCAGGGCTTTTCAAAGTCAGTGAAAGAAGTTTCTTTTGGGGAGCTGCGCCCCTCAAAGCTCCTCGCCGTATTACCACCGAAAAGATACATTGCGCCGAGAGGGTCGTGGGCCCTCTAAGGCGGCTTTGACATGGAAGCCCCTCACCCGTCCCGGGGGCTTATCCTTCGAGCTCCAAAGATCCCTCCACCGTCACGAGGGCCATCCCATCGGCCGAGCGCAAAAGCCGGGCATGCGCGTATCGGGCGCTGGGAGCGATCAGGGCCGCGTTGCGCTGATCGACCGACCGAATCTGTCGGTCCACCTCCTCGGGCGATTTCCCCCCACGCAGATGACGCTCCCGCAGATTACGCAGCCGGGCGGCCTCCGGCGTCTCCACGAACAGCCGCACGTCAAACAACGCACGCACCGCGGGCCACGGAGGCGTGTCCAGGAACAGGTAGTTCCCCTCGAACACGACGATGCGATGGGCCGCCGTCACCTGCACAGCGTCGGGGACAGGGTCATGCAGCGCGCGGCTGTACACGGGGAAACGCACGACCTCGTCACCCTCCCGGACACGACGTAGAAGCCGCGCGGCCGCCTCGGCGTCGAAGGTGTTGGGAGCCCCCTTGATCCGCCGCAGAATCACCACCCTGCCATCGTGATCACGCCCCGTGTGCGATTCCAGCCACGCGTTTGGATAGTGGAACCCGTCCAGGCTGAGGTGGATGGCACGCTCGCCACGCCCCCGTCCGAGCGCGTCGAGCACTCGCGCCAGCGTGGCAGCCGTGACCGTCTTGCCGCCGCCCGGGAGGCCGCTGATCCCCACCAGCATCCGCCTCCCCAACGCACGCTGGCGTTCCCATAGACGCCGGGCCAATGGCAGATAGGCGTTCCGGACCTCCTTCGCCACAACGCGCAGCGGCCGGTCAAACCCATCGATGTAGATGGGCTCCGCCTGCAAAGCCTCCCACACGCCCGTGAAGTCCATTTGTGCGCCTACGCCTCGCGATGAAAGAGCGGCAACCGATCCAGCGGGGCAACATAATCGCGGATCAGCGTCGGCCCCTCCCACTGCCGACCCGTCCAATGATCGCGCCACACGCCCGGCGGCAACAACACATCGCGCGAGCGCGCCCCTGGCTTCACCACCGGCGCCACACAGCACGTATCCCCTAACAGAAACTGATCCGCACACAGATACGCGAGCTCGTTGTCCCAGCGCCAACATAGCGGTCGAATCATGGGAGCGCCCACGCTCGTAGCCTCACGGGCAGCCCGATCGACAGCCGACGCGAGCTCTCCGTGGAGCCGGGCATAGCGACGACAGATCTCCACCGTCTCCTCATCGAACTCCCACGGGGCGATGGAGAACTGCATGGCCGGCAGCGCTGCGCACAGCTCCGTCCAGCGGATCAGCAGTTCCTTGTCCGCCCGCAGGCTCCCGTAGTTGTTTCCACCGATCATGTCGGCGAACACGAACGGGTAACCGGCCATCCCCAAGTGCAACGTCTGCGGGATAATGGAACGCAACCCGTTCTCCTCGCCCCAATGGCTGAACTTGTCCCACAGCCGGAAGAGCAGCGGAGCCCTTTGAGAGCGCCAGCCGGTGCGGACCTCACACCACCGGAAGTGCTCAGCCGCCCAGGCCACATAGGCATCGCTATAGCCGTTCCGCCCGACGTCCCGCGCGGGAACGCCGTCGGCGGGGACGAAGTTGCCTTCGCCGGCGTCAAACTTGAAGCCATCCACGCCATAACGATCCTGCAACATCCGCAGCTTGCCCAGCCACCAATCGGCCGCCTCCGGGTTGCTGAAATCCACCAGGGCGCCCTCGCCCCGCCACCATCGGACGAGATAGGGTTCGTCACGGTCCGGATGACGGATGAAATATCCTCTTCGGCTTCCCTCCACGAAGTTGGCGGCATCCGGGTTGACGAACGGCGTCACCCATAGTGTGACCAGAAACCCCATGTCCTGGAGCATGGTGATGAGCTCGCGGGGGTTGGGGAACCGCTCCGAATCGAACTCCGTGTCGCCGTAGTGAACTTGCCAGCGATCGTCGATGCCGAACAGGCCGGCCGGGAAGCCGTGTTCCAGGATCTCCTGGGCAAATCGCAGCACGGTGGCCTGATCGATCTGCTCCTTGAACTGCGCCCAGGTCGTCCACTGAGGCACGCGCAACAGCTCAGAGGCGGGCGGATGGCCCGGGATGCCCAGCCGGCGGGCATGCCGCCGGTGGACGGAGGCGAGATCCCGTCCGACCGTGATCCGATAGGCCAGATAGCGCTGACGACGCACCGCCACCGACCACAGGCCATCGCCCTGGCCGCCGGGATCCGGCAGAGGGCGATGTGCGAACTCATCGATCCCGGGCTCGCGCGGCCGGTTCAGACCGATCGCGATGTCCCGATCGTTCTCCAGGATCACGCCGACGCCTTTGCTGGTGATCCAGACGCCCGCCTGAACGCAAAGCAGGCCGTCCGGCCCATGATCGTAGGTGATGAACGGATCCGCGTGAATCATCCCCTGCTCCAGCGGGTAAACGCCGCGGAACAGCTCCCCCTGGCCGTACCAGTGCCCGGCCGGCGCCAGGTGGGCGCTATCCTGCCACTCGTCGGGGGCAGGGTCCGCATGCCAGTGCACTGTGATCCCTTCCTCATCGACGGCCAGGATCAGGGACAGTGGGCGATCCGGATCGTCCGTAACCGCCGTCATGCGCACGCCCTCGCCGGTCAGCCGCACCTCGTCCAGGGAACGCGGCGCCAGCCACGTATCACCGTAACGGGCCCGACCGAACGCGGGCCCGCTCACCCAGATCTCGCCCCCATCCCGCAGCACACGCAGCAAAGGGGGCCGACGCTCCACCTGCACGCGAAACATGTCGGCCTCGACGGTGATCCGGTCATCGGTGATCTGAAAGGCAGGCACGAGCACCTCCCGTGTTTCGCCAGCGGCGGTCCCTCATAAACGGATCACAGGACATCAGCCTGCGAGCACGGCCGGCTTCAGGCTCCAGCTTTGCAGCCGGGTATGCAGCGCCAACATGTCCAGCTCGAGATCGGGGGGATGGGGAGGCCATCCGGGCAGGCGGCGATAGATCCCCTCCTCGACCAGCCGGGCAGCGATCTCCGGCTCCTCTGCCCCCGGCGAGATCGTCACCTGCTCAGGCACCTGACCACGATCCAGGTCCAGGAAGAGCGTGCCCAGCAAGCGCAGCATTGGTCCAGGCCCTGCAAACGTGTCGTCAACCGCCAGCGTGGCGGGCAGATGCCCGGTCGCGTCGATGTGGTCCACCAGATCGCGAGCGAGGGTCAGAGCGGTCTGTACGGGGACGGTCGCCGGCCGCTCCAAAGGGGGCGGCGGGTTGATCGGCCCCAGGACGTCCCTCAGAATCAGCTCGTCCGGCCGCGGATCCTCCTCAGCCAGATATAGGGCTGCCCGGGCGAGCACATCCAGCGCCTGCGCAGGCGACGCCAGGGGGATATCCGCCCGGATCGTCTCGCTCTCCGCGATCGCCCGCGCCAGTTGGCGCACCCCATCCCATCCGATCGGGCCGGTGCTCGCGGCGAAGCGGTCGTTCAGAGCGCGCACGGGGACGATCTCCACGCCCGGCAGGTCGCGCACGGCCTGGACCATGCGCCGCAGGTTGCGCAGGCCGGTCGCATAGGTCGCATCGTCCCGCCGGGGGGCCAGGCGATAATCGGCCGGATCGGTGTTCTGCCCACGGGCGAAGTTCAGCGCATCCCAGAAGACGGTGTAGCGCAGCCGCGTGGGATGCGCGGCGAACAGGCCCAGGCAGGAGAATCCCCGTCGGCGCATATCATCGATCTTCTGAAGCAGAGAGGGCAAAGCGGAAGCGAAGGCGGTATCATCACAACAGGCATCCTCTCCGCCAGGCAGGCTCACATACTCGGAATAGCAGAGCTGTCCGGCGAACCAGCAGGCGCCCGTCTCCCCAGAGCGCGCGTGGGAATAGATATTGGACGGGATACCCAGCCGACGCGTGGCAGCCGGGATCTGGGGGCCCCAGCTAGAGCCGGGCGTGCCCCAGGTGGAGGGAGCGACGCCAAAGATGCGAGCGAGATCACGCGCTCCCGGCCCCTCCTGACGCATGGCCTCCATCACCCCGTCCTCCCACCCCTTGCCGGCCAGATATTCGGCGACGGCCGGGTGGACGGAGTGACGATTCGTGTGGAGGCCGACATCGTGTTTCCCGACGGCCGCGATCACATCGTCGCGGCCGCGTTGCTCCCATAGTCGCGCCTTCTCGCCCACCACGCACATCATCGCTGTGATGCCGTCCCCGGTCAGCGCCTCGGCGATGTCCAACGCCACATCGTCCGAGTCGGGATGGACGAGGTCCTCCACATCGAAGCAGACATAGACGTACATGCATCCCCCTTCGCAAGGCGATGAAACGGGCGCAGATGATAATGCAGTAGCTACTGTGTTCTTAGAAATGCCGTTGCTTCTGCCGTGGGGAGGCCCGGAGGGGCTCCGCCCCTCCGGAAAAAGCCCCTCTCCCGCCTTCGACCTGCCCGGCCTCGGCCCAGATTCCTGCGGAAAGGGCCGAGAAAGGCAGGTGCAGGCCGGAAAAGTGGGATTTCCGTGGAGGGGAGGTCCCCTCCACACCTCCCCCTGTGGAGCTGGTAGCTGAGGGAG
>JAJRVX010000462.1:0-7536 GCA_024277095.1 Chloroflexota bacterium
AGCACACGACGTGGCCGGACGTACCCCACCCCCCTGTCGTCCCCCCTCCCCAGTCCGCTTCGCTGGGAGGGGGGACCCGAGAATAGGTGGTGGTGGCGGCGCAGCAAAGCTGCGCCGCCACCACCACCCACCGATGAGCCCCCTTCTCCCGGGCCCGGGAGAAGGGGGTCTGGGGGATGAGGGCCGTTTTCCCTCGGTCGACGATCAGGGGAATGACTTGTGTCGGGCGACACGCGAGGACGTTCCTACCCTCCTGATTTCCTTCCACTGACTTTGAAAAAGCCCTAGGCGGGAGTGGACCAAGGGGCGCCTGCCCATTTTCGATCGTTTTGCGCGAGCCATGGTTTTGTGGTAAACTATGGCTCGCCAAGCCCCCATAGCTCAGGTGGATAGAGCGCCGGCCTCCGGAGCCGGGTGCGCAGGTTCGAGTCCTGCTGGGGGTACCAATGCGGAGCTTTGTGCTCCGCTGTTTTCGTTTTCGGAAGTCCTCTGTCGCCCTGGTGGGGAATTAGCGGGCTACCTGGCCCGGGGCGGGAGGGCGCTGCCCCCAGTAGCGCTGCACCTGGGCCATATCCGGATAGCCCTCCACATCGCCTGGGACGGTGACCGCCAGCGCTCCGACCAGCGCTCCCAGGCGCAGGCAGTCCGGCCATTCCCATCCTTTGAGCCACCCGGCCAGTACCCCCGCGTCGAATCCGTCGCCGGCCCCCACCGGGTCGACGACGTGCGACACCGGGTACGCGGGTACGCGGGCTTCCTCCTGCTCCGTTCGTAGATAGGCCCCCTGGGCTCCCAGCTTCACCACCACGACCTTCGCTCCTCCGGCCAGTATGGCCTCGGCCAGCGCCCTCTCCCCCTCGCACTGGAAGATCGTCTCCCCTTCTTCCAGCCCTACCAGCACGATATCGGCTTGGCCGGCGAGATCCCGGAGCACTCGTCTCGCCTCGTCCAGTGGCCACAGCTTCAGGCGCAGATTGGGGTCGAAGGAGATGGTCATTCCGGCCTCGCGCCCCAGCTCGATCGATCGGTAGACCGTCGCTCGACAGCTCGCGCTGAGCGCAGGCGTGATGCCCGTCAGATGCAGAAGGCGCGCCCCGCGGAAATAGGCCGGGTCCAGATCCTCTGGGCTAAGGTGGCTGGCCGCGGACCCGCGGCGATAGTAGATCACCTCCACGCGCCCCATCAGCCCCCGCTCCCGGAACATGACCCCCGTCGGGTGGTTGGGGTCCATGCGCACGCGGGAGACGTCTACGCCCTCGCCGCGCAGCGAGGTCCGGATGTAGTGGCCGAACTCGTCATCGCCCAGGCGGCTGATCCATCCCGCCGTGTGCCCCAGCCGGGCGATCCCGATGGCTACATTGCTCTCGGCGCCCGCCGCCCGGCGCTGGAATCGATCGACGTACCGGAGCGGCCCGTCTGTCTCCGGGCTGAACAGGATCATGGTCTCTCCCAGGGTGATGACCTCGGGCATAGGGCTGTTCCTCCCGCAAATCCTCATGTCGTTGGGGATGATCCGGCTTCCACGGCGCGTCGGACGTGTCCCTGGGCGGCGTTCAGGCGCTGGCGGGCTTCCTCGACGTCCGCGCCGGTCAATGCCATCACCAGGGCGGTTTTCACCTCCCAGCCGCTGGTCTCCAGCAACGCTCGAGCCTCTTCCTCATCCACCCCTGCTGCTTCTTGCAGGATGCGCACCGCCCGGGCTCGTAGCTTCCGGTTCGTGGGTTGCACGTCCACCATGAGGTTGCTGTACACCTTGCCCAATTGCACCATGCTGGCCGTGCTCAGCATGTTCAGCACCATCTTCTGCGCGGTGCCCGCCTTGAGTCGCGTCGAGCCGGTGAGAACTTCTGGCCCTGTCACCGGGGCGATGCACACGTCCACCTCCTGGTGGATCGGGGTGGCCGGGTTGCACACTACCCCGATGGTGGCGGCCCCGGCCTGCCGGGCCGCCCGTAGCGCCCCGATGACCCAAGGGGTGCGCCCGCTGGCCGCGATCCCTACCACGACGTCCGTCGGCCCCACCTGCGCCTCCTCCCTCGCCGTGGCCATGCCCGCCTCCAGATCGTCCTCGGCCCCCTCGATCGATTGGGTGATCGCGGTGGGGCCGCCGGCAATGAAGCCCCGCACCTGCTCCGGAGGTGCGCTAAAGGTGGGGGGGCACTCCGACGCGTCCAGGATGCCCAGGCGGCCGCTGGTTCCCGCACCGAAATAGAGCAACCGTCCCCCGCGGGCCAGGCGTTCCACGATGAGGTCCACCGCCCGGGCGATGTTGGGCAGCTCGACCCGGATGGCCTCCGCCACTTTGGCGTCCTCCTGGTTCATCAGGGTGACGATCCCCAGGCTATCCCGTTGATCCAGATCCATGGAGGCGGGGTTGCGCGCCTCCGTCAGCCATTGCGATATCTCCCTCTCATGCACGGTTCGATTCCTCCCAGGCTAACAGCGCGGCCCCCTCCGCCGGGGTTCGCGTCGGGATGATGAAGTGGGCGAATGGGGCTACGGCGAGCACTGCCGCACGCATGGGCGACTGGATCAGATCGCCAGCCCGCCACACCGATCCGGACAGGACCAGGTCAAAGCGCTGATCCTCCAGCCGCAATCGCCGGATGACCGCCAGCGCCGAGTCGGCCAGATGTCGTCCCGCCCGCCGCAGGATATCCCGGGCCACGTCGTCGCCCAAGCGGGCTGCCTCCGCGACGATCGAGGCCAGCGCGGCGAAGCGATGCCAGGTAAAGGGCTGATCGTACGTCCACGGGATCAGATCCTCGGGCGTCCTCAGGCCCAGGCGGGAGAGCACATGCTCCGTCAGGGCCGTGGCCGGGCCGCGTCCGTCCGCCGCACACACGACGGCGTGCAGCGCCTCCATCCCGATCCAGAAGCCGCCGCCGTAGTCGGCCAGGAGCGCGCCCCATCCGGCCGCTCGGGCGGAACGCCCATCGCGATCCACGCCATACGCGATGGTGCCGGTGCCCGCGATGACCACGACGCCCAATAGTCGACCCGTCCCCGCCGCCAGCGCTCCGGCGGCGTCGTTGTGAATGACCAGGCGGGGGAATGGGTAGATGTCTCGCATCATCCTTTCGATCAAAGCCCGATCCTCGGGCCGGCCCACGCCGGCCATGCACAGGGCCAGACAGATCACGTCCCGGTATGTGGCGTCCGCCTGATCCAGCGCTCCCGTGATCGCCTCGCGCAGGGCGGCCGCGGCCGCCTCCTGCCCCACGGCGTGATAGTTGGAGGAGGGGCCACGACCACGACCGAGCACCTGGCGTGCTTCGTCCATGACCACGGCTTCCGTTTTCGTCCCGCCGCCGTCCACGCCTACGACGACCCGCCGTCCCATCGGTGAACCCCCGGTGATGTGTCGTTGTGCTTATCCACGTCGGGCATCCCCTCTTCGGCTCGCTGGCGTGATCTGTCCCAACACGACCGGCCGCCGGGCCCCCGTGACGGCGGGCAGGTTGCCGGGGCGCCCGTGCCAGGTCTCGTATGCCAGCACGGCGAAGGCGATGGCCTCCTTAGCATCGGAGTCGATCCCTATATCCTCATGGGTCATCACGCGCGCGGGGGCCAGCTCCTCTCGCAGCATCTCCATCAGCACGGGATTGCGAGCGCCTCCTCCTCCCACGACGACCTCTTCCACAGGCCGGGGGAGGAAGCGGTGGTAAGCATCGGCGATGCTCCGTGCCGTGAACGCCGTGAGCGTCGCCACGATGTCGGCCGGCGCCAAGCCGCGCGCACGCGCCGCGGCCCACGCGGACTCGAAGAAGTCCGCCCCGAACAGCTCCCGTCCGGTGGACTTCGGCGGCGGCTGTCGGAAGTAGGGATGCGCCAGCCACTCCTCCAGCAGCGCCTGATCTACCCGGCCGCGGCGGGCCAGGTCCCCATCGCGATCGAAAGTCTGTCGGCCGCGCGTCGCCCGTGCGGCCGCTGCATCGATCAGCATGTTGCCGGGGCCGGTGTCGAACGCGATCACCCCGCCGGGGTCATCATCCGGCGGCAGGAAGGTGACGTTGGCGATCCCGCCGATGTTCTGCACGGCCCGGGCTCGAGAGGGATGGCGTAACAGCAGCCAGTCCACATAGGCGACCAGCGGCGCCCCCTGGCCTCCCGCCGCCACGTCGCGAGCGCGAAAGTTATGGATCGTGGTCACCCCGGTCTGCTCGGCGATCACCGCTCCCTCGCCCAATTGGAGCGTCCCTCGCACGTGTCCCTGCTCGTCGACATCGTGCCATATCGTCTGGCCGTGGGAGCCGATCAAGTCCACCTGATCCGGCGGGAGCCCGGCGTCCGCGATGGCCTCCAGCGCCGCCCGGGCGAACCCCTCTCCCAGATCGAAGTGCAGTCGGCACAGCTCATCGGCGCCGGCCCGGCCGGGCTGGCATGCCTCCAGGATGCGTCGGCGCATATCGGGCGGCCATGGCGTCGTGCGGAAGGCCAACAGACGCGCCTGCAATCGTGGCGGCGCTCCCTCAATGTTCACCACGGCCGCGTCGATCCCGTCGGCCGACGTGCCGGACATCAACCCCACGACGATCATCGCTCGTCCACCAGTCTCTTGTAGAAGATCAGCTCGGTGATCCCGGGTGCCACGTAGTCCGGGATGGCGCCCACCTGTCGGTATCCCAGCTTGCGGTAGAACGCCTGCGCGGCCTGGTTGAAGTCGGAGGTCAGCAGGAACACCGAGGATGACTGCCGCCGAATGACCGCCTCGGCGGTGAGCATCAGGCGTGTGCCGATTCCCCGGCCTCGGAACTCGGGGGGCACGCCGAGGAGTCGGATGTATCCGCTATGGGCGAAGGTTCCCTGCGTCAGGAACCAGATGAACCCGGCTATTTGGTCTCCCACCAGCGCCACGTGCAGACCTTCTCCCCGACGCAGCGCCTGCTCCAGGGAGAGGAGCGCCTGCTCCTCGGAGACGCCGTATCGCTGCCATAGCGGATCCTGGGCGATGAACCGGGCCAGCTCGGGCGTGTCTTGTAATGTCATGGGGAGCACTTCGATAGGGATCACCTCTCGCCTATCCTTTGCAGAGATCATCTGGCGGACCTCCCCTCGATCGTCTGGACGATGGCGTCGTGCACGGCCGGGCGAAAGCTCGTGATCGCCCGGGGATCACGCCCGTAGTATACCCGATTGGTCATCAGGCTCACCACCAACTGCCGGTCCGGATCGACCCATAGCGACGTACCGGTATAGCCGGTGTGCCCGAAGCTGTTCGGGCCGAAGTGTTGCCCGCTGGATGAGCCGGTCGGCGATCGTCGCATCCAGCCCAGCCCCCGGACGTTCTCCCCGAAACGCACCTGCTCCCGGGTCATCTCCTGCACCGTCTCCGACGCCAGGAGTTGCATCCCCTGCCAGCGCCCCTCGTCCAGGTAGAGCTGTCCCAGTCGCGCCACCTGCTCCGCCGTGGCGAACAGCCCGGCGTGGCCGGCCACGCCGCCCAGGCCGGCCGCGTTCTCGTCATGCACCTCGCCTCGCAGGCGCCGTCGTCGCCAGGCGCAGAACTCGGTGGGGACGCAGCGCGAGACCTCAGCGCGATGGGGCATGTCCAGCGGCCGGAAGCCGGCATCCGCCATACCCAGCGGATCCAGGACCAGCATCCGCATGGCGTGATCCAGCCGCCGGCCGGTCAGGCGGGCGATGGCCTCCCCCAGCAGGATCAGCCCCAGATCGCTGTAGATCAGGGATTCGCCCGGGGGATAGGCGAAGGGATAAGCGCAGATCGCCTGGATCCCCCGGCGGATGCGCTCCTCGACGGTAGGACGCCCCATGGGATGCCCGGGCGGGGGAGGGGCCGGCCCGGCCGCCCGGTAGATGCTCCTCCAGGCGGCGAGGCCGGAGGTGTGCGTCAGCAGGTGGCGGAACGTAACCTGGCGCGCGTCCACCTCGGTCCCGGCGTACGCCGGATCGGGCGGCGTGGGTTGCTTGGAGATCGGGTCCTCCGCGCCGCCGATGGGGCGCGTCCCGCCGAACTCGGGGATGATCTCGCATACCGGCTGATCCAGCCGGGCGCTGCCAGCCTCCACCAGGCGCATGAAGGCGGTTGCCGTGAACAGCTTGGTCACCGACGCCAGGTCGAACAGCGCGTTGGGTGGCGTCGGCAGGCCCGCCTGATCGGGATCTAGAACGCCGTAGGCCCCCTCGAACGCCGTTTGGCCCAGGTGACGAACGTGCAGCGCAATCGCCGGGGCGGCCCGTCCGGTGCCTTCCTCGAGGATTCGCGTCACCTGTGCCCAGCTCATGCTTCAGTCCGGATAGATCAGGAATGGGCGGCGGGCCTCCATAAAGGCATCCACATCGGATTGCCAGCGGGCGACGATCGTTTCCACTTGCTCGCCTTCTTCCAGCGCCTCTCGCACCCAGGCGTTGCCCGCCAGCAGGTCGAAGTGTGGTGGCCGTCCCTCCCAGCTCGTGCCTCGCCATTCGAAGTGTTGCGGGTACATCGCTCGCGCGGTGGCGATCATGTGCAGCCCTACCCGGATAGGAGCGCAGCGATCGAGGTCGAGGATGTGGACCTGAACGCCGCCGCACGCTTCGTCGGCCCACTTGCCGGAGCATGGGGTAAAGCGGATGGGGCGGAATCGCACCCCCTCCAGCCCCAGCCCGTTCAGCGCGCTGGCTAGGTCCCATGCGCTGGGCGTCCCGGCCTCGCCGATCCACGGTGCTCCCATGATCTGGAAGGGAAGGGCTGTGCCGCGCCCCTCGGACAGGTTGGTGCCCTCCAGGAAACAGGTGCCGGGATATGCCCACACCGCGTCCAGGGAAGGGATCCCGGGCGACGGGGGCACCCAGGCCAGCCCGGTCTGGTGCCAGCGGAGGCCGCGACGCCAGCCGCTGGCCGGCACGATGGTCAGATCGACCCCCATGTCTCGGGTGCTGTTGAAGTATCGGGCCAGCTCTCCCAGCGTCATACCGTGCTGCACGGGGATCGGCCAGCGGCCGACGAACGATGAGAATCCCGGCTCCAGCATGGGGCCGTCCACGCGCTGGCCTCCCAATGGATTGGGGCGATCCAGGATCACCACGGGCAGCCCCGCCTCTGCGGCGGCCTCCATAACGTACGTCAGCGTCCACAGATACGTGTAGAATCGCACGCCCACGTCCTGCAGGTCGACGACGATGGCGTCCAGCCCCTCCAGCATCTCGGGCGTGGGGCGTCGCGTCTCCCCATACAGGCTGTGGATGGGCAATCCGGTGAGGGGATCGGTACCGGAGGGGATGAAGGCGGCGTCGGCGGCCGCGGCGTAAAGCCCGTGTTCGGGGCTGAACAGGGCCGTCAGCCGGATGTCTGGATGCGCGTGCAGGGCCTCGAGCGTGCTCTCCAGGCTCGCTGTGACACCGCTGGGGTTCGTCAGCAGGGCGACGCGCTTCCCACGCAGCAGGTCGACCTGCTGGCTCAGGAGAACGTCCACGCCGGGCAATACTTGTGGCGGCATGAGGGGCCTCCTTTGGGTCAGACTAGGGTGCGTGCATGATACCACCAACCGGGATAAAGGCCAATCGTCATTTATTGTCAGCAGGTGGGTCGTATGG
>JAJRVX010000463.1:0-2829 GCA_024277095.1 Chloroflexota bacterium
ACCCGGCCGACATCCTGCCCAACGTAGAGCGCCTGGCAGGCACCGTGGACGACATCGAGCTCGTCCTGTTCGAGGTGGATGACTACGGCAGCAACCTGCCGGATGAGAGGACCGTCGCCCGACTGAACGAGCTGGCCGCACAGCATGACCTGACGTACACCGTCCACCTCCCGCTGGACCTGCGCCTGGCCGACGACGGGAGCGCGGCCGATATCTCGCTGGAGAAGGCCCATAAGGTGGTCCGGTGCACACAAGCATTGCAGCCCTGGGGATATATCGTGCACCTGAACGGCGAAGCGCTGGAAGACGCCCCTTCTCCGGAGGCCCTGGCACGCTGGCGAGACCGGGCACGCCGTTCCCTGGAGATCCTCGGCAGCTGGCTGGACGATCCCCGCAGGATCTGCCTGGAGAACGTAGAACGATGGGATCCGGCCGCGTTCGCCCCCATCGTCCAGGATATGCCCATCAGCCGTTGCATCGACATCGGCCATCTGTGGGTGCAAAACGTCGATCCGCTCGAGCACCTGAGCGCCTGGATCGAGCGCACGCGCGTCGTCCACGTGCACGGCGTGACGGATCGGGACCACCGATCGCTGGCTCACGTACCGCCGGAGCGATTGGATCCCATCGTGGATTTCCTGATCCACCACTTCCAGGGCGTCATCACCCTGGAAGTCTTCGGGGAGACGGATTTCTTCAGTTCGAAAGAGAGTTGGGACGCTGCCGTGCGCCGTGTTCTGGAGAGGAGACCGTGATGGTACAGATGACTCTGATCCTGGGAGGGGCACGCAGCGGCAAGAGCGCCTACGCGCAACAGCTGGCCCTGGCCCGCGGGGGCGATCGAGTGCTATACGTAGCGACCGCCGAGCCGCTGGACGAGGAGATGGCGGAGCGTATCGCCGCCCATCGGGCGGGGCGACCCGCCGCGTGGCATACGCTGGAAGCCTCCAAGGGCGTGGGTTCCGCCATCCGACGGTGGCTGGACGCCGTCGAAGTCCCCCCCGCGGTGGTGCTGATCGACTGCCTGACCCTCCTGATCAGCAACGTGCTCCTGAGCCAGGACCCATCCGATCCAGCGGCCTGCGAGGCGGCCGCGCTGAACGAGATCGAGCCGCTCTTGGCCGCTGCCCAGGAAACCGACGCCTCATGGATCATGGTCAGCAACGAGGTCGGCATGGGGCTGGTGCCGCCGTACCCGCTGGGCCGGATCTACCGGGACGCCCTGGGACGGGTGAATCAGCGGGTGGCGGCCGCAGCCGACGAGGTGCTGCTGATGATCGCCGGGATCCCTTGGCAGCTGAAGCCGACTCCATCGCCTGGGCTTCCCCCTCCCCCGGCCACACCCGCCTCACAATGACCCCCTGGATCCCCTCTCACCCCGGATGGATCTCTGCTCGAGAGCGCGTCTGAAAATTCACCGGCAAGATGTTCTGAGGGTCTCCCCCAACGACCACCTCCACAGGGGGAGGTGTGGAGGGGGCCTCCCCTCCACGGAAATCCCACTTTTCCGGCCCGCACCTGCCTCTCTCGGCCCTTTCCGCGGAACCCAGGCCGAGGCTGGACAGGTCGAGGGCAAAAGAAGGGCTTTTTCCGAAGGGGCGGAGCCCCTCCGGGCCTCCCCCCAGCAGAAGCAACAGCATTTTTCAGACACACTCTTAGTGCCTCAGCAGCTTCGTGGTGTATTTTTCAGACACATTCAGAGCTCGAAGTTCCTCGCGAGAGCTCTCATCCAAAGAGACAATTGGCACATCTACCATATTGACAAATTGCACATAACGTGCTATAATCCATATCGGAAAAGAGACACGGGCAATCAACACGGGGGATAGAGATGCCAAGAAGACGATGGCGAAGACGACATATGGGAGGAGCTCTCGGCGGCGGAGCATGTCCACGACGCATCGCCCGGTTCATCGAGCCGTGCCTTTTGGTGCTGTTGCGAGAGGGAGCCAGCCACGGATATACCCTGGTGGATGGATTACGACGCTTTGGGTTCGTGGAGGGTTCCATTGATCCCAGCATCGTCTACCGGACGTTGCGGGAGATGGAGCAAGAGGGCCTGGTCATCTCGGAGTGGGACACGACCGGCTCGGGACCGCCCCGGCGGGTATACCAGGTGACGCCGGCCGGCGAGGAGTACCTGCAATGGTGGATTGAGGATTTACGCCGCACCCGAGAAGAGTTGGATCGATTCCTCGCCATATACGAAGGCAAGGGGGATCGCACCACTCCGACGAGGTGAGCGGGCTTCTTCGCGGCCTCTGGGTGACGAGGCGCAAGATGCTCGCGCGGCCGAGGGCCTTCCCTCAGGAGGAGCGACGAACACGGGGAGGTGAGAGCATGAGATACCGGTGGATGTACTCCGTGACCGGACTGCCGGGATGGATGCGCTTCGGGTGGAGTCCGGGCTGGGGCTGGCGCGGCGGGCCAGGGCCGGCGGCCTGGTACGGGCCGCCAGCGCCATGGTGGGGCGTATCCGCTCCCATTGACGAGCTGACCTTCCGGAAGAACCAACAGACCTGGCTGCGCAACCAGCTCGCCTGGGTTGAGGAGCGCATCGCCGAGCTGGAGAAAACATCACGCGAAGAGGAGGCGAGTTAGGTGTACCGGGTCGACGAGGCGCTATGCCTGGGATGCGCCATCTGCGTCCAGGCCTGCCCACAGCAGGCGATCCAGTTGGTCGACGGCAGGGCGCACATCGTCTCCGAGCGTTGCACGGACTGCGGCGCGTGCGCGGAGGCATGCCCGCAAGGCGCGATCCGGCAGGTCGCGCCGGAGCCCGTGAGGGCTGCCGCTCAGCCGATCGAAAAGGCGGAGCCCATCGTCCCT
>JAJRVX010000464.1:0-8296 GCA_024277095.1 Chloroflexota bacterium
CAGGGCCGCGTCATATCCCGGCGACCCCGGATAGGGCCCGATTGCAGGATCGTATCCTGGGCGCGTACCTCGGCCGTTGCGCGGGATGCAACCTGGGCAAGCCGGTTGAGGGGTGGTCTCGCGAGAGGATCCGTCGCTATCTGGAGATCGCCGGGGAGTATCCGCTTCGCTCCTATTTCCCCGTGGTCGACCCGTTCCCGAAGGGATTGGAGCTGCACGAGAATTATCGGGAGACGGCGCGGGGACATATCCGCTGGATGGCTCGGGACGACGACATCGATTACACGATCCTGGGGTTGCACTGTCTGGAGACCTATGGATTGGACTTCACGACGGAGAATGTGGGGGAGACCTGGCTGCGGTTGCTACCCTACCACCAGGTGTACACGGCGGAGCGGGTGGCGTATCGCAATCTGGTGGAGGGGTACGATCCGCCTCTATCGGCCACACGCTACAACCCTTACCGGGAGTGGATCGGCGCTCAGATTCGCGCCGATGGCTTTGGCTACGCGGCGCCGGGGCTCCCTGAGGTTGCCGCCGAGTTCGCCTATCGGGACGCCGCGCTCAGCCATGTGAAGAACGGCATCTACGGCGAGATGTGGGTGGCCGCCATGCTGGCGGCGGCGTTGGTCGCACCCGGGCACACGATGGAGGATATCCTGCATGTGATCGAGGTGGGCCTGAGCGAGATACCGGCGAACAGCCGGATAGCGGAGGCCATCCGGGATGTGATGCGCTGGCGCGAGGAGACGGATGACTGGGAGGAGGCGTGGGAGCGCATCCATCGCAAGTACGGCCATTACCATGGCGTGCATACCATCAACAATGCCGCCCTGGTCGCCCTGGGCCTGCTGTACGGCGCGGGGGACTTCGAGAGGACGATCTGCATCGCTGTGATGGGGGGATGGGACACTGACTGTAACGGGGCCACGGCCGGCTCCGTGATCGGCGCCATGATCGGAGCGGACGCGCTGCCGTATAAGTGGGTGGGGCCGCTGAACAACACGGTGCGCAGCATGGTCGCTGGCTATGATTTCTCCCGCATCACGGACCTGGCCGGGCGTTCGCTGGCCATCGCTGAGGAGGTATGGAATCGCTGGAGGTGATCTGTGTGAGGTGGGGCCGCCCCGCGCGCGGCCGATATGGACATGTGGGAGGAAGCGTGTGAAGATCTGTTTCCTGTACTATGAGGATTGCCCTTCTCATGAGCAGGCGTTGGCCCGTCTGCGGCAGGTGATGGAGGAGGAGGGCATCCAGGCGGAGATCGAGGTCATCAAGGTGGAGACGGAGGAGCAAGCGCAGGCATTGCAATTTATCGGGTCGCCGACGATACGGGTGGACGGGAGGGACATCGACCCGCCGCCGCCCGATGCCTACTATGCGTTGACCTGTCGGGCTTATCGGTTGGAGGATGGGCGGATCTCCCCGTTGCCGTCAATGGAGATGATCCGCAGGGCTTTGCGCTCCGCGGCGGATCGTTGAGCGTGCACGGATGAGGCGGAGTGATGAGGTCGCGTACGGGACGAATCTTGGAAGCTTAGGAAAGCCAGAAAGGGAGGAGAACGATGGCTGCTCTGAAAATCGGTGATAAGGCGATCCCCTTCAAGCTGATCGGCGTGGACGATCAGCAGCATGCGCTGTCGGATTATGCCGACAAGGCCGCGGTGGCCGTGATCTTTAGCTGCAATCACTGCCCGTATGTGCGCGCCTGGGAGGATCGGATGATCCAGATCCAGGCGGATTATGCGGACAAGGGTGTGCAGCTCATCGCCATCAACGCCAATGACGCGACGAAGTATCCGGACGATAGCTTCCAGAAGATGAAGGAGCGGGCTCAGGAGAAGGGGTTCAACTTCCCGTATCTGTACGATGAGACGCAGGAGGTCGCGCGGGCGTACGGGGCCGAGCGGACGCCGGAGGTGTTCTTGTTCGATGGGGAGGGCATCCTGCGGTATCACGGCGCGATCGATGATAACTACGAGGATCCCAACGCGGTGCAGCATCACTACCTGCGAGATGCGTTGGACGCCGTGCTGGCGGGGCAGGATCCCCCGGTGACGGAGACGCCGCCCGTGGGCTGCACGATCAAGTGGAAGTAAAGCCCTCCGGGCAGGCCGACTTGGGCCCGCACAGGTCCCGTTGGTGAGGAGTTGAATAACGAGACAGGGACGGAGCTTGCTCTGTCCCTGCCTCGCTTTTTGTTGAGAAGAGGGACGGGGTGTGATGTGGGGCATTTGGCTCCCGGTGGGCCGGGGCGAGTTTGCACGAGAGCTCGGCCTTTGTTATACTCCGCCCGAACATCGGATCACAGGATGAGAGCTCGTCGCCGTCACGCTTACGTGCGAGGTCATGTGTCCTTTTCGGCGGGGATAGGGCGGGGAGCTCAAGGGACGCAGCGTGCGGCGCCACCTTTGCGAGTTTGTTTTGCGAGTTTATATATTTTCGTGGGGTAGAGTTTGCCCTGTAAGTTCTGTTCTGCTATAATCCCGGGGTGTGCCGAGAGGATCATGGGGATCTCCGTTCCTGCGACGTGGCGTGAATGGGCGCGGGCATAATGATCCAAAGGCATCCTCTTCTTTTTCGTTTTCTCTATCTGACCGTAGTCGTTCTGGTCTTCACTGCGGTCCCTTTAGCTGTTGGCGTCTGGGCGGATCGTCGATTGGAAACGAAGCCGTGGCTCACCCTGGCGGGGGTGTTGGTCGGTGTGACCATCGCCACGGTGGGGATCTGGCGGATCATTCGGCGTACATATATAAGGCTGGCGCAGCCGTCGGCTCGCAAAGGTAAACAGTGAGGAGGCAGTGTGCACAACGTCGTTAGCGCCCTGAGACGGTTCTTTACCCCTCGAACCACGGCGATTGTTGTGGGGACGCTCGTCCTGATCATCGGCAGCCGCATCCTGTTCCCGGTGCCGTTGCCCACGATTCAACTCCCCGCTGAGCGCATCCCTGGGTTCACGATCTTTGGATTCCCCGTGACCAACACGTTGCTGGCCACCCTGCTGGCGGACATCACGTTGTTGGCCATCGCGATAGCCGTGAACCGCCAGATGAAGTTGGTCCCTTCGGGGCTGCAGAACCTGGTGGAGTGGTTCATTGAGTCCTTTTACAACATGGTCGAGGAGATCGCGGGGGAGAATGCACGCCGTTTCTTCCCCCTCTTCATGACGATCCTCTCGTTCCTGCTCATCGCGAACTGGTGGGAGCTGGCCCCCGGGTTCGATAGCATCGGCATCATCGAGCCGGCGCATAAGGAGGGGATGCGCGCCTATGCGATCAAGGACCTGGGACCGATCGCTATCCTGACCCCGGAGGAGTCGGAGCATGGGTATGTGCTCGTCTCCTTCCTGCGGGTGGCGGCCTCAGACCTGAATCTGCCGCTGGCGTTAGCGCTGATCGTGATGGTATATGTCCAGGTGGTCGGCATTCAGGCGTTGGGGCTCTCCTATTTCCGCAAATTCTTCAACTTCAGCGGCTTCATCGAGGCGTTCGTGGGGATCCTGGAGTTGATCAGCGAGTTCGCCAAGATTATCTCTTTCAGCTTCCGACTTTTCGGCAATATCTTCGCAGGGCAGGTCTTGCTGTTCGTGATCCCGTTCCTGATCCCGTTGTTGGCCGTGTTGCCCTTCTACGGGCTGGAGCTTTTCGTCGGGTTCATGCAGGCCTTCGTGTTCGCCATCCTGCTCGTCGTCTTCGCATCCATGGCTGTGGTTCCCCATGATGGCCACGAAGAGCATCAGGAAGCTTCTCATTAGAACTTTGGTGATACATTCGTGACCCCGTATTCAGGCATCAGATCCCTTTAGAGGAGGTATGGAGAACATGGAGTTCCTACCTGCAGGTCTTGCGATCGGCTTGGGCGCTATCGGTCCTGGCATCGGGATTGGCCTTCTGGTGATGGGGGCCATGCAGGCGATCGGTCGCAACCCCGAGGCGGCCGGCGAGATCCGCACCAACATGATCCTCGGCATCGTGTTCGCTGAGGCGGTGGCGATCTACGCTTTGGTGATGGCTCTGATCCTCAAGTTCGTGTAGACGAGATGGGCATTTGCTGCGCGCCGCCGTGTGCAGCATGATGGAAGGTGGAGGAGGTCGCGAGTGGAGAAGTTAGGCATCAATCTCAATTACCTGATTGCCCAGATCGTCAATTTCGGGATCATGCTGTTCCTGCTGAAGCAGTTCCTGTATCAGCCTGTGCTCAACATGCTGGAGACTCGCAAGGAGCGGATCCGGGAGAGCCTGGCCGAGGCGGATCGGGTGAGGCAGGAAGCCGCGGCGGAGCGGGAGCGCTATCAGCAGGAGCTGGAGGCAGCCCGGCGTGAGAGCCAGGAGGCCATCCAGAAGGCCATGCAGGCCAGCGAGCGCCTGCGGGAGGAGATCCTGCAGCAGGCCCGCCAGGAGGCGGAGGAGATCCGGGCGCGAGCACGGGAGGAGGCGGAGCGTGAGCGTGAGCGGATCCTGGAGCAGGCCCGGGAGCAGGTCGCGGAGCTGGTGATCCTGGCTACCGAGAGGTTGATCAGCCAGACGGTGGATGAGCAGGCCCAGCGCAAGCTGGTCCACGAGTTCTTGAACGAGCTTGAGGTCGCATCGTGAGCAGCGCAACGGTGGAGCGGACGGAGATCGCCCGCAAATACGCGCAGGCCGCCTATGAGTCCGCGTTGAGCTCCTGGCTGCGTCGGCTCAGCGTGGTCAGGCAGGCTTTGACGACGCATCCGGATGTGCGCGAGAGGCTCAACTCCGGCGCGCCCTTCGCGGAGCGTCAGAAGGCGCTGGACGAGATCCTGCCCGACGATGTCGGAGAGGACGTGCGGAACTTCCTGTACGTGCTTCTGAAGGACGGGCGGATCGACCTGTTGGATGAGGTGATCATCGAGTTCGAACACATGGCCCGAAGGGGGCCGGAGGCCCGGATCGCCCGTGTCATCAGCGCCGTCCCGCTCACGGAGGAGGAGAAGGGACAGCTGCGGGAGCGGCTGATCAAGCGGTTCGGCGGCGATCTGGAGTTCGACTTCCGCGTGGATCCTCAGATCCTGGGCGGGGTGATCGTGAAGGTGGGCGATGAGGTGATCGACGGCAGCCTGGCCAGCAAGTTGGCTGCTATGCGAGCGCAGCTGACCCGCGCGCTCTAGGCGACCTGGCTGCTCGGGCGGAGGAGGTGTAGATGGCGATCCGGCTGGAAGATTTCACGGAACAGATCAAGCGTCAGATCGAGACTTTCGAGGCGCCGGTAGAGACGGTCGATGTCGGATACGTGCTGGACGTGGGGGATGGGATCGCGCGCGCCTCGGGGCTGGCCGGCGTGATGGCCAGCGAGTTGGTGGAGTTCCCTCCGACGGCCACCCGGCCTCATAGCGTGACGGGGATGGTCCTCAACCTGGAGGCCGAGCAGGTGGGTATCGTCATCATGGGGGACTACATCGGCATCGAGGAGGGGGACGAGGTGCGCTCCACGGGGCGTATCGCCTCGGTACCCGTCGGCGAGGCCCTGTTGGGGCGCGTGGTGAACGCGTTGGGTGAGCCCATCGATGGGAAGGGCCCCATCGAGGCTCGGGAGTATCGCCCCATCGAGCGGATCGCCCCGGGCGTGATCTACCGGGCGAACGTGGATACGCCGGTCCAGACGGGGATCAAGGCCATCGATGCCATGATCCCGATCGGTCGTGGCCAGCGCGAGCTGATCATTGGGGACCGGCAGACCGGGAAGACGGCCATCGCCATCGATACCATCATCAATCAGAAAGGGCAGGACCTGTTCTGCATCTACGTCGCCATCGGCCAGAAGCGGGCCAGCGTGGCGCAGGTCGTGGCCACGCTGGAGCGATACGGCGCGATGGAGTACACCACGGTCGTGGTGGCCTCGGCCTCGGATCCGGCCGCGCTGCAATACATCGCCCCGTATGCCGGCTGTGCCATCGGGGAATACTTCATGGAGCAGGGGCAGGATGCGCTGGTCGTCTACGACGATCTGACCAAGCACGCCTGGGCCTATCGGCAGATCTCGCTGCTGTTGCGCCGTCCCCCGGGCCGTGAGGCATACCCAGGCGACATCTTCTACCTGCACTCCCGTCTCCTGGAGCGGGCGGCGCGCATGCACCCCAAGTATGGTGGAGGCTCCCTCACCGCTCTGCCCATCATCGAGACCCAGGCGGGCGATGTGTCGGCCTACATCCCCACCAACGTGATCTCCATCACCGATGGGCAGATCTACCTGGAGCCGGACCTGTTCTACGCCGGTCAGCGGCCCGCTTTGAACGTCGGTATCTCGGTCTCGCGCGTCGGCGGTGATGCCCAGACGAAGGCGATGAAGCAGGTCGCCGGGCGGATGCGACTGGAGCTCGCTCAGTATCGGGAGTTGGCCGCCTTCGCCCTGTTCAGCTCCGATCTGGATCCGGCCACCCGCCGCCAGCTGGAGCGAGGCCAGCGGCTCAGCGAGATCCTCAAGCAGCCCCAGTACGAGCCGATGTCGCTCGACCATGAGGTGATGATCATCTTCGCCGCCGTCAACAACTACCTGGACGATGTGCCCATCGACAAGATCCGGGAGTGGGAGAGCGCGTTCCACAAGTTCATGGACACCCAGCATCCCGAGATCGGGCGGGCCATTATGCGGGACAAGGAGCTGACTGAGGATACCATCACCCTGTTGCGGGCGGCCATCGAGGAGTTCAAGGCGACGGTCCAGATTTAAGGCGGTTCGTCGGGACGCCTGAAGGGGTGTGTGCTGCGGCCGGGGGTGGGCGGAACCGGCCGGGCGGCGGTGTGAGATGTCAGCAGGTGAGTGAGGGAGAGGATCGTGGCAAGTCTGCGTGAGATTCGGCGCCGCATACGGGGGATTCGGAACGTCTCCCAGGTCACCCGGGCGATGCAGATGGTCGCCGCGTCCAAGATGCGGCGTGCCCAGGCTCAGGTGTTGGGAACTCGGCCCTACTCCGACCGGGCCTGGCAGATCTTGAAGCATCTGGCGGCGCAGCAGGTGGCCGCGGGCACCCTGCATCCGCTTCTGGAGGTGCGGGATTCGATCCAGGCTGTGGCCCTGGTGTTGATCACGGCGGATAAAGGGTTGTGCGGCGCCTACAACGCGAACATGTTGCGCGTGGCCTCCCGCTTCATCCTGGATGCGGAACAGCCGGTGCAGGTGATCGCCGTGGGCAGGCGGGGGGCGTCCTTCATGGCGCGTCACCGCCAGAACCTGCTGGCCGAGTTCAGCGATCTTCCGCCGCAGCCCGGCATCCTGGATATCACCCCTATCGCCCGCACGGTCATCGAGGTCTTCCTCAAGGGCGACGTGGACGAGGTCTATTTGGGATATACTCAGTTCGTCAATACGCTCGTACAGCGGCCTGTGATCCGGCGGCTTTTGCCGCTGCCGACGTCGCGCGCGCATCGCCGGATCGGTGTGAACAGCACGGTGGTACAGGAGGAGGAGCCTCCGGAGAGGGTGGGGGAGTACATCTACGAGCCGGACCCGCAGAGCATTTTGGACATCGTCCTGCCCCGGTTCACGGAGATCCAGATCTATCAGGCGGTGCTGGAGGCGCTGGCCAGCGAGCACTCGGCTCGCATGGTGGCGATGCGTTCGGCGACGGAGAACGCGAACGAATTGCTCGCCTCGCTGACGCTGAGCTACAACCGGGCGCGTCAGGACGCGATCACCCGGGAGATGTTGGACATCGCGGGTGGCGTGGAGGCGATGGGACGGAAGCGATAGCCGTCGAGCAGGCCTTAGGGTTGGGAGGGATGGATGGCAAAGGGGTCTATCGGTAGGGTCGTGCAGGTTATGGGCGCCGTGGTGGACGTGGCGTTTCCCTTCGGCGAGCTGCCCGAGATCTATCACGCGCTTACCATTGAGCGTGCCAATGGCGCCAGCGGTGACGGATCCGGCGAGTCTGAGACGCTGGTCCTGGAGGTGCAGCAGCACCTGGGAAACGAATGGGTGCGTTGCGTGGCCATGGGAAGCACGGACGGCCTGCGTCGAGGGATGCAGGTCGTGGATACCGGCGCGCCGATCACCGTGCCCGTGGGCAAGGGGACGCTGGGACGCATCTTCAACGTGCTGGGGCAGCCGGTGGATATGGCGGGCGAGGTCGAGGCGGATGATTATTACCCCATCCATCGGCCGGCGCCGTCCTTTGAGGAGCAGATCACCGAGGTGCAGGTCTTTGAGACCGGCCTGAAGGTGATCGATCTGATCGCTCCCTTCACGAAAGGCGGCAAGACCGGCATCTTCGGCGGCGCCGGTGTGGGGAAGACCGTGATCATCATGGAGCTGATCCGCAACATCGCGATGGAGCACGGCG
>JAJRVX010000465.1:0-4663 GCA_024277095.1 Chloroflexota bacterium
ACTCGAAAGGCCAATCTTGAGGAGCGGACCAATCCTCGTCCCTGCAGGTGTCATGTATGCCGATATGAACGCTGGACTTTGAAAAGGCCCTGGCAACAGAGGCTGCAAGAGGGAAACGGCGCGCGAACGGCGTCATCCCGAACGGCAATAAAGGGCACCCGGCCATCATCCCCTGCGACGGACGATCCGGTAGCCGCAATACGGCTCGCCGGAGATCATGTGATGCTCCCGATGGATCGTCGCCTCAGGCAGCACGGCCTGGAAGAATTCCAGCTCGGTGCCACATGCCTGCGGAAAGCGCTGGGCGACCTGATGGATGGCGCAGTTGTATTCCCGAAGCAGGAAGGTATCCTCGTCCACCTGCTCCGCCTCCGCCAGATACCCTTCCTCCTCCAGAATGCGCGCCAACTCAAACACCTTCTCCGGGAAGGAAAGTCCACCGGTGCGAGCCAGAGCCCGCTGAACCCGACGTCGAGCGCGCCGTTGGAACAGTTCCCAGACCTTCTCCTCGCCCTCCAACTGCTCGATATAGCTCAAAAGCTCGTTGGTCAGTTGTCCGTAATTCTTCGGGAACAGCTCCTCGGCCAGCTCGGTCAGGTGATAGACGTGACTGGGCCTTCCCAGGCCGCGCTGCACCGTCGTGTAATAGACGAGCCCATCCCGCTCCAGCGTGATCAGATGGCGCCGCACGCCCATAGAGGTGATCCCCAGCCGCTCCGCCAGCTCATTGCATGTAAGTCCGCCCGCTTTCTTCAACTCGACAAGGATACGCCGTCTGGTCGGCTGCACCTGCTCGGCTAACGCGCTATTCCTGGCCATTCTCCTCTCCTCAACCTCTCCAGTAGCCCCACACATCCAACGGCGGGAAGCGACGTCCCTACGCACTCATATTCCACCTTATGTTCATCAGTATCATACCACACAAGCCGTATTTTGTAAATAAAATAAGCTTCTAAGGTGATGTAGGCGACACAGGTTTCGATCGCGATCGGCTGCGCCCTTCGAGGCTCCCCGTCGCGTTTCCACCGAGATCGATACGCGACCCTGGTTTGCCCAGCTTGTGGCGACGTGCTAGAATCCGATGGGGCCCAAAGCGTGTCAGGCGGGGGAGATATGCCAGACGAGACAACCGATCAGAGCAAGCCCAGAGTGGTCGCTCTGATCCCTGCATATAATGAGGTGGCGCAGATCGAGAGCATCGTCCGAGGGGCCTCGGGCTACGCTGACGCAGTCGTAGTCATTGACGATGGCTCGGATGATGGGACGGCCGCGGCGGCCGCCCTGGCCGGGGCCGCGGTGATCGCCCACCCGACCAACCGGGGCAAGGGGGCCGCCCTGCGCAGCGGGTTCACCTGGGCCGTGCGCCACGGC
Source organism: Chloroflexota bacterium (assembly GCA_024277095.1). GTDB lineage: Bacteria > Chloroflexota > Anaerolineae > DUEN01 > DUEN01 > DUEN01. The sequence continues at coordinate 1,372 of JAJRVX010000465.1, forward strand.
GCCGACCTCGCGTTCACGCTGGATGCCGACGGCCAGCACGACCCCGAAGAGATGCCCGCCTTCCTGGAGATGCACGAACGGACCGGGGCGGATCTCATCATCGGACAGCGCACCTACGCGGAGATGCCCCGCGTGCGACGCTGGGCCAACCGCACGGGCCGACGCCTGCTGTCCCTCGCCATGGGGCAGGACGTGCCGGACAACCAATGCGGGTACCGGCTGTACAGCCGCCGCCTGATGATGCTCCTGCAGGAGATGGAAGGCGAGGAGGATCGCGATCGCTTCAGCTATGAGGTGGAGGTGATCGCCCTGGCCGTGGGAGCCGGCTACACCATCGCCTGGGTGCCCGTCCGCACCATCTATGGCAACGAACAAAGCCACTTCCATCCCATACGGGACAGCCTGGACTTCCTGAGCACCGTCTGGCGCGTGTGGCGGATGCGGCGAACCGGAGCGCGACATCACAGGCAGGCGGAGGGATAGGGCAGCCTGTCCCAAGCGAAAAGGCCCCTTGCATCGTCCATTCCCAAGGGCTCTTTTCGAGATCCCTTCGCGATCCCAGACACGCGAACGGTTAAGGGTCCATCGTAGCCCCCCAAGGAGAGAGCACATCCCATGACGACACTCACACCGTTGAAGGCCGTCGTATTCCACAGCGCGCTGGGCTGGATGGGTGTCGCATACTCTCCCAACGGCGTGGTGGCCAGCCTGCTCCCTCGAGCCAGCGAGGGCGCCGCCCGAAGGGCCATATGGGAGGAATTCCCATCGGCCCAATTCGCTCCGGCGGAGGACGCCCCGGACGACATCGTGGCCCAGCTGCAGCGCTACGCGGCCGGGGAGCCGGTGACCTTCCAGGTGACACTGGATTGGTCGGGGCACACCGATTTCCGACGGCGAGTCTGGCGGGTGACGCAGAGCATCCCCTATGGGGAGACGCGATCCTACGGATGGATCGCGCGGGCCATCGGGAAGCCGGCCGCGGCGCGAGCCGTAGGGCAGGCCATGGGGGCCAACCCCACGCCCATCATCGTGCCATGCCACCGCGTGGTGGCATCCGACGGCGGGCTTGGAGGCTTTGGCGCGGGGCTGGACATGAAACGACGCCTGCTGGCGCTGGAGCGGGACGCCATCAAAGGGGGAAGGTAGCACGGCCGTCCATGCGTCGAGCATAAGCCCGCCGAACACCCTCGGATCGTGATTGTGGCGTAGAGGGTTGCGCGCTATAATGTGCATGGTCGCGTGAGCCGATCACGCGTGTGAATCCCTGGACGCAAGGTGTTCATACCAATAGATCAAACAGACAGGAGAGACACGATGATGCGACAAGGCACAACCAAGATCCGGCGGTGGTTCTCCGTTCGATGGGTATGGCTGGTCGTGCTGACGTTACTGCTCGCCGCCTGCGTGCCGGCCGGCAACTGGGCCAGCCTGTTCGCCACGGCCACTCCTCCGCCGCCTACGGCCGCCCCGACGCCTACCCCCACCTTCACACCCACCCCCACACCCAGCCCGACGCCCACGCCCACCTTCACACCCACACCGAAGAAGGTCCAGGCGGCCAAGGCCACACCCACACCGGCTCCCACACCGACGCCGGACCAGATCGTCTGGGTGATCACCGAGGACACCATCAATGAGGCGATCCAGAGCGGAATGCTGGACGAGATGGCCGGCGGGCAGCTTCAGGTGAAGGACCTGACCATACGGTTCACCAAGGGCCGGGTCTATGTGACGGCCAGTCAGCTCCGCTACTCCTTCATCAGCCTGAACCACCTGCAAGCCGTCATCAACGTGTGGGCGGAAGGAGGCAAGGTCCGCATCGCCTTCGATCAACTGAAGCCCAGCAACCTGATGACCCGTATGATCCCGAACATGGCGGCCCAGGCCCTGGAGCAGTATACATCTGATTGGTATGTGAAGGATATCCAAATCGGTGAGGGCAAGCTCACGCTCGTCGTCCGCCCATAACGGATCCACCCTGCGGGCCGGGTCGAGGCCGGCCCGGCCCGCAGGTCTCTCTCACGATCCGTCCATCGCATTGCCTACACCCGACCCTCAACGTTGAGGGCTTCTCGCTGCGCCGCGGGAGTAAGAGGATACATGGCCCCCGGATTCCATCCGTCGCCTGATCATCGTCGTAACTTCGCCGCGCTGCTAGGCGACTATTTCTTTTTCGGCGTGGCGCTCAGCTTCATCAACCAGACCACGGTGCTCCCCTCCCTGGTGCGTCAACTCACCGCTTCGGCCCCGCTCATCGGCCTGGTCACCACCCTTCAAAGCGGTGGCTGGCTGCTGCCCCAGCTCTTCGTCGCCAACTACGTCGCCGGTAAGCCGCTCAAGAAGCGTTACATCATCGTCCCGGCCTTCATCGGACGCGTCACCTACCCCCTGCTGGCGCTGGTCATCTGGCGCTGGGCGATCCCCCATCCCCAGATCACGCTGGCGTTGTTCTTCCTCGCGCTGGCCTTCTTCTTCCTGTGCGATGGGCTGGCCAGCGTGCCCTGGCTGGACGTGCTCAGCAAGAGCCTGTCGCCCCAACAGCGCGGCCGGCTGATCGGATTGGCGCAGATGAGCACCGGATTGGCCAGCGTCGGCGTGGGCCTGGCCGTTCGCCACATCCTGGGCCCCGGCGGGCCGGGATTCCCGGATAACTACGCGCTGCTCTTCGCTATCGCGAGCGGGTTCTTCTTCCTCTCCCTGCTATCGTTCGCCCAGCTCCAGGAACAGCCAGAGCCGGCGCAACAGGAGCGAGCGCCCTGGACGGACTACCTCTCCCGGCTGCGCTCGGTATTGAGCCGAGATCACTCGTTCCGACGGGTCACCATCGTGCGGCTGCTGATCGGCGGGAGCAACATGGCCATGCCGTTCTACGTGGTCTACGCGCTGGACAAGCTCCACTTCGACCCCGAGACCGTCGGCCTGTTCATCTCCGTTCAGGTGATCGGAGGGATCCTCTCCGGCCTGCTGATGGGATACATCAACGAACACCACGGGACGCGAGCGGTGATCCGGCTGAGCGGCTGGCTGGCGATCGGCGCACCGCTGCTGGCCTTGACCATCCCCTGGATCCGCACCTGGCTACCAGCGGGGCTCCTGCCCTACGCATACGCGATGATCTTCGCCGCACTGGGCGCGCTGGTGAACGCCAACATGGCCGGGTTCGTGAACTACATCCTGGAGATCGCCCCCGCGGAGGAGCGTCCGGCCTACATCGGCCTGGCGAACACGCTGAGCAGCGTGGTGCTCGTGGCCCCCTTCCTGGGCGGGTGGATCCTGCAGGCCACCTCCTACC
>JAJRVX010000028.1:0-4294 GCA_024277095.1 Chloroflexota bacterium
AGACGCCGGGGTTTGTGGGGGCGGACATAGAGAACCTGGTGAACGAGGCGGCGATTTTGGCGGCGCGGCGGAACAAGCGGGCGATCGGGATGGAGGAGTTTGAGGAGGCGATTGAGCGGGTGGTGGCGGGTCCGGAGCGGCGCAGCCGTCTGATCTCGGAGGAGGAGAAGCGGATCATCGCCTACCACGAGGCCGGACACGCCCTGGTGATGAAGATGCTCCCTCACGCCGACAAGGTGCATAAGATCTCCATCGTCTCTCGCGGCATGGCGTTGGGGTACACCATGCCTTTGCCGGAGGAGGATCGCGTGCTGAACAGCCGGGATCGCTATCGCGACGAGCTGGCCGGGCTGCTCGGCGGCCGCGTGGCGGAGGAGATCGTCTTCGGGGAGGTGACCACGGGGGCTGCCAACGATCTGGAGCGGGTGACCAAGCTGGCGCGCCGGATGGTGACCGAATTCGGCATGAGCGAGAAGTTGGGGCCGCTCCAGTTCGGGCAGAAGGAGGAGCTGGTCTTCCTGGGCCGGGAGATCTCGGAGCAGCGCAATTACTCGGAGGAGATCGCCCAGTTGATCGACTCCGAGGTGCGTCGGTTTGTGGAGGAGGCGCATGAGCGGGCGCGGGCGATCCTCCTGCGTTACCGGCAGAAGCTCGACGAGGTTGCGGAGAGATTGATTCGCGACGAGACCATCGAGGCGGAAGAATTCGAAGCCATGTTCGCGTAAGCGTCTTCGCTTGCGAAAGAATCCGCCCAGTGGCATGCCATTGGGCGGATTTTGCCTATAGGGGATAGCCACATGGTGTTGGAATGAGGAGGAGATGGGAGCTGTGGTATCCACCCCGCTGGTGACCACCAAGATACTGTTGCCTCGCCTGCGCTCCGATTTACTGCGTCGCCCTCGGCTGATCGATTTCCTTCATTCGCACATGGACCGCAAGCTGATCCTGATCTCCGCCTCCGCCGGCTACGGCAAGACGTCTCTGCTCATCAGCTTTGCCCATGAGACGGAGTTGCCCGTCTGTTGGTACAGTCTGGATCCGTCGGACAATGACCCGCGCCTGTTCCTCGAGTACCTGGTTGCCAGCATCCGTCAGCGATTCCCGGATTTCGGCCAGCGTACGCTCGTCCTGCTCCGGGAGAGCGCGAGGAATGAGCTGGAGCCGGCCGTTAACATGCTCATCAACGAGATCCAGACGCATATCCAGGGGGATGTGGTCATCATCCTGGATGACTATCAGGAGGTGGAGGAGAACGCACAGGTCAACGCGATCGTGGATCGATTGCTTCGGCATCTGCCGGACACCTGTCACATCATCCTGTCAACCCGCACGCTGCCGCATCATCTCTCCCTTACCACGCTGACCGCTCGACGACAGGCCGCCGGGCTGGGGGCGAACGATTTGCGTTTCACCCCCGCCGAGATCCGGGCGCTGGCCGAGCAGAACTATCAGCTCTCGCTCACGGATGAGCAAGCCGCGGCCTGGGCGGAACGCAGCGAGGGGTGGATCACGGGCATCCTGCTGACCACGCACGCCATGTGGCAGGGGCTGTTGCAATCGTTGATGCGCATCCAGGGCTCCGGAAGTCAGGTCTTCGAGTATCTGGCCGATGAGGTCTTCCAACAGCAACCCGAGGAGATCCAGCGCTTCCTGCTGGCGACCTCCGTCTTTCGGGAGATGACGCCCGCCATGTGCGATGCCCTGTTGGAGATCGACAACAGCCTCGCCGTGCTCCAGACCCTGGAGTTGCGCAACCTGTTCATCAACCGGCTGGAGGGTCCCGAGGCCTGGTTCCGCTATCACCAGCTCTTTCGAGAGTTCCTGGAGCAGAAGCTGCGCTCTGAGTTCCCCGATGAATACCGCCAACTGCATCGCCGGGCCGGCGAGCTGGCGCAGGACCTGGGCCGGTGGGATGCCGCCGTCTATCATTACCATGAGGCCGACCTGCCCGAGCGGATCGCGGCGCTTATCGAGCGGGTTGCGGCGGACGTGTACGACCGGGGTCGATGGCGCACGCTGACCCGCTGGATGGACCTCCTGCCCCAGGAGATCCAGGATCGGCACCCCATGTTGAAATTCTGGCGTGCGAAGATCTACGTGGAGATGGCGGACCTGGATGAGGCGCTGCAGCTGTTACACGAGGCTTGTGAGGGCTTTCGGGCGGTGGGCGATCTCAAGCGGCTGGCTCGTGCGTTGGTGGAGCATGCCAGCGTGCTTCGTCTGATGGGGGATCATACGGGCGCCATCGCGGATTGCGAGGCGGTTCTGGAGATGGGTGAGCGGGCGGAGACATCCACCGTAGCGCTGGCCCATCGCGTCATCGGTACGTGCTACGGGCTGCGCGGCGAGTTCACCGTGGGCGCCCGATAGCTTGAGGAGGCGCTGCGTCTGTATCGCCAGATACGGGATCGGGACAACGAGGCGTATCTGTATCATGACCTGGGCACGATGTACGAGCTCATCGGGGACATCGACCGGTCGAGCGCGTACTTCCGGCAGGCGCTCCGTTACTGGGAGGCGACGGACAAGCCCTGGGCCCTGGCCAATACGCTGAACAGCATTGGAAACAGCCACTACTATCGCGGGGAGTACGACGAGGCTCAGAAGGCCCTGGAGCGGGCGCTCGACAAGGCGCGAGAGGCGGGCTACACCCGTATCGAGGCGTATATCCTGGCCAGCCTGGGCGATCTGTATCGGGACACGGGGCGGCTGTCAGAGGCCATTCGGGCCTACCGGGATGGCCTTGAGATCGCCCAGCAGGTAAACGAGGCCATGATCACGGTGTACATCATGGCCGCGCTGGGCAACGCCTATCGTCAGCAGAGACAGTGGTCTCAGGCGCAGGGGATCTTGCAGCAGGCCCTTTTGCTGGCCGAACATCACGACTCCGGGTACGAGATCGGGTTGTGCAAGCTCAGCCTGGGCATGTTGGTGTGCGACATGGGCGACCACGCCAAGGCCCGACAGTACCTGGAGCAGGCCTACGCCCTGTTCGAGAGCGGCGGAGCTCAGCGAGAGCTGGCCCGCACGGCATTGCAGCTCGCTCACCTCGAGTTTATCCGCCTCCATCGCCCGCAGGCCATCCAGTTCCTCCTGATCGCGTTGGACATCGCGGAGAACATCGGATGCGATCAGTTCATGCTCACGGATGGGACACGGCTCCTCCCCCTCTACCGATATGCCCTGCGGCGCCGGGTGGGCGTCAGCCGGCTGCGTAAGATCTGCAATCGGATCCGGGAGATGCAGCGGGCGCAGGAGCCAGCCAGCGTCACGATCCGGCCGATGCCCCAAACGGTCCGGATTCAAGCCTTCGCCCTGGGGCCATCCCGCGTGATGAAGGATGGCCGTCTGCTCTCGCGGGCGGACTGGGGATCCACGGTCACGCGCGAGATGTTCTTCTACCTCCTGGAGCATCGTCAGCCCCTGCGCAAAGAGCAGATCATCGACATCTTCTGGGCGGAGGTGAACGAGGAGAAGGCGAACAGCAACTTCCATTCCACGGCCTACCGACTTCGCCGGGCGATCGCGCAGGACACGCTCCTCTATGAGAACGGGCTCTATCGTCTGAACCCAGACCTGGAGATCTGGTATGACGTGGACGCGTTCCAGGAGCTGATCGCTCAGGTCGCCCGGGAGGACCTGTCCATGGAGCAGCGGGAGGAGCTCCTGGAGAGGGCGATTGATCTCTATCAGGGTGATTTCCTGGCCGAATTCTACTCCGATTGGTGTGTGCCGCAGCGGGAGGCCCTCAAGGGGTTGTATCTGGAGGCGGTGTTGCAACTGGGAGGGATTCGGGTGCTTCAGGACGACCCCGAGGGGGCGATGGAGATGTTCGAGACGGCGTTGGGGGTGGATAGCTATCGCGAGGAGACCTACATGTTGCTCATGCAGATGTGCGCTTTGAAGGGAGACCTGGATGGCGTGAGGTATTGGTATCGGCGCTGTGAGGATGTGCTCATGCAGGAGCTAGGGATGCCTCCCTCGGAGGCGACCACACGGTTTTACCGTGAGTTGCTTGGGTAGAAGACGGATGCTCCTCATGCTCTCGCTGGATGAGACCGGAAGCGCCGGAGGGGACGGATATCCGCCCCTTCCCAGAGCGCCCTGAGTCGGTGTGCTTTAGAGTGTGTCTGAGAAATGCCATTGCCTCTGCCGTGGGGAGGCCCGGAGGGGCGGAGCCCCTCCGGAAAAAGCCCTTCTTCTGCCTTCAACCTGCCTGGCCTCGGCCTGGGTCCTGCGGAAAGGGCCGAGGGAGGCAGGTACAGGCCGGAAAAGTGGGATTTCCGTGGAGGGG
>JAJRVX010000466.1:0-7252 GCA_024277095.1 Chloroflexota bacterium
AACCTCCCCTGGCATATCATCTTCGGCGTGAGTGGTGGTCAGGTGACGACCACCATCTGCGATGGACGTGTGCTCATGCGTGATCGGCGGCTCCTGATGCTCGATGAGGCGGCCATCGCCGCGGCTGCTCGGGAGGAGGCGCGGCACACCTGGGCTCGATACGCCCGGCTTGTGTCCTGATCTCGCATCTCCCCCTGGACGCTTTTTCTACGCTTACCACTTCTTCACGGAGGAACTATGGAGATCGGCACCATTGCCGTGTTGGGAGGCACCGGCCATGAGGGGCCGGGTCTGGCGATGCGTTGGGCGGCTTCTGGCCTGGATGTGATCATCGGGTCCCGCCAGCGGGAGAAGGCGGAGCGGGTGGCGGCCGAGATCAACGAGCGGTTGGGGCGGGACCTGGTGCGGGGGATGGAGAATTTCGCCGCGGCGAGTGCGGCGCAGACGGTCGTGTTGACCGTGCCGTATAGCGCCCACGCGGCGGTGTTGACCCATGTGAAAGAGGCGGTGCAGGGAAAGGTGTTCGTTGATGTAACGGTGCCACTGCGTCCACCCAAGGTCAGTCGGGTATGGATCCCGGAGGGGGGGTCGGCGACCCAGGAGGCGCAGGCCATTCTGGGGCCGGACGTCCGGGTGGTGTGCGCCTTTCAGAACATCTCCGCCGAGCATCTGAGGGACCCGGACCATCCCATCGATTGTGACGTGCTGGTCTGTGGCGACGACGCGAAGGCCAAAGCGGTGGCCATCGCGCTGTGTGAGCGGGCGGGGATGCGGGGGCTGGACGCGGGGCCGCTCCAGAACGCCGTCGTGGTGGAGGGGCTGACCCCGATCCTCATCGGGATCAATCGTCGCTATAAGGCGAAAGGGGCCGGGATCCGGATCACGGGCCTGGAGTAGGAGGAGGGAGGGCAACGGTCAGGCCGCCGGGTTCCCTTCCGTCCTGGGCCTGGCGGCGCTTATGGAAGAGACAGCCGAGGGGGCCATGTTACGGCAGATGACGGTGACCGCCATCCCCGGTATTCCGGATATTCGTCAGGGCGATGACCTCGGTGAGGTCATCGCATGCGCGTTGGGCGAGGCGGGGTACCCGCTGCGGGATGGGGATGTGATCGCCGTCGCGCAGAAGATCGTCTCGAAGGCGGAGGGGAGGATCGTCGCGCTGGCGGATGTGGAGCCATCGTCGGAGGCGATGGCGTGGGCGCGAAGGACGCACAAGGATCCCCGCCTGGTGGAGCTGATCCTGCGTGAGTCGGCTCAGGTCCTGCGCGCCCGGCCCGGGCTGATGATCGTCGAGCATCGGCTGGGCTTCGTTTGCGCCAATGCCGGCATCGATCATTCCAACGTGTGCCCGGGGAACGAAGATGACCAGTGGGTGCTGTTGTTGCCCCTGGACCCGGATCGATCAGCGCGGCGGATCCGGGAGGCTTTGCATGAGCGGCTGGGGGCGCGGGTGGCCGTGCTGATCGTGGACTCGCACGGCCGGGCGTGGCGGCTGGGAGCTGTGGGGGTGGTCATCGGGGTGGCGGGATTGCTTCCGCTGACGGACCTGCGGGGGCGAAGGGATCTATATGGGAGGATGCTGCGCGTGACCCGTGTGGGCACCGCGGATAGCGTGGCGGCCGCGGCCGCGCTCCTCATGGGTGAGGCCGATGAAGGGACGCCGGTGGTCGTGGTGCGGGGCGCGCCGTATGAGGCCGGGACAGGTCATCTGGTGGATCTCCTGCGCCCGCGAGAGTTGGACATGTTTCGCTAGCACGTGACGTTTGCTTGTTGGGAGAGGCAGCCCGTCACCGGGGGGGCAAGGGGCTGGTAACATGGCGGCCACGGGGCGTGGCGGCCGAGGAGGGGCTAGAAATGCTCGGCTCTCTCCACCTCCAGGATCATGACGGTCGCCGCGCCGATGTGGCGAGTGCCCAGGCCGGGGATATAGAAAGGCCCTTCAGGTGGCGGGTTGCAGGTATCCGCAATGATCTGTAGCGCCTCCTCTACCCGCTCATCCTCCGTCGCGATCAGGAAGGTGGTGTTCCCGCGACGTAAAAGCCCTCCGGCGCTGGACATCATCGTGACGCGAAAGCCGGCCTGGACCAATTTGCGAGCCAGGTCACCGGCGTCTTTGCTGTTGACGATGCTGAAGAGCAGTTTCATGGGACCTCCATTGGGGAAGTGGTTCTCGCTCTTGTGTGGGACGCCGCATACGAGACGCCTGTGGCCTGTGGTGCCACCGGCTAAAGGTTTCGGGCCTGTGCTTCCCTCGCGCGAGGAGTGCGGAGAGATCGGCTTGCATGAGCGGTCGCGTGGCGTTGCACGGCAGCGATGATCGAGGGATTGGCCCGCGTATGGGATGATACATTGGAGCGATCACTCCATTATAGCATGCTCAGCGTATGACGACAATCCGTGCCTGGGCGGAGGCTTAGGGCCTTTTCAAAAATCTAACGGAGACTCTCCCCGGGCATCTCAAACCAGCCTTGCCTCACTTGGGAAAGGGCGTCGTAGGGACGCAACGGCGTTGCGCCCTACCGAATACGCCTCTATGGGATCGGGCGTTACTTTAGCCCTTGTGGCTGCCTCAGGCGCCCACAAGGGGCGCCCCTACGGTAGGATTCCAGGGGCAAGTGTTTGAACTTTGAAAAAGCCCTGGGACGGCGGCTGTGTATTCTTTTCAGCGGAAACACGGCGAGGAGGCTTTAGGGCCTGTGCCCTTCAGTGGGTGGATCCGGAGGGGCCTATCCAGTGAAGGGGCCGGAAGCAGGCCATGGTCGCGAGGAATGTGGGGCGAGCTATCTGCGCGATTCGTCTGCAGCCCGGGGTTGTATGGGTCTAACCGGGGCGCCCCACACGTGCGAAAAGCCCGGTGGTCTCCTTGGGGGGACGTCCGGGGCCGGCGGGAAGGGTGTGCAGGCTGCCGATCTCCTGGAATTCGATCCCGGTCAGGCGGCCGGCCAGCTCGATCAGGGTCAGGCTGGCCAGATGATCTGGGCGATGGATGATCAGGGGCAATCCCTTGCGAGCGCTGGCGATGCAGGCGTCGCTGGCGTGAGGGATGGCCGCCTGCACTGGATGTCCCAGGATGTTGGCCAGCTCCGTGATGCTCATGCCGACCCCCGGTGTGTGGTTGACGAGCACAACGCGACACCGTTCCCCGGCCAGGCCGTGTCGCTCGGCGAGATCGATCAAGGTGCGCGTGTTGCGGATGGAAACCGGATCGGTATCGGTGACGAGCACGACCGTCTCCGCCCGGGGCAGCAGGGGATGGACGAAGAGAGCATCTGGCGCCAGGTCCAGCAGGATGAACTGGGCGGAGTGTGTCAGCCGCTCCAGCAGCATCGTGGGGAATTCCTCATCGGGCTCGGTGATCTCCGGAATGTCGCTGGGTGCTGCCAGCAAGCGTAGTCCACAGGCGTGGGCGGTCAAAGCGCCCTGGATATCGGTGGCGCTCAGGGTTCCGCATGTGGCCATGAGGTCGCCCAGGGTGTGACGTGGGCGCAGGCCCAGGAGCGATGCGGCGGATCCCAGGCCGCGTCGCAGTTCGGCCAGGACCACTCGCTGAGACTGGGCGATGGCCGCTCCTACGTTGATCGCGATGGTGGTGGTGCCGACGCCGCCTTTGGCACCCAGGAAGGCGATGACGCGGCCGTGTGGCTCACTGCCCGCTCGCTGCATCCGTGTCAGCACGGCCTCGACCCGCGCGACCAGCTCCATGGGATCGGCCGGCTTTGGCACGTAGTCGTCGGCCCCCATGCGCAGGCCCTTGACGCGATCCTGCACGCTGCCTTTGGCCGAGAGGATGATGACGGGGATATGGGTCAGGACGGGGTCGGCGCGCAGGCGCTTGAGCACCTCGTAGCCGTCCATGCCCGGCATCATGATATCGAGGAGGATGAGGTCCGGCGCCACGCTGGCCGCCTGTGCCAGAGCCTCCTCTCCATTGTCGGCCGTTGCCACCTGAAAACCTGCCTTCGTCAAGATCAGAGCCAGGAGCTTTTGCACATCTGGCTCGTCGTCCACCACGAGGATCGTGTGTGCCATAAAGGCCACCTCATTCCTTCGTTCCTCCGGCGAGTGCCGGGGTCAGCCCTTCCCGATGCTACAGGTTCTTCGGCGTGCGCGGGGGAGGGTGAAACACCATGTAAGCGTGTGTTTGAAAGTTCACCGCAAGGTGCCTGGGGCATCCCCTGGCCGCGTGCTCCATTGGGGAAAGATATGGGAGGGACCCCCCACGGGAATCCCATGTTCCCGGTCCCCGCCTGCCTCGCTCGGCCCCTTCCGCAGTGACCTGGGCCGATGTCGGGCAGATCGAAGGCGGAGGAAGGACTTTTCCCGAAGGGGCGGAGCCTCTCCGGGCCTCCCCAGGCAGGAGCAACGGGATTCCTCAGGCACGCTCTAAGGCCTGAGCGCATCCATGGCGCTCGGGATCCAGGCGGAGGCGGGAAGCGCCGTCGCTCTCCGCGATGAGGCGGTGAAAGATATGGATTCTAATTCACATTGTACTATATGCGAGGGGCGTTGAGCATGCGGAACGGCGGGGAAAGGGTAGGACAAAGGACCTATCTTTCGTGATCGGTGTAGGAGGGGAGATCAAGTGGCGGGATCGGAGACGAAGATGCGGGGGAGCGGGCGGACCAGGCCCGGCGATCGTTCATCGGGTGAGCGGGGGGGGCTTATCCTGGCGTCGGCCTCGCCCCGGCGCCGGGATCTGCTGGCGGCTCTGGGGCTGACGTTCCAGTGCGTATCCACCGATATCGATGAATCCGGGAGGGCTGGAGAGGCGCCTGAGGAGTTGGCTTGTCGTCTCAGCCGGGAGAAGGCCCTCGCCGTGGCTCGCGAGTTCCCCACGGCCACGGTCATCGGGGCGGATACGATCGTGGTGCTCGATGGCGTCGTGTTGGGAAAGCCGGAGACGCCGGAGGGGGCGGTGGACATGTTGCGTCGCCTGCGGGATCGCGCGCATGAGGTGCTCACCGCCGTCACCGTGTGCCGGGGGAGGGATCGCGTGGTGCAACGGCTGAACAGGAGCCGTGTCTGGATGAGGGGATATACCGATGAGGAGATCGCCGCCTACGTGGCGAGCGGGGACCCGCTGGATAAGGCGGGGGCTTACGCGATCCAACACCCGGGGTTTCGCCCGGTCGCCCGGTGGGAGGGATGTTACGCGGGCATCATGGGGTTCCCATTAGGGGATGTGGCAGCGCTTCTCGAACAGATGGGGTGGGCGGTCTCCCGAGACGTGGCGGAGGTGTGTCGCGCTGTGACGGGAGAGCGGTGTTGCCAGGCAGGGGAGGCTGAATAGCCCGCCTCTCGCCGCCTTGCGATGGCGGAACCCCTTGTTTCGTGATGCGCTTTTGTGATATGATAGGGTCAGAACCGGAGGAGATCCTCAGATATCTGCCGGTGGGTTTTCAGGCATGCTCTTAATGAGGGGATTGGCCTCTCGCTGTGGAGAGGTGTTCGGGTGAACGATTCCTATGCCATGAGGTGCGCGATGAGCTCAGGAGGTGGGCGATGAAGGCAGTCGTTATGGCCGGCGGCGAGGGGTCCCGGCTGCGTCCGTTGACCATTGGTCGCCCCAAGCCGATGGTGACCGTGGCCAATAAGCCGGTGATGGCGCATATTATCGATTTGTTAAAGCGCCATGGCATTACAGAGGTGGTGGTGACCGTCCAGTACCTGGCTGACATGATTCAGGATTTCTTCGGCAACGGTCACAGCCTGGGGATGGAGATCGAGTACGCCGTTGAGGAGATGCCTTTGGGCACCGCGGGGAGTGTGAAGAACGCCGAGGTGTTCCTCTCTCGTGATGAGCCGTTTCTCATCATCAGCGGGGACGCGCTGACCGATTTCAATCTGGAGGAGATCATCTCCTTTCATCAGAATCGCAAGGCGATCGCCACGTTGACGCTGTATCGGGTGCCAAATCCCCTGGAGTACGGCGTGATCATCACGGACGCGGATGGCCGGATCACGCAGTTTCAGGAGAAGCCCAGCTGGGGAGAGGTGATCTCCGACACGGTGAACACGGGCATCTATGTGATCCAGCCGGAGGTGCTGGACATGATCGAGCCCGGCAAGTCCGTGGACTGGAGCAAGGACATCTTCCCGCAGCTTCTGGAGAGCGGCGCTCCCTTGTATGGCTATGTGGCCTCCGGCTATTGGTGTGATATCGGCAACGTGCAGGAGTACATGCGGGCCACCTTCGACCTCTTGTCTGGGAAGGTGAACCTGGAGCCGCTGGGCAAGCACATCGGCGGCGATATCTGGGTGGGAGATAACGTGGAGATCGCCCCCGACGCGCACCTGTATGGGCCGATCTATCTGGGGCATGAGGTGAAGATCAAAGGAGGCGTGGTGATCCATGGCCCCGCCGTGGTTCGCGACCACACCGTGGTGGATAATCGGGCCTATCTGGATCGGGTGATCATCTGGCGTAATTGCTACATCGGTGAGGCTGCCGAGCTGCGGGGGGCGATCATCGGCCGCCAGTGCAGCTTGAAGGCCAAAACGGTCGTGTTTGAGGGTGCGGTCATCGGAGATAACAACATCATCGGCGAGGGTGCCGTCATTCATCCCAACGTCAAGCTCTGGCCGAGCAAGGAGATCGACCCGGGCGCGACCGTGCGGTCCAGCATTATCTGGGGATCGCGGGGGCGGCGTCAGCTCTTCGGTCGCTTCGGCGTGACCGGCGTGGTCAACGTGGACCTGACCCCGGAGTTCGCGGCCAAGCTGGGAGCCGCGTTCGCGGCGACGCTGCCCAAGGGCGCGTACGTGACCATCAATCGGGATCCGCATCGGAGCCCGCGCATGCTGAAGCGGGCGATCATCTCCGGCCTGCCGTCGGGTGGCGCCAATGTCTGGGATCTGCGCAACCTGCCCATCCCGGTGGCCCGATACTACACGCGCGTGTCCGAGGCGGCCGGCGGGGTGCACGTCCGCCTCTCGCCGTTCGATCAGCGCGTGGTGGACATCCGCTTCTTTGCCGCCGATGGCCTCAATCTGAGCAAGGACGCGGAGCGGAACATCGAGCGGGTCTTCTTCCGGGAGGACTTCCGTCGCGCCTACATGGATGATATCGGGCTGATCGCCTACGCTCCGGACGCGGTCGAGCGCTACATCGAGGGGTTTATGGCGGCGATCGACAGCGACGCGATCCGATCTGCGGGACTTCGGGTCGTCGTCGACTATGCCCATGCGCCCAACTCCGAGGTGTTGCCGGAGATTTTGGACCGGCTCGCCGTTGATGTGATCCCTTTGAACG
>JAJRVX010000467.1:0-6450 GCA_024277095.1 Chloroflexota bacterium
AGTCGGGACATTGCCAGGCGTGTCCGGCCAGGATCAGCAGTTCTTGGGCTGCCATAGTCTCATATTCCTTATCGTTACCCTGTGGATTCGCCGAAGGATGCGGTCGCTCGCTGGCGGGCCTCCTCGGCGATGCGGACGCCGGAGCTGGTGCCGATGCGGTTGGCACCGGCCAGCACCATTCGCCGTGCCTGTTCCAACGTGCGGACGCCTCCGGCCGCTTTCACGCCGAGAGCTCCTCCCACCACCCGGCGCATCAGCCGGATGTCAGCTTCTGTGGCCCCGCCGGGCCCGAACCCGGTGGCAGTCTTCACGAAGTCAGCGCCTGCTACGTGGGCGATGATGCACGCAGCCACCTTCTCCTCGTCGGTCAGGTATCCCGTCTCCAGGATGACCTTCAGCAGGCCGCCGCGCTCGTGTGTGACCTCGGCCACGGAGCGGATATCGTTCCATACCAGGCAGAAATTGCCGGATTTGAGGGCGCCGATGTTCAGCACCATGTCGAGTTCCGCCGCGCCGTGGGAGAGCAGCACCTTCGACTCGAACGCTTTGACCTCGGATGTCGTCACGCCCAGCGGGAAGCCCACCACGGAGGCCACCTTGACCGGCGAGCCGCTGAGGGCGTGCGCGCATTGATCCACCCATGTGGGATGAATGCACACGGCCGCGAAGCGGTATCGCTCCCCCTCCTCGCAGAGCGCCGCGATCTGTTGTGCCGTGGCATCCGGCTTCAGCAGGGTGTGATCGATCATCTGGGCCACTTCTTCTGCCGTCATCGTGAAAAGGTCCGGCTGAGGAGGAGGCGGTGGGGGCGGTTCATAGCCCGCTGCCGATTGTCCCAGCGCCCGCAGTACTCGCTGGGTGACCCGCTCAATCATCTTATCCATGTCTGCTGTACCCTCCGGTATAGCCATGAGCTATCCTCCTCTCAGTAAGCGCGCGGCAGCGTGCGTGGGGGCTCGTGTCAAGGGCCTACTTCCAGTGTATAATGGGGGACGACGGACCAGTACTGTGGCGGCCAGTAAGAGACCCACGCCTTGCCGATGACCAGATCCATGGGCAGGAGTCCCCAAACGCGTGAGTCGCTTGAGTTCCCGCGATTGTCCCCCATGACGTATAGCTGGCCAGGGCCGACTGTGACAGGCTCCACGGAGAGGGCGTCATGCAGCAGAGGGTATGGCTCCTGGAGGGCGGCCCCGTTGATGAATACCTGACCCTGGCGCACTTCGACTGTGTCCCCCGGCAGCCCGATCACCCGTTTGATGAAATCCCGGTTGGGGTTTTTCGGGTAACGGAAGACGATCACGTCGCCTCGGGATGGGCGTCCCAGCTTGTAGGCCAGCTTGTTGATGATCAGGAATTGTCCGTCGTGGAAGTTGGGCTCCATGCTGACCCCGTCGATGCGGAAATTCTGAATGACGGAGCGGATCAGGAGGAAGATGATGAGCGTGAGGATCAGGGTTTCGATCAGCTCTCGTAAAGTGCCTTCTACACTGCTTTGTGTTGGGTGGGGATTAATCGCTTCAGAGGTGGGAGAGGCTGGGATAGAAGAAGCGCTTCCCGCGTTGGTCACGTCGGACAATCCTTTCCTCAAGAAGTTGGCGCTATTATAGCACCCTCAGACGGCGGCGACAAATATATATTCGATAGATTGCTGCGGTGTGAGCGGTGTCATGGAGAGAAGCGGTGCCATATGGAGAGGGGGGAGGGCATGGTCTGTTTTCCTATTGAGAATTTCGGGTTGCAGTGTACAATATGATGCCTGTCATATGGACGCCGATCTGGCGGTGATAACATTCACGTGGTGGTGATGATATTCACAAGGGTGCTCAGGGTCTGACTATCATGCACAAAGTGGACCTGGAGAACCCGGGCGAGGCCCCGTAGGAGGAATCTATGCCAGTCGTGAGGTCGCTCGAGGGCTTGGAGCGTCTGCGAGAGGAGATGTTGCAAAAGCGAAAGGCCCAAGAGGCTGCCGGTCAAGTCCGCGTCATCGTCGGTATGGGGAGTTGTGGAATTGCGATGGGGGCTCAGGAGACGATGCAGGCCATTCTCGACGAGGTCAAGTCGGAGAGCGTGCAGGGTGTTGTCATAAAGCAGACCGGCTGTCTCGGGCCGTGTGAATGGGAGCCCATCGTCGAGGTGATCGACGGGGAGGGGCGGAAGGTAATGTACGGTAAGGTTACGCCGGAAGCGGCGCGTCGGATTGTGAAGGAGCATGTGGTCGGCGGGAAAGTGATACAAGAGTGGGCGCTCCCGGCGCTCTAACAGGCGTAGAGCTCGTTTGTTCTTGAAGGAGGGAGGGCATGACGATCGCCGTTCGGGAGGATCTGGATGTACGTGCCGTGGTGCGGGCTGCGGTCGAGCGGCACGGCGCGACCAGGGAGGAATTGGTCGCGATCTTAAGCGACGTGAACCGAGAGGCGGGGTACATCCCGGCGGAGGCCTTTGAAGAGGTGAGCCGGCTGCTCCGAATCCCAAAGGCGCAGCTGTTCTCGGTAGCCAGCTTTTACAAGATGCTCGCGATGGAGCCTCGGGGTCGGCATGTGATTCAATTTTGCGAGAGCGCGCCTTGTCACGTCGTCGGCGGAGGGGAACTGTGGCGTGCCCTGCGTGAGGAGCTGGGGTTGGAGCCCGGGGAGACAAGCGCGGATGGTCGGTGGACATTGGTCACCACGAGTTGCATCGGCCTGTGCGGCGTGGGCCCCGTCATCGTGGTCGACGATGATGTGTACGGCAATGTGACTCCCGAGCAGTTGCCGGAGATCCTGGCGCGTTACGAGTGAAGGAGAGGGGGATGATGAAGGTGATTCGCTCGATGGTCTTGGTCGCGAGCGATCCCGGAAGCGCGGATCGTGACGCACAAGAGGTCTATCGTCGGCTGCAGGAGGAGATCCGATCTCTTGGCCTCGTCGAGGAAGTCGTTGTGACCACGATGGGATGTGTGACGCGGCAGGAGGCCCATCCGTTGGTGATCATCTACCCTGAGGCGGTCGCGTATGGCCCTGTGAAGCCGGACGATGTGCCCTTGCTGGTGGAGAGACATTTGCGGGAAGGCCAGATTGTCACGGATCGATTGGTGCCCAAGGAGCTTTTCGGGCCGATCTCCTGGCTTTCCGCCCGGCGGGGCACGTTGCCGGCCGAGCAGCGGGTTGTGCTGCGGCGTGCTGGTGTGATCGATCCGGAGGATATCGAGGATTACATCATTTACGGCGGATATGAGGCGTTGGGCAAGGCGTTGACCCAGATGACACCCGACGAGGTGGTCGGCGAGATCTCCAACGCGGGCTTGCGGGGGCGCGGCGGTGCAGGGTTCCCCACCGGCTTGAAGTGGCGCTTCGTCGCGCGAGAGAATCGCACGCCCAAGTACGTCATCTGTAACGCCGATGAGAGTGAGCCGGGAACCTTCAAGGACCGCCTCATCCTGGAGGGGGATCCGCACAGCGTCATTGAGGCGATGGTGATCACCGGCTACGCCGTCGGGGCGAGCGAGGGATACATCTACGTGCGTGGGGAGTATCAACTGGCGCAGGCCCGGCTGCGGAAGGCCATCGCCCAGGCGCGGGAGATGGGTTTCCTGGGCGAGAACATCTTCGGCTCCGGGTTCGACTTTGATATCCACATCCACTCCGGCGCTGGCGCATACATCTGTGGTGAGGAGACCGCGCTGATCGAGTCGATCGAGGGCAAGCGAGGGGAGCCTCGGGCGCGCCCGCCGTACCCCACGACCCACGGCCTGTGGGGGCAGCCGACCGTGGTGAATAACGTGGAGACGCTGGCGAATGTGCCCCCCATCATCCAGAATGGAGCCGATTGGTACCGTCAGTTTGGTACCCCGCATAGCCCCGGGACCAAAGTGTACACTATCCTGGGCAACGTGAACGTCACGGGATTGATCGAGGTGCCCATGGGGATCACCCTGCGTGAGGTCATCGCCATTTACGGCAAGGGGATACGCGGTGGGGCTACATTCAAGCTGGCGCAGACGGGCGGCTCCAGCGGGTCGATCATCCCGGCCAGTTTGCAGGATACGCCCATGGACTTCGACTCCTATGCTCGTGCGGAGGTCTCGCTGGGGTCGGGCGCCCTGCTGATCTGTGACGAGAACACCTGCGCGGTTGACCTGACCCGGGTCTTGCTGAACTTCTTCCGGAAGGAGAGCTGTGGCAAGTGTACGCCCTGTCGGGTTGGGACGGAGCGGGCCTACCGGATCCTGACGGACATCGCGGAGGGGCGTGGAACGCTCTCCGGCATTGAGGAGCTGGAGATGCTGATCGGCGGGCTGCGTCAGCTGTCCAACTGTGGGCTGGGTCAGGCCGCTGCCGAGCCCGTTCGCGATATCCTCAGGCATTTCAGGGCGGAAGTGGAGGCGCACATCAAGCTAGGGGTTTGTCCCGTCGGTGTCTGCCCGATGAGCGAACGGCAGCTCGCCGTCGCGTAAGCCCGGGATCACGGGGCAACCTGTACGAGATGGAGAGGGTGGATAATGGTCCGTTTGACGATCGATGGTCGAGCCGTGGAGGTCCCGGAGGGGACAACGGTGTTGCGAGCGGCCGAGAAGGCCGGTATTGACATCCCAACCCTGTGCGATCATCCGGAATTGACCCCGTATGGTGGCTGTCGCCTCTGCATGGTGGAGGTGGAAGGCGTGCCCGCGCTGCAGACCTCCTGTACGCTCCCGGCCACCAACGGTATGGTGATATACACGAACACCCCCAGGATCCGAGAGGCTCGTCGACTCATCCTGTCGTTCCTCTTCGGTGATCGGAATCACTTCTGTATGTACTGTCAGGTGAGCGGCGGGGATTGCGAGTTGCAGAACGCGGCCTACCGGGAGGAGATGACCCATTGGCCGCTGCAACCCGGCTGGCGTCCTTACCCGGTGGATGCCTCCCATGAGGATTTCGTGCTGGATCACAACCGCTGCATCCTCTGTCGGCGCTGCGTGCGTGCCTGTGGGGAGTTGGTGGGCAATTTCACGCTGGGGGTGCGTGACCGGGGGGCCCAGACGATGATCATCGCCGACCTGGGCGTCCCATTGGGCGAGAGCACCTGCGTCAGCTGTGGCACCTGCGTGCAGGTGTGCCCGACGGGCGCGCTCATCGATCGCTTCAGCGCCTATCGCGGCCGAGATGCCGAGGTCGAGCGGACGAAGACCGTCTGTGTGGGGTGCAGCGTGGGCTGCGGGGTGGAGCTCGTCACCCGCGATAACCATCTGGTGCGCATTGACGGCGACTGGGAAGCGCCGGTGAACGACGGCGTATTGTGCGAGGTCGGTCGCTATCAGCCTCTCAAGGATGAGCGCGCTCGCATCGTCACCCCGTTGGTGCGCAAGAATGGGACGTTGAAAGCGGCGTCCTGGGATGAGGCGCTGGACGTCGTCGTCGAGAGGTTGAAGCCGTTGGTGGGGCGCAACGGGGATGGGGTGGCCGCGATCGCCTCAGCCCGGCTGCCGGCTGAGGTGCTCTATCTGTTCAAGCGGATTTTCGCGGACGCTGTGGGAAGCGGGATGGTGACCAGCACGGAATGGAACTCGGCATGGGCGTCGATCGTGAAGAGCGGTCGCGTCTCGGAGAGGGGGCTGGATGCCCTGAAGTCGGCCGACTGTGTGGTCGTGCTGGGGACGGATCTCGTGCAGGACCATCAGGTTGCCGGGTTCTTCGTGAAGCGCTCCCTGCCCCGGGGGACGCGATTGGTCGTCATCGATCCGGCCGACAACGCCCTGGGCGAGTGGGCTCACTATGTGCTGCGCCCGCAGCCGGGGACGGAACGTGATCTGCTGCTGGGCATCATGGCGGCGGTGGTGGAGTTGGCTGGCGAGCAGTCTGATCGTGATCTCTCCGAGCACAGCCCGGAGCTGGCCAGCCAACGGACGGGCGTGGCGGCCGATGAGATCCGCCGGGTGGCCCGCGTGGTCGCCTCCTCTCAGAAGCCGGTCTTCGTCTATGGCGATGGCGCTGCATCGAACGGATCGGCCGAGATCGTGGAGGCCATGGCCCAGTTGGTCGATCTGATCGAGGCGCCGGGCGAGGGATATCCAGCGCTCGTGGCCGTCTGTGGGCAGGCCAATGGCCTGGCGGCCGCCGCGTATGGTCTGGATCGGGCGTTCTCCGTGGGCGGGCACCAGGTCGCCTATCTGGCCCTGGGCGACGAGGATCCCGACCAGGCGCTCGTTCAGCCCCTAGAAGGGGTGCCCTTCATCGTTGTGCAGGCCAGCCATGTGTCGGCTGCGACGACGATGGCCGATGTTGTGCTGCCTGTGGAGACATGGGCCGAGCAGGAAGATTCGGTCTTCCCCTGACGGCTAAGCCAAGAGCCCCACATTTAACGTTCGGACGCACTATAGAGCCTCGTGTCAGTCTGCGGTTTGAACTTCCTCCGTGGCAGATCAAAATGCAGAAGGCCGGCTTTTCGTTGATCAACGGCAATGTCCTTCACGTGGGTCTCCCGTAC
>JAJRVX010000468.1:0-3457 GCA_024277095.1 Chloroflexota bacterium
CGAACCCCCGGCTCACCAGCTCCGGCGGCCCGGCCGGCTCGCCGGTAGCCTGATCGACAGGGACGACGGCGATGACGAAGCCATCCCGGGCCAGGGCCTCCCGGTCTCGAAGCACCGCCGGCCCGATGTCCCCGACGCCGGAACCGTCCACGAAGACGTAGCCGCCGGGCACGCGCTCGCCCACCCGCCCAACGCCGTCCTCGAACTCGATGACCGTGCCGTTCTCCACGACGAAGATATTCTCCGGCGACATGCCCAGCATCCTGGCCGTGCGCGCGTGGGCGTGCAAATGGCGCAACTCCCCGTGAATCGGGATGAAGTACTTGGGCTTGACCAAAGCCAACAACAGCTTCTGCTCCTCCTGGCTGGCGTGCCCGGAGACATGCACCTGCGCCAGCGGAGGATAGATCACCTCCGCGCCGCGCTGGAACAGCTTGTTGATCACCCGCGCCACCACCTCCTCGTTGCCCGGGATCGGATTGGCCGAGAGGATGACCGTATCCCCCGGCACGATGTTGATGTCGCGATGGGCGCCGCGTGCGATGCGCGCCAGCGCCGCCCCGGGCTCGCCCTGACTGCCGGTGACCAGCAGCACGACCCGCTCCGGGGGCAAGTGTCGGATCTCCTCCAGCGAGACCAGGGTCCCGGCCGGGACGTCCAGATAGCCCAGCTTCTGGGCCATGCGGACGTTCTCCAGCAGAGAGTATCCGGCCAATGCGATCTTGCGATCGTGTCGGGCGGCGCAGTTGATGACCTGCTGCACCCGAGAGATCAACGAGGAGAACGTGGCGATGATGATGCGGCCCGGCGCGTCCCGGAAGATCTCATCGAACACCGGGTCGATCACCTTCTCCGACGGGGTGAACCCCGGGCGCTCCGCGCCGGTGGAATCGGCCATCAGCGCCAACACGCCCTCGCGTCCCAGCTCGGCCAGTCGTCCGAAATCCGCCCCTACCCCATGAGTCGGGGTGTAATCGAACTTGAAGTCCCCAGAGTGAATCAACAGGCCCACCGGCGTACGGATCGCGAGCCCCACCCCATCCGGGATGGAGTGATTCATGGCCAGGAACTCCACCTGAAACGCGCCGATCGAGATCTGATCCCCCACCTGGACGGTGTGAAGCGCTGTCGTGTTGGCCAGGCCCTGCCGCTTCAACTTACCCTCGATGAAACCAAAGGCGAGGCGCGTGGCATAGACCGGAGCCTGCATCTCCTGCAACAGATAGGGCAGCGCGCCGATGTGATCCTCGTGACCGTGGGTGATGACGATGCCGACCACCCGATCGAACTTATCCCGCAGGTACGACCAATCCGGGATCACCAGATCCACGCCCCACATGTTGTTCTCCGGGAACATGACACCCACATCGACGATCAATATATCCTGACCGTATTCAATGGCCATCATGTTCTTACCGATTTCCCCCAGACCTCCCAGGGGAACAATACGTAATACCTTACTCATTGTCGTTTCCTTCCTCCTGAAACATCACGGTCCCTGTCCGGACCCGTGTTGGTTTTTCCATTTCCTTCAGAGTCTATGAATCAATAACCCCGGCCATCGCGCCGGGGTTTGAAAGTGCATCGTGGTTTCAACCAGTATGGATCTCACACCGTGATCCGCTATATCAGGCAGACCATCGTCGATCATCTCTCTGATCCTCAAACGCTTTGGGCTTCGCCATCATATCCGAGGCGACCCCGGCGTAGGCCCGTGCCGCAAATGTCGATCACAACAAAACACCGCGAAGTCAACTGCCTCTTCGCGGCGGATCGCTACACGTGGCAAAGTATGCTTCGACACTACTATACCGTAAGAAGGGCTTTACGTCAATTTCGGGGAGGCCCGTTGTGGCAGCCCCCCCCGGGAACGTGAGAGCGTGTCTGAAAATTTACCGGCAAGATGTCTGAGGGGTCTCCCTCAACGACCAGCTCCACAGGGGGAGGTGTGGAGGGGTCCTCCCCTCCACGGAAATCCCACTTTTCCGGCCTGTACCTGCCTCTCTCGGCCCTTCCCAAAGGACCCAGGCCGAAGCGAGGCAGGTCGAAGGCAGAAGAAGGGCTTTTTCCGGAGGGGCTCCGCCCAACCGGGCAGTCCCCGCACTTGCCCTCCCCCCAAATTGCCGAGTTACAAGATCGCCTATAGAATCCGGCCTGGGCCCGGACGCGGAGGAGGCATGATCGCACATCCCCAACACCATCCCTCGGATACGCAACCCATCTTCACCCCGTTTGAGGCGAGGAGGCTGGAGCGCGCCCTGCGCGTGGCCCTGATGCTCCGAGGGCTGGCGCTCACCATCTTCGGCGCGGTGCTCCCCGCCGTGATGAGCACCTTTGGCCTGGACAACGCGCGGGCCAGCCTGCTGCCACTGGTGGGCGGGCTGGGCGCGGCCACTGCCGCGCTGGGAATCGGCCCCCTGGCCGATCGCTGGGGGCCACGGCATGTAATGCTGCTGACGGCGGCGATGCTCCTCGCGGCCGCCCTGATCATCGGCCTCGCGCCCGCCTGGGCCATCTTCATCCTCGGCGCGTTCCTGATCAACTGGGGAGCGGGCGGGATGGCGACCGCGGTCAGCGTACTGCTCACCCTGGCCTATCGCGGACGCAGCGGGGCGGCCTTCAACCGCAATTTCCTGTTCGTCGGCGTCGGATCGCTGATCAGCCCCCTGGTGGCCGGGGCCATCCTGGCGACGGTGGGCTCATGGCGATGGGTCTTCGCCACGCTGTCGGCGGCCTTCGTGATCCTGCTCATCACCGTCGCCCGAGCCCCTTATCCACCCTCGGAGGCCCGAGCGGACACACCCCGCCCCACCGATGGGCAACCCTGGTGGCGTCGGCGCGTGCTGGTGCTCTGCGCGCTGGCGCTGGTCTGCTACGTGGGGGCGGAGGCGGCGATGACCACATGGGCCGCCCGCTTCCTGGCGGCCGAACGCGGCGCGCCCATCGCGCTCTCGGCGACGGTGGTCTCCGCCTTCTGGGCCGGGATGATCGTGGGGCGTTACGGGTTCAGCCGGCTCCTCCGCCCGGGGAATGAGAAGCGCCTGGTAGGGATCGCGGGCGCCATAGGCACCGGCGCGGTGCTGGGATTCATCTGGATCCCCGGGATCCCCGGCCCCCTGCTGGCCGTCATCATAGGCGGACTGGCCTTTGGCGGCATGTGGCCCACCATCATGAGCTACGCGGCCGCACGGGCCGAGGGCAGCACCGGCGCGGCGTCCGGATTGCTCATCGCGCTGGGATTCCTGGGCGCTTTGACCGTGCCGGCACTTGTGGGCGTGCTCTCTATGTGGACGGGGTTAGGGGCCGCGTTGGGGCTGGTGGCCGTCTCCATGGCGCTGTCCGCCGTCCTGTTCTATCTGGCATGACCCACGTTGTCCCGCACGAGGGCGGACGATATAATGGGCCCAGAGGTGCTCCCATGCGCGTGGTCATCCTATCCAAAGCCCTGCTGATCGCC
>JAJRVX010000469.1:0-7534 GCA_024277095.1 Chloroflexota bacterium
CGGCCGGCAGATAGACAACCCGCCAACCCGCCGCGCGGGCCCGCCGACACCAATCCAGCTCCTCCGAGTACATGAAGAACCGCTCGTCGAAGCCGCCAACCTGCTCGACCGCCTGACGACGTACCAGGAGGCAGGCGCCGACCACCCAGTCCACCTCCTGCTCCTGATCATCCGGTCGATCGGCCACGTAGTACCGCCGGGCGACCGGATTGTTCGGCCACCATAGATGCAGGACCGTGCTCTCCAGGAAGGCCGTCGCCAGGGTCGGGAAACGCCGCCGTGATGATTGTATACGACCGTCCGCATAACGCAACTGTGGCCCCAGCGCGCCGACGTCCGGATGAGCGTCCATATACCGCACCATGGTCACCAGTGACTCGCCGACGATCTCGGTATCCGGGTTGAGGAACAGCAGGTAGCGGCCTCGCGCCAGCTCCAGCGCCTGGTTGTTCGCTCTGGTGAATCCCACGTTCTCTCGATTGCGGACGACGCGAACCCAGGGGAACTCCCGCTCCATCATGGCCACGCTGTCATCCGTGGAGGCATTGTCCACGACGATGACCTCCGCGGCAAGCCCATCGCCCTCCCCGCGTACGTCGACGCCCGGCGACACGGCGATGGAGGCCAGGCAACGCCGCAGGAGAGGGGCCACGTTCCAGTTTACGATCAGGATGGAGAGGTCCAACACGCCGGAAGTCCCCCAAACGAGCGTGGACACCGCCTGCGGCGGCGCAAGGAAAAGCTTCTTCTCGCCTGCACAGGGGGTCAACTCCACACCGCAGACATCCCACGCCCACCCCACAAAAAGCAAGGGTTAGAGGCAACCGCCCCTAACCCCTCACCTCGCCGCCATGTGCGCGTTACCAGCGCCGCTCAACCACGAAGTCGGCCAGATCCGTCAACACATCCCGGGCGGGCACGTCCGGAAGGATGGACAACGCCTCCTGGGCCTTCGCCACGAACTCCCTCGCCTCCGCCTCCGCCGCATCGATGGCGTCCGAGTCCCGGATCAACGCCACCGCCTCCTCCAGGCGGCTTCCGCCATCCGCCTGCGCATGCTCCAAAATGCGGATCAGCTCCGGGGCCCGCTCATCCTGCTGCAGGAAGTAGAAGACCGGCAACGTCACCGTGCCCTGGCGCAGATCGCTTCCGGCCGGCTTCCCCATCACCGACTCGTCCCCCACGAAATCGAGGATATCGTCCACGATTTGGAAGGCCATCCCGAAGTTATACCCATACGCGCTCAGCGCCTGCACGAACTCCTCAGAGGCGCCGCTGATCACCGCGCCCGTCTCCGCGGCGGCCTGGAACAGGGAGGCCGTCTTGGCGAAGATGCGCCGGTAATACTCCTCCTTCGGCTGTTTCCAGTTCAACGCCGAAAAGAGCTGTCGTAGCTCCCCGTTGCAGATCGTTACCAACGTGCGTGAGAAGATGCGGATCACCCGGGGATTGCCGCTCATCGCCGCGAAGTCGGCGGCCTGGGCGAAGAGGAAGTCCCCCGCCAGCACTGTGGCACCGCGACTCCACATCGCGTTGAGGGTGGGAAGGCCACGTCGAAGCAGCGCCCCATCAATCACATCATCATGAACCAACGTCGCCGTATGCAACGCCTCCGCTGCCGCGGCCAGAGGCAACACCAACTGCACATCGCACGGGGAGAACTTCGCGGCCAACAACGTGATGGCGGGACGCAGCCGTTTGCCACCACGGATAATCAGCCCCTCCAACGCCTGTGCGATCGGAGGGAAGGTTTCTTTCAACCGGGCGCGCATGATCTCCTCGACCATGTCGAGCTCATCACGCACCAGGTCAAGGGCAGCCAATCGCGTCAATGGACCTCATCCCCTCATGGTCATTGTGTTCATCGACAAAGCCGCACTCCCCTACAAAGGTGCGGCCACCCCCGTTTCACTCCAACAGGACCTGCTCAGCCGTCACCCGGACCGAACACAAACCATCCATGAGCATTCACTAAAATATTCAGGTGGTATTTTACACAAGTCTGCCGATCTGAGAAAAAACGTCGCCTACAGGGTGGATGATCCCCCCACCTCACACGCCGACGAAGGTCTCTCCATCCCCTCCCAGACCGGACAACCGGAACAGGCGTATCGCGTTGTCCGTCGTCCGACGGACGACCTCCTCCACCGACACACCCTGCAAACGGGCGACGGCCTCCGCGATCAGCGTCAGCCGGGCGGGCTCGTTGCGCTTCCCCCGATACGGGTGAGGCGACAGATAGGGCGCATCCGTCTCCAGCAACAGGGAGTCCAACGGCAGCTCCGGGACCAGGGCGTGTAGCCGGCGAGCGTTCCGAAAGGTCACGGGGCCCCCCAGGGCGATCAGGAATCCCATCGCACGTCCGGCCTCCGCCATCGTCTTGTCGCCGGCGAAAGCATGGAGTACCCCTCGATATCCGCCCTCCGGCGGCGGATGCCGATCCGCCCACGCCCGCAACGTCGCCATCACCTGCGACTGCGCCTCCCGGCAGTGGATGATCGCCGGCAGGCGCAGCTCGGCGGCCAGGTCCAGCTGTCGCTCGAAGGCCTCTTGCTGCCGATCCCTGGGCGACAGATCTCGATAGAAGTCCAACCCGATCTCGCCGATGGCCACGACCTTGGGATGGACGGCCAGATCCCGCAGCACGGACAACACGGCATCGTCCACCGTAGCCGCGTCGTGGGGATGGACCCCGACGGCGGCGTACACACCAGGCTCCGCCTCCGCCAGAGCCACCGCCCGCCGGCTGGAGGCGAGATCGGCGCCCGGGTTCACGATGACCCGAACGCCAGCCGCCCGTGCCCGGTCTAACACGGCCGCCCGATCCGCATCGAACTGCGGGAAGTCCAGGTGGCAATGAGAATCAATCAGCACGCTCTTGATCCAGCCCCGCCAGCTTCAGCCCATCCCTCAGGATCGCGTCGATGGCTTCCGGGTGCGTCGTCTCCGTGTACACCCGGATGATCGGCTCCGTCCCGGAGAAGCGAATCAGCATCCAGCCCCCATCCTCCAGGCCGTACTTGAAACCGTCCATCGTATTCAGGCCCGTGACCTTCAGCCCGCCGATGACCTCCGGCCGGGTGCTCTCGACACGCTGACGCACGGCCTCCCGCTTCTCCACCGGGAACGGCACGTCGATGCGCTTATAGTAATGCGCTCCCACTTTGCTGAACAGATGCTCCAGCAGCTGAGTCACCGACTTGCCGGTGCGCACGAGGAGGTCCAGCATGTACAGGCTGGCCAGGATGCCATCGCGCTCCGGGATGTGATCCCCGAAGGCATATCCGCCGCTCTCCTCGCCACCCACCATCGCGCCCACTTCCAGCATCTTGGGGGCCACGTACTTGAACCCCACGCCCGTCTCATAGACCGGCACGTTATAGATCTCGCCCAGCCGGTTCAGCATGGAGGTCGTGGACAGCGTCTTGACGATAGGGCCACGCTTGCCGCGGACCTCCAACAGGTACAGGGCGATCAAGCCGTACACACGCAGCTGGTCCACGAAGTCGCCATGTTCATCCACCACACCCAGGCGATCCGCATCCCCATCCGTGATGAGCCCGATATCCGCCCCCACCTCACGTACCTTGGCCATACAGGGGTCCACATTCGGGCGGATAGGCTCCGGCCGCTGCATCTCCGGGAAGATGGGATTGCGTTCCTTGTGGATGGAGATCACCTGCGTGCGCCCCCCTCCGATCAGCCGCTCCAACCAGCCGGCACCATTGCCCCACATCGCGTCCGCCACCACGGTCAACCCGGCCTGGCGAATGGACTCCAGATCCACCAACCGATTCAACTGCTCGATGTAAGCCGGAGCGGGATCGAAGTATTCCACCAACCCCTTCTCCAACGCCTCATCCAGATCCATGCGCAACACCTGATCGGATGGCGGGATCAGCGATTCGATCTCGGCCAAGCCCTCCGGATCTATAGCGCCGCCCGTCTCATTCCGCACCTTAAACCCGTTATCCGTAGGCGGATTATGGCTGGCCGTGATGTTCACCGCGCCGGCCGCCTTCTTGACCACCACGCTATAGGAGATCGCCGGCGTTGGAGCGGCCTCCCTCATGAGGAAGACCCGGATGCCATTGCCGGCCATCACCTCCGCCACCGCGGCGGCGAAATGCTCCGACGCGAATCGTCGGTCGAATCCCACCACCACACCGCCATCGACATTCCCCAGCTGCTTCAAATAGAGCGCGAATCCCTGCGCGCAACGCCGGACGTTCGCGAACGTATAATCCTCGGCGATGCGACCTCGCCACCCATCCGTGCCAAATCGAATCTTCGTCTCCAATCTACTCCTCCTTCACTCTCGATTGGTAGCATCACACGTGAGCGTGGCAGACATGAAAAAGGCCACAGCTACCACAACCCCTGATCCGTGTGAGGGTCAAACGGGGCTCACGATGCCTCCGTCGAAGCGCGTACCCGGCCCCGCCACTCATCCAGGACGTCGCGCAGGCTCTGCTCCAGGGGGATGCGCGGCTCCCAGCCGGTGCGCCGACGGAAGCGCGACGCATCCGCCACGATCCGGGGCACCTCGGACGGGCGCATGCGCTGGGGGTCCACACGCACCTCCACGTCCATGCCTGTGAGGGCGATGAGCCGCTCCAACAGCTCTCGCACCGAGTACGCACGTCCCGATCCCAGATTATACACCTGTCCCGGCTCCCCATGGGTCAACGCCAGCCGATACGCGCGCACCACGTCACGCACATCGCTGAAATCCCGGTAGACGTCGAGGTTGCCCACATAGACCACCGGGGGGCGAAGGCCCGCCTCCATCTCGGCGATCTGCTGGGCGAAATCCGGGACGACGAAGCCGGGACGTTGTCGGGGGCCGATATGATTGAAGGGCCGCACCCTCACGGCGAACACCCCATGACTGAGATGATACTGCAACCCCAGGAAATCCTGCGCGACCTTGCTCACCGCGTAGGGATTCAGCGGGCGCAAAGGCGTGTCCTCGGTCACCGGCAACTGGTCTGGCGAGACGAGCCCGTACTCCTCTCCCGAGCCCACCACCAGCACTCGACTCTCCAGCCCCAGCCGGACGACCGCCTCCAACACGTTCAGCTGTAATCGGATATTCGTCTGTAACGTCCCCCACGGATCGCGGCGCGAGAGGGAGGGCAACGGTTGCGCCGCCAGGTGAAAGATGTAATCCGGCCGGACCTGATCCACGATGTCCATGACCACCTGCAGACGGGACAGTTCCGCCGGATACAGCTCCAGCCGATCCCGCAAATGGGAGATACCGCTGACATCACCAAAGAGCGTGCCCGCGACGTGCCAGTCCGTCTCTGTCAGGAGATGCTCGGCCAGGTGACTGCCAACAAACCCCGAAATACCCGTGATGAGTGCCCGTGCCAAGTCTATCCCTCCTGGCCGATAACCTAGCGGTGACCACCTATTATACCCCAGGAGCGACTCGACCCGCAAAGAACCCAGAGACAGGGTAGTGTATCCAAAATGGTGGAAATTCCGAGAGGCCCATCGCAAGCCCACAGGGGAGGTGCGGAGGGACCTCCCTCCGCCAAAACATCCCCTTTTTCCGCTTTGCACCGGCCCTTTCCCGGCCCGATTCAGGTGGACCAGGCCGGGCAAGGCAGGTGAGGGGCGGAAACCGGGAGGTTTCTTTTGAGGGGCTGCGCCCCTCAAAGCTCCCTACTGTATTTCCACACGAAAAAGATACACTACCGGAGACAGGAGGTGGCGTATTCAATTTCAGCCCTGCACCTGCCTTCTCCCGGCCCGACCCGGGTGAACAAGGCCAGACGAGGCAGGCAAGGGGCTTCTTTATCCCCACACGAAAAACGATACACGGCCAGCAACATAGACGATGTGGCAGAGCCGCGCCGCCGCAACCCACCCATTCTCCGGCCCCAGCGAACTCGGATATCCTACGGGGCGCCGCGTGCTCCTGCGATGGACGAGCCTCCAAGCGAAGCAGGCCAAGCACGATGCTTGGCCTGCCCATCTATCCAACCGATGGCGATTCCAAAACCGTCGCCCGCCGATATGCCTGCGGATCAGGGGCATCACGCCCCCACGGCGTTATCCGATCGTCGAATCAGTCCAGCCCGGCCTCATCCCGCAGGACCTCCGCCATATCGATCCGCTCCCACGGGGCGTCGATATCATCTCGCCCGAAGTGACCATACGCGGCGGTCGCCTTGTAGATGGGACGCCGCAGCTCCAGATGGCGGATGATGGCGGCCGGACGCAGGTCGAAGTGCTCCTGGATCAGCTCGATGATCCGCTCGTCGGGCACCTTCCCCGTGCCGAACGTCTCCACCGCCAGAGACACAGGCCGCGCCACGCCGATCGCGTAGGAGACCTGCAGCTCGAATCGGCTAGCCAGCCCGGCCGCCACCACGTTCTTGGCGATGTAGCGCGCCATGTAGGACGCTGATCGATCCACCTTCGTGGGATCCTTGCCGGAGAAGGCGCCGCCGCCATGTCGGGCCACCCCGCCGTAAGTGTCCACGATGATCTTGCGCCCGGTCATGCCGGCGTCCCCCATGGGGCCACCCGTCACGAACCGGCCGGTCGGGTTGACGAAGATCTTCGTGCGCTCGTCGATCATCTCAGGGGGCACCACCTGCCGGATGACCACCTCCAGGATGTCCTGATGGAGCCTGTCCTGCTCGATCTCCGGGGCGTGTTGGGTGGAGACTACGATGGTGTCCACACGCACCGGCTTGCCGTAGTGATACTCCACCGTGACCTGCGACTTCCCGTCCGGACGCAGGTAGGGCAACGCGCCGTTCTTGCGCACGGCCGCCAGGCGCTTGCACAGCTTATGCGCCAACATGATGGACATGGGCATGTATTCCGGCGTCTCATCGCATGCGAAGCCGATCATCATACCCTGGTCGCCCGCGCCGATGGCCTCGATCTCGGAGTCGCTCATCTCCCCCGTCTTGGCCTCCAGGGCCTTATCCACGCCCAACGCGATGTCGGCCGACTGCTCCTTAATGGACACGATGACCCCACAGGTGTCCGCGTCGAAGCCGTACTTGGCGCGCGTATAGCCGATCTCCCGAATGGTATCGCGGGCGATCCGGGGGATATCGACCGACGCCGAGGTCGTGATCTCGCCCATCACCACCATCAGCCCCGTGGTCGTGGCGCACTCACAGGCCACCCGCGCATCCGGATCCTGGGCGATGATGGCATCCAACACGGCGTCGGAGACCTGATCGCACATCTTGTCCGGGTGCCCTTCCGTCACAGACTCGGAAGTGTAGAAGAGTTGCGGTGAACTCATGAAGGTCGTGGTCATATCGTTTACTCCTTCAACGGTCTCTCACTCCACAGGCGCTCAACCCTCTCCACAACATCTCACCGGGGATCATCGTGAACGCCCGCCACGCCATCCCCGGTGAGACGCCAGGTTCGCACAGGGGGATCAGGTGCCCATCTCCCACGACGCCAGATACTTCTCCTGCTCGGGAGTCAGCTCGTCGATCTTCACCTCCATCGCCTGAAGCTTCAGGAGGGCGACCGTCTTGTCGATCTGCTC
>JAJRVX010000470.1:0-4438 GCA_024277095.1 Chloroflexota bacterium
CTTGAGCGCCGCCGGCCACCATCGCCGTCACCGACTGTAGATCATTGCCGGGCGTATCCATGATCACCAGCCCCCGTCGGGTCGGACGGCAGGCGTATCCCACCACCTCCTGTATGGGCGAGCTTCCCCCCTTGGAAATGGTGCCCAACGACTTCTCCTCGATGGTGGTCAGCCCACCGGCGATGTTTCCAGGCGTGGGGTTCGCCCCGCGCATATCCACCCCCATACGCCGGACCCCCTCCTCACGCCGGGCCACGATCTCCAGGATCTGCCGGGCCACATCAGGCGAAACCGCCCGGGCGGCCAACAGATGCTCCGCGCCGATGAACTCCGGCGTCTCGGACAGGATCACCGTCCCGCCCGCGGCCACGATGAGATCGCTGGCCACGCCCACAGCGGGATTGGCCGTCACGCCGGACCAGGCATCGGAGCCACCACACTCCACCCCCACGGTCAACTCGGAGAGGGATGCCGGCTCCCGCCGGGCGTTGGAGACCTCCTGCAACAGCTCACGGGCGATCCCCAGTCCCCTCTCGTACGTCGTCAGGCTCCCCCCCTCCTCCTGGATCGTCAGACGTTGCACGATGATCCCTCGCCCGGCCAGCTCCTCCGCCATCTCGATCGTGGGGATCGACTCGCAGCCCAGGCCGATGAGCAGCACGGCGCCGACGTTGGGATGGCTCGCGTACGCCTCCAGCACACGCCGCGTCTGGGCCAGATCATCCCCCAGCTGGGAGCAGCCATATGCGTGCGGAAGGGCGACAACGGCGGGGGCCATCCGACCGATACGCTCCACGACCGCGTTGGCGCAATGAACGGTGGCCAGGACGAGCACGTGATTCCGCACGCCCACCCGCCCATCGCGGCGCCGGTACCCCATGAACGTGGTAGCCGGCGGCTTTCCGACGGATGGGATCTTGGATTCAACAGGCGGCGCACCCTCTGATGTGATCGGTGTCACGTCGTCTCCCAGATCACCGCGGCCGCGCGTGCCCTCCATATTGTGAACGTGAACATGCTCGCCCGGAGCGATGTCCGCGAGGGCCCGGCCGATGGGCTGGCCGTACTTGAGCACCGCATCACCCCGGCCGATGGGACGACAGGCGAACTTATGACCGAAAGGGATCGTTTGGCGCAGCATTATGGTCGTTTCGCCGACGGAGATCTCCTGGCCGGCCCGTAGCTCCACGGTAGCCAGCGCTACGTTGTCATCGGGATGCATCTGCAACGCCTGTACGGTCATGCGCGCCTCCAGGGAAGGGAATGTGACAAGCATTATGCCCGGAGCCAGAAGGATCGTCAAACAGGAAATGGCGCATCCATCACCCAGCGAGGGCAGCCCCTCACCGGTACTCCTGCCCTCTTGACGGGGTCGTCAGCCGCTGTTATCTCTATCGATTGGGAAACGATCATCCCGAAGTGGGAATCCACGAAAGCATCTCTTCACGGAGGGGATATGCGCAAGATCCGCCAAGAGCAAGGAGCCAGTCTCGCCGAGTACGCGTTGATCCTGTCTGCCATCCTTGCCCTTGCAGCGGTCAGCGTCTCCGCGCTGGGGCAGCGCACCAATGCGAACCTGGAGGCGGCTTCCCAGGCCGTCACCATCGCCGTCGATGCCGAGGAGTGGGTGGATGACTTCGAGGAGCACAACGATGACGGGGATGAGGAAGCCGCTCTCGCCGAGGGTCAAGATGACGATCGCCACCGAGAGCCCCATGAAAGAGAAGCAGAGGAGAGAGATCACCACAAGCGCCAGGAGAGTAGGCGGGAAGACGCCCACGACAGGCACGGCGGTAAGCGCTCAAAAGCATGCAAGCGAGGGGGAAAAGTCTGCCGATTACAGTGGGTATTTATCCACGGCAAGTGGGTGATCGATCGAGATGGCACGCTCTACTCACGCAAGAAATGGGCCAAAGCCATCGCCTTCGTCTCAGAGCCCGACTTCGACTACACCCTTGATCTGAAGACCGACCGCCCGGGCCTCTGGCATATCTGGAATGTCACCCGGGTGGTCTTCCGCTGGAAGGACGAGGACAACTACTACGCTCTCGTTCCCAAAAAGGATGGCGTCTTGGAGCTGGCCAAAATGCAGAACGGGCGATGGAAGCCCTGGTTGGCATGGGCGGATATCGGCGTAGACCCCACACGGTGGCAACAGTATCGGGTGGTCACACACGGCAACAACATCCAGGTATACCTGAACGGCACGCTGGTGATCCAATTTTACGACCCGCACCCCATCCTGGGGACCGGCATCGGCGTGACCAACGATCGAAGTCACGGCCGCATCGACAATGTGCGCGTCAAGCGGCTGGGGCGGAGGCGGTCCACCTCCATGTGGGTGACGTCCGAGTGAGTCCCACGCCCATCTGAGAAGGCGCCTGGGAACTCATCACCGATGGGACATAGTACTTCCGCTCCCTTGACGAAAGCGGGGATTGCCGTTATGGGTGTAAGAGCCATCGTATCCCTTTTCCATATCCGCCGCGCCATCATCCCCGATCAGACAGCATGGGAGAGACCTTATGCGCCGAATATGCCAAGAGCAGGGATCCACTCTCACGGAGTATGCGCTGATCCTGGCGATGATCCTCGTCATCGCGGTAACGGGGCTCTCCGCCGTCGGCCAAAGCACCCAATCCAACCTGGAGACAGCCTCCAACGCCGTCGCGACCGCCGTCCGGTAAGCGCAACGACGCCTCGCGCCATCCCATCGGATCGGATACTGACCATCCTCTCCCCCGCCGCGCGCCGAAGGGGAGAAACCGGTTGGAAAAGAAATGGCCCAGGGATATTCCCCTGGGCCGTCTTATCCTTGCTCGAACGGCTTATGCCGTCTCGCCCCATACCTCTCGATCCAGCTCCGGCGCGACCACGGTGAAGGTCAGCTCGCCGTCGCTGGCGTCCACCACCACGTGATCGCCATCCCGGACCTCGCCCTGCAGGATCTTCACGGCCAGCGGGTCCTGGATACGTCGCTGCAGCACCCGCTTCAACGGCCGGGCACCGTACACCGGGTCGTACCCCTCATCGATGATGAGCTCCTTGGCGGCATCGGTCAGCTCGATGGTGATCTTCCGCTCGGATAGGAGCTCCCGCAGCCGTCGCAACTGGATCTCGATGATCTCCTTCAGATGCTCTCGCTGCAGCGGATGGAAGATGACGATCTCGTCGATCCGGTTCAGGAACTCCGGCCGGAAGTGCTGTCGCAGGACGTTCATCACCTGCCGCCGCATCGCCTCCTCATCATGCACCAGCTCCGAGATGTACTGGCTACCGATGTTGCTGGTCATGATGATGACGGTGTTGCGGAAGTCCACGGTGCGCCCCTGACCATCGGTCAGCCGGCCGTCATCCAACACCTGCAAGAGCACGTTGAACACTTCCGGATGCGCCTTCTCGATCTCGTCGAAGAGCACCACGCTGTACGGCCGCCGCCGCACCGCCTCCGTCAGCTGGCCACCCTCCTCGTAGCCCACGTATCCGGGCGGGGCGCCGATCAGTCGGGCGACGGTGTGCCGCTCCTGGTACTCGCTCATGTCGATGCGGATCATGTTCCGCTCATCATCGAACAGGAACTCGGCCAGCGCTCGGGCCAGCTCCGTCTTACCCACGCCCGTCGGACCCAGGAAGATGAAGGATCCGATAGGGCGATTCGGGTCCTGCAGGCCGGCGCGCGCCCGCCGCACCGCTGCGGAGACGGCCCGGATGGCCTCGTCCTGTCCGACGACCCGCTCATGCAACCGCTCCTCCATGCGCAGGAGCTTCTCCCGCTCGCTCTCCAGGAGCTTGGACACCGGGATCCCCGTCCACTTGGAGACGATGGCCGCGATGTCCTCCGCGTCCACCTCCTCCTTCAGGAGGGCGCCATCCCTCTGGAGCTCGCGCAGCCGCTCCTCCGCCTGGGCCAGCTCCTGCTCCAGTTCTCGCAGCCGGCCGTACCGCAACTCCGCAGCCCGCTGCAGATCGTAGGCCCGCTCCGCCTGCTCGATCTCGATGCGGACCTGGTCGATCTGGCTCTTGATGTCCTGGACCTTCTGGATGGCCTCCTTCTCCGCCTGCCAGCGGGCCGTCAACTCCGCGCTCTTCTCTCGCAGCTCGGCCAGCTCCTGCTCGATGCGCTGCAAGCGCTCCCGGCTGGCCTCATCCTTCTCCTTTCGCAGCGCCTCCCGCTCGATCTCCAACTGCATGATCTCCCGGTCGATCTCGTCCAGCTCGGCCGGCTTGGAGTCGATCTGCATGCGCAGGGCCGCCGCCGCCTCGTCGATCAGGTCGATGGCCTTGTCCGGCAGGAACCGGTCGGTGATGTACCGATGTGAGAGCGTCGCGGCCGCGATGACGGCGCTGTCGGTGATGCGCACGCCATGATGCACCTCGTAGCGCTCCTTCAGGCCACGCAGGATGCTGATGGTGTCCTCCACGCTGGGCTCATCGACGA
>JAJRVX010000471.1:0-6210 GCA_024277095.1 Chloroflexota bacterium
GCATGTTCAGGGCGGGGATGCCGGCCAGGACGAACGGGAACGCGTCGGTAGCTGTGCCGATGGTATCCTCCAATTTCCAATCCGCCCCCATCTCCTCCGCCCAGCTCTGGAGGATCGGCTGCAGCTCGGAGAACCCGGAGAAGCTAAACCCGCCCAGGCCGCCAGCCACGCCGCCGTCCAGGTTCAGCATCAAGGCCACGTCGGCCAGATCGCTCGCGTGCTGACGGACGTACTCGGTGGACCCCAGCACGCCCAGCTCCTCTACAGCGAAGCAGATGAACCGAATGGTGCGCGGCAGATGACCTGTCAGGGGGACGAACAGCCGCGCCAGCTCCAGCACCAACGCCACACCGGCGCCATCGTCCATCGCGCCCTGGGCGATGTCATGCCCATCGTAGTGCGCGCCGACGATGATCGTCTCCCGGCCGGGGTCGCCGGGCACCTCGCCGACGACGTGCGCGGCCTCGGTGGGTTTCGCCTCATTCTGGATGTCCATCTCGACGATGACCGGCCCATCCTTGGCCCAACGGGACAACAGGAACCCGTCCTCCAGGCACAAGCCCGCGGCCGGGATCTCGGCCACCCGACCAGAGCGCAGGGATCCGGTGGGAGCCAATCGGCCAGGCAGGTGATTGACGAAGAGGAACCCGGCCGCCCCGGCCGCCACGGCCCGCCCATACTTCTCGCGACGGTGGATCCACACCTTGCCGCTCTCAGGGCTGGCGCTGTTGGTCATCACGATCCGACCCTCCAGCTGGCCCGCGCGGGCGGCGAACTCCTCCTCCGTGCCCATGCCCACGTCGATCAGCTCCGCCCGGAGCCCGCCGGGCGGGGTGGAGGGCGAGTAGACCAGCGAGATGGCCGAGGTCAGGGACTGCTCTCTGGGGGACACCACGCGCACCGCGCAGGCCCCGCGTGACCAGCCCGTGTAGGTGAACGGCTCCGGATGTACGTCGCGTAGCCCCAGGCGGGCGAACTGATCGAGCAACCAATCCCGCGCGGCCGCCTCGCTGGGGGTACCGCCGAACCGGCTACCGAAGTCGCACAACGTGGCCAGATGCGCGTACAACGTCTGCGAGGTCCACACCTCGCCGATGATTCTCTTCTCCTCCGCGTGGAAATCGAAAGACATCAGCACCCCTTACGTGTGAAACGATATTCGCGCCGGTCGATGCCGGCGCGAATCAAGATCCCCTCAATGAACTCCGCCTCAGCGGATCTTATACGGATCCAGAGCATCCCGCAACCCATCACCGATGTAATTGATGGCGATCACGGTGATGAAGATCATCAGGCCGGGGAAGATGGCCATCCACAGGTTGCCGCGCATCATCTCGTCCTGGGCGTTCTTCAGCATGTTGCCCCAGGTGGGGGTGGGCGGTTGGACGCCGAAGCCCAGGAAGCTCAAGCCGGACTCGGTGATGATGGACGAGGCCACGCGCAGCGTCCCGGCCACGATCACCGGGCTGAGCGCGTTGGGCAGGATATGCCGAATGATGATGCGCCGATTGCTGATGCCCAACGCCCGCGCCGCCTCCACGAACTCCTTCTCCCGCAGCGCCAGGAAGGCGCTCCGGACCAGCCGCGCCACGGTCATCCAGGAGAGCAAGGCGATGACGAACACGATGGCGAGGACGCCGCCCCCCGCGTGCAGGATGGGAATATTGATGCTGCGCAACAACAGGGTCATCAGGATCAGCACGAAGAGCTGAGGCAGGGATAGCATCAGGTCCGTGAAGCGCATGAGCAGATTGTCCACCATGCCGCCGTAGAAACCGGACAGCGCGCCCACCGTCGTGCCGATCACCAGGGCCAGCGTCATGGCCATGACGCCGATGGACAACGAGATGCGTCCACCCTGCAGGATGCGGGTGAGCATGTCTCGTCCCAGATCATCCGTGCCCATGGGGTGCCGCAGTGAGGGCGGCTGGTAACGCTCCGAGAAGTTGGACCGGTAGACATCGTACGGGGAGATGATCGGCCCGATGATGGAGGCGATAGCCAGGATACCGACCACAATGAGCCCGATCACTGCCATGCGGTGGCGTTTGAATTGACGCCACATCAAATGGGTCATCGACTCGGTTTCATATTGGGGAAACGTCTCGTCGGTTAGGGATATCGTCGGTACGGCCGTATCACTGTGCGTGGTCATGATCTCTCCGCTTCCATCCGTCAATCATAGCGTATACGCGGGTCCAGGTACGCGTAGGCGATATCCGCCAGGAGGTTGAAGAAGACGATGAGGATGGCGTTGATCATGATGATCGCCATCAGCATAGCATAGTCCACGCGCTCGGCCGAGCGGTAGAACAGCCGCCCCATGCCCGGCCAGGAGAAGATCGTCTCGGTGAACAGCGCTCCGCCGAAGAGGCTGGGCAGATCCAGGGCCATGATGGTGACCACGGGCAAGGCAGCGTTCTTCAAGGCGTGCCCGTAGATCACCGCCCGCTCGGCCAGCCCCTTGGCGCGGGCGGTGCGGATGTAATCCAGATGGATCACCTCCAGCATGGAGGCGCGCATGTAGCGCGTGTACGTGCCCGCGCTGAACAGCGTGAGCATCGAGACGGGGAGCACCATGTGCCAGGCCAGGTCACCTATAGAAAATGGCTTTCCCAGGGACGTCATCCCACGAGCCGGGAATAACGGCTTACCTGTGAAGGGATTGTCCAATCCCACGTGGAAGATCATGATCAGGATAAGCCCGAACCAAAAGATGGGGATGGACTGCCCCATGAACGCGATGGTGGTCACCACGTGATCGAAGATCGAATACTGCCGCAGCGCGGAGAAGATCCCAATGGGCAGGGAGAACAGGATCGTGGTGAAGAAGGACACCCCCATCAGGAGCAGAGTATTCGGCAAGCGATCGCCGATCTCGACCAGCACAGGCCGCTTGGTCGCCAAGGAATACCCCCAATCGCCGCGCAGGATATTGCCAAACCACTTCAGGTACTTCACGTGGATGGGGTCGTTCAGCCCCAACTGCTCCTCCAGCCGGGCCATATCCTCGGGCGAAAGATCCGGGTTCTGTTCATAAGCGGCCATGGGGCCGCCGGGGATGATCTGCAATAAGAGAAAGACGACAACGCTGATGACCCATAACAGAGGGATCGCCTGAATCGTACGACGCAGGATATATTTGCTCACGGTTTCCCACCTCTTGTGGGGTTCTCACATCTCACGGTCGCACTTCTGGTCTCCTGCCTCCCCCGGCGTCGGGGGAGGCAGGAGATGGGATGCATCACCCGATCCGATCGGCGGGCTTATTCGGACACCCACCAATCCTCGGCGTTCCAGCCGAGATCCATCCAGTTGTTGTCGATCCAGCCATGGAGCCGCGTGCGATAGGCGTTCAGCTCCAGCCGGTCGTACAGGTAGATGTGCGGCAGGCCGGCCGCGATGCGCTCGCAGAGCCGCTGGTAAGCCGCCTTGCGAACCTCAAGGTCCGGGCTGCTGCCGGCTTCCTTGATGGCCGCGTCGGCTTCCTCGTCGATCCAGCGCGAGTAGTTGAAGCCGCGGCCGCCGTTCGCCTCCGTCGGCATGCTCCATGAGGCGAAGTAGCCCTCCATGTGCGCCTGCGGGTCGATGCCGTAGGAGGTGGTGTACATCAGGATGTCGAACTGGCCGTGCTTGCGGAAGGCACCGCTGGCCCAGGAGCCGAACAGCACGGAGGACGGCACGTTCTCGATGTAGAGATCGATGCCGATATCCCGCATCATCTCGACCAACAGCTGCTCCACCTGCTCGCGCAGCTTGTTGCCGCTGGTCGTCTGGATCTTCAGGCGCAGCGGGCGGCCCTCCTCGGCATAGGGGCAACCGCGACATTCACGGATGCCATCGCCGTCCTGGTCCACCCAGCCGGCCTCCTCCAGAAGCTGCCGGGCCTTCTCCGGGTTGAACTCGCTGACGGGGATGTCGCACTTGGCCCAACCGAGGTTGATCTCGGAGGTGCCCAGCGTGGCCTTGCCGTACAGCAGCTCATCGTTGATCTTGGCCTTGTCGATGCCGTACTGAATCGCCTGGCGCACTCGCAGATCACCCAGCGCCCAGTGCGGGTTGTTCAGGGGATCATCGGTGGCGTCGATAGTGGGATCGGCCAGGTTGAGCAGCAGGCGCTCCGTGCCCGTGTCCGGCGGCGCCGCGAGCACCACGCCCTCCAGGTTCTCGAACTCGGGG
This sequence comes from Chloroflexota bacterium, assembly GCA_024277095.1. Lineage (GTDB taxonomy): Bacteria > Chloroflexota > Anaerolineae > DUEN01 > DUEN01 > DUEN01. The sequence continues at coordinate 4,180 of JAJRVX010000471.1, forward strand.
ATGTCCGCCTCGACCAGATCCCAGAGGATGTCGATATCCCCGGTCTTGATCAACGCCTTGCCCACCTCGCGGCTGGGCGTGATGATGATGTTGATGCCATCCAGGTAGGGCTTCTCCGGCGCCTCCCGATAGTTGGGATTACGCACCAGCGTGATGTGGTCACCCGACACCCACTCGGTCATCATGAAGGGACCCGTGCCGATGGGATGCCAGTTGAAGTCCCACTTGGGCATGTTGGCCGGATCGCCGGTGGCATGTCGCGGGATGATCTCGGCGGTGAGCAGAGCCAGGTACGGGGCGTAGAACTGCTTGAACTTGATGACGGCCGTGTAGTCGTCGGGCGTCTCGATGCTCTCGATATCCCGCCAGCCGGTGGTGCTGACGGCGCCGCTCTCCGGATGCATGATGGCTTCCCAGGTGAACTTGAAGTCATCCGCGGTGAACGGCTCGCCATCGGACCACTTGATCCCCTCCTTGAAGCGGACGGTGATGGTGAGCCCGTCATCGGAGACGCCACCATTCTCCGCGCTCGGCACTTCCTTCGCCAGGATGGGGAAGAAGTTGCCATCGGGATCCACGCCCAACGGAGACTCCAGGATGAACTCGTTGACCTCATCGCACGCCGTCTGGGTGCAGATGTGAGGGTTGAGGATCTCTGGCTCCTGGTAGAGGGCGAACGTGATCACGCCGCCGCGCTTGGGTCCCTCTTCCGCTGGGGCAGCCGCCTCCTCCGCCTTCTCCTCGGCCGGGGCCGCGGCCTCCTCCGCCGGCGCCGGGGCAGCAGGCGCACAGGCGACCAGGACCACGCTCAGGATCACAAAGAGGCTCAGGATCCTCAGCAACCAGGGTGCTCGCATCATCTTCCTCCTTGGAGTTTCAAGATCAGTGGGGGAGATTTAGAAAATTCTCGTCCTTCGGCCCTCAGGGAAGGGCACATCGGATGTCTGGGGAGATAGCCGAAGCAACCACCTCCTTTCGCGACGAGTTTTTCATAAGATACGGCCGTTTCAGGCCTTATTACACACCAACGATCACAAAATCAGGCCAATATGACCAAGCCCCGCAGCGGCAATAGCGCCACACGCAAACGTGGCGATGTGAAAAAGGGCATCAGGGATACCCGGATCAGATCAGACCTACAGGGTCTTCCTTCGCGGAGCAGAAGGGGACCGCCTGACGCGCCGCGTGCGTATCAGCACACGGGCCTCTCCGATCACATCGCAAGGCTTGTGCGTACCTCAAAGGGCTGTGACGGGGTGGAGGCAACGATGCTCGCCCGCTGTATCAACGCTGACAGAGAAAACGGCCCCCTTGCCGAGAACAAGCGAGGCTCCAGCCTGACACGTCACATGGGACAGGAGCCAGAATCACAGATGGGGAATACACCAGGACAACCCACCAGGCAATGAACCAGCCTGGCGATTGCATTCGCGCCGGGCAGCAGGGATCCGCCCGGGATGCTCGGAAAGGTAATCACATAACACATTCAGTGCTCGATCGACGTGGCACCTCGAGGGTGCCTATACTATACTCGCGAGCGTCCAAGTTGTCAACATGCACGCCCGCCCCCAGATGATTATGTCACCTCCAGTGCGGAAACCTTATTCAACAGAAGCGAAAAACGCTTACAGACAGGAGCTCACGCACAAGCGATAATGGAGTTCTCTCAGAGCGTGCCTGAGAATTCACCGGTGAGGCATCTGAGGGACTCCCTCGGCTACCAACTTCACAGAGGAAGGCGCGAAGAGGAGATGCCCTCCGCGGAGGTCTCTCCTTTCCGGCCTGCACCTGCCTTCCTCTAGAGAGCCGGGGCGAGGCTGGACAGGTCGAAGGCGGGAGCAAGGCGCTTTCCGGAGAGAGCCCTTCGCGGCCGGCGAACGGCGGCAGATTTATGTCAGCAGGGTCTTTTCAAAGTCAAGTTGGGGCAGGCAGCAAGCCTATGAGCTGAAGGGACTCCTTGAGGGAGGCGCGATAATGACGGAAGGCGTCCGGGATGGATTGCCAGCCTGCCAGGCGGAGCAAGGTTAAGAC
>JAJRVX010000472.1:0-19254 GCA_024277095.1 Chloroflexota bacterium
CGGCCGCTGAAGTCCATGACGCTCTCCACCACGCCGGAAGCCCCCAGGACGTCGATCATGCTGCCATAGCCGCGTGGGTCCTGTACCGCCAGCACCCGGGAGCCGTCCAATCCCTCCCACCAGAAGAGGGGATGCCCCTTTCCAGCCCGGCAGAAGTAGTAAAACTGCACGCCGCTCTTCTTCAGGATCTGCGGGTACGTCGCCGGGTGTCCGAAGGTGTCCGGCTCCCAGCAGATGGGCGGTTCCACACCGAAGCGGCTCCGGATATATCGGCGGGTGTGCAGGATCTGTCGCACCAGGGACTCCCCGGCCGCCATGTTCAGGTCCCCCTCGACCCATGTGGTGGCCGTGATGTCCCAGCGGCCCTCTTGCACCCGGGCCCGAATGCGGTCGAACACGTCGGGGTGATACAGCTCCATGGCGTGGTAGGTCGACGCCTGGCTCTGGGAGAAGCGGAATTCGGGATATCGATCCATGAGCTGATCGACGGCGGTGAAGTCCCGGCGGCAGACGTCCACCGTCTCGGACCAGGGCCATAGCCAGTTCATGTCTATATGGCTATGCGCAACCAGGTGCGCCGTGTATCGTTTGGCCTCGTCGGCGAAGGGGCTCAGGGCCGCCCGGGCGACCTCCACACTGTCCCACCACCGGTCCCAGTTGTTGCCTTCTAGCGCCTCCAGATCCAGGGCGGCCGCGGCCTGCTCCCATGCGGCCATCTTCTCCGGGGAGGCGCCATCCCCCTGCTCTGCCAGGAAGCGCGTAAAGGCCATCTGCATGCGGGTCAGGTCGATCCGGAAGATGACATCGGCCAGATTGCTGAAGCGCAGATAGGCGGCGATGAAGGCACCGAAGCCGTCGCCGGCGTTGCAGCGAACCACCAGGGTCCAGGGTGAGCCTGGCTGATAGTTCTCGGTCAGGACCAGTGGGACCGCCCGGGTGTCGGACCAGGATGGCTCCCGGTACATTTCCTTGCCGTTCACGTAGATGCTGGCGCCGATGGTCAGGAAGATGACCAGCTCCAGCGAGGACCCGGCCAGAGGGATGCCCTCCACCTCGGCTGGGAGGTCCAGTGTGGCCCGGAACCATGCCTCGCCGTCGGCCGAGGACCAGGTTCGGGGCAGCTTTACGGTCTCCCAGCCGGTGTCATCGAAATCGGGCGCCTGGGCGCCTTCCAGTGCGCCGATGCGGAACCGCCACTCGCTGATGGCGGAAGCTTTCATGATGGCGTCGATCTTCTCCTGGACGACTTGGTGGATGCCGTTCGTTGATGGGAAAGGTTGCATCGTGTGAACTCCTTTTTTACCCGGTTTTCGGTGATGCCTCCACGGCGTGAAAAAGGGGAGCACGTTGGGCGTGCTCCCCTCTCTCCGGCTAGTCTATCCGATAGTCCTCTAGGCGTCCGACCAGCCACACAGGCACGCGGCCCTCCAGGAGCGTTCCCTCCCCCGTGTGCTCCTCGCGCTCCACACTGCCGCGTTCGTGTAGCTGATGTAGCAGTTCCGCCTCGCTGTACGGCAGCAGGACCCGCACGGGGATCATGCTCTCCTGTAGGGCCTCCTCCACCCGGGCCAGCAGGTCGTCCAGCCCTTTCCCCTTCAAGGCGGAGATGGTCACCGCCTTGGGGAAGATCCGGAGAGCGTCGGCTACCCTCTCCGCGTCTGGCACCAGATCGATCTTGTTCAGGGCGACGACCACCGGCTTGTCAGCCGCCTCCAGGTCCTGGAGGATCTCCTCCACCGTAGCCGCCTGTTCCAACGCCAGCTTGTGCGTTATGTCAATTATGTGCACGAGCACGTCGGCTTCGGTCACCTCCTCCAGCGTGGCCCGGAAGGCGGCCACCAGCTGCGTTGGCAGCTTCTGGATGAAGCCAACGGTGTCGGTGAAGAGCACCTGTCGCCCGCCCGGCAGCTCCACCCTGCGGGTCGTCGGGTCCAGCGTGGCGAAGAGCTGGTCAGCGGCCACCACGTTGGCGTCGGATAGCGCGTTGAGCAGCGTCGACTTGCCCGCGTTGGTGTAGCCGACGATGGCGACCACGGGAAGCCCCGCCCGACGTCGTCGGCGTCGGTGTAGCTGGCGGTGCCGTCGCACCTCCTCCAGCTCCCGGCGGAGCTGAGCGATCCGCCGACTGATCTCCCGCCGGTCGACCTCCAGCTGGGTCTCGCCGGGGCCGCGCAGCCCGACGCCGCCGATGCCACCTCGCCCGGCTGAGCCCCCTACCTGACGGGCCAGGTGGGTCCATGCCCGGGTCAGGCGGGGCAGGCGGTACTCGTATTGGGCCAGCTCCACCTGAAGGGCACCCTCCCGGGTGTGGGCGTGGCGGGCGAAGATGTCCAGGATCAGGGCCGTGCGGTCGAGGATCTTGATCTCGTCACCGAAGGCCTTCTCCAGCTCCCGTTGTTGTCGTGGCGAGAGTTCATCGTCGAAGATGACGACGTCTGCATCCAGCGCCGCACGCAGCCCGACCAGCTCCTCGACCTTTCCGGTCCCGATGAAGGTAGCCGGGTTCGGGCGATCCAGACGCTGGGTCACCCGGCCGACCACCTCGATGCCGGCCGTGCGAGCGAGCTGTTCTAGCTCGTCTAGCGAGTCCTCTAATGGCCAGGGAGAGGGTCGGCTCGTGATCTCTACGCCTACCAACAGTCCGCGTTCGGGCCCTTCGTCCGTGACGATCAGGTCTCTAGGGATAAGATCACCTCCTGCTGCGAGAATGCGACGAGTGGCGAAAGACGGGCGACGAATGCCGAAGCGTCTTTCGCCCCATCGCGCTTATGCGAGGGCTCTCTCGCCTAGAATAAGATTGGTCAACGGCAGCCCTCTCAGTTCAAGCCGGGATAGATCGGCTCGCTTGCTGGCGTCCTCGATCTCGATGCCGACGATGCAGTTCTGTTCGTCGAAATCCACGACAATTCCAGGCGTGATTTCTTCCGATTCGGTGCTTGTGCCGTGATCAATTGATGTACGGCATGTCCGTTTCCGCATCATATTCAAATATCATGTTCTCGTCCCCCGCTCACGGCTTGAAACGGCACGGATAGGACTTGCGAGGACTTGCTCGATCCACTCCGCCCTGAGATAGGGACGACGTGCCATGACGCTGGTTTTGGAGCATCTGGTCGTCTTCATAGGCTGCCGGTCGTCTGTTGTGGAGGGCCAGTGGGACGGCTCTCATAGTTTGAATTGGCGCACGCGCTCCATCGCCTCCCGCACCCGGTCCGTGGGCGTCCCCATGGAGATGCGCAGGTAGCCCTCGCCGTGCTCGCCAAAGGCCGTGCCGGGCGTCACGGAGACGCCGATCTCCTCCAGGAGCCGGGTGGCCAGCTCCGCTGATGTGTATCCCTGGGGTACTTTGGGCCATATGTACAGGCTTGCCTTGGGCGCCTCGGCTGCCAGCCCCACCTCATTCAGCGCCTGCACGATGATGTCCCGTCGCTCCTGATAGACGGCGTTGCGCTCCTCCAGCCAGCTCTGATCCCCGGTCATGGCGGCGATGGCCGCCTCCTGAATGCCCAGGAAGATGCCGGAGTCGATGTTGCTCTTGATCCGCCCCAGCGCCTCCACTGCGATCGGATTGCCGATCGCCATGCCGACGCGCCACCCGGCCATGTTGTGTGACTTGGACAGGGAGTTGAACTCCAGGACCACGTCCTTGGCGCCGGGGATCTGCAGGATGGAGGGGGCCACGTAGCCGTCGAAGCACACGTCGCAATACGGCGCGTCATGGCAGAGCAGGATGTCGTGCTGCCGGCAAAACGCCACGGCCTCCTCCAGGAACTCCATCGGGGCGATAGCTCCCGTCGGGTTGTTGGGATAGTTCAGCCACATCATCCGGGCGCGATCGGCCACGTCCGCTGGGATGGCCTTCAGATCGGGCAGGAAGTTGTTCTCCTCCAGCAGAGGGATAAAGTACACCTCCGCTCCCACCATGCGCGGTCCCATGCGGTAGGTGGGATATCCCGGATCGGGCACGAGCACTAGGTCGCCGGGGTCTAGCCAGGCCAGTGCCATGTTGGCGATTCCCTCTTTCGATCCGATGAGGGCGACGATCTCCTTGGCCGGGTCCACGTTTACGCCGAAGCGGGCGGCGTAATAGTCGGCTACCGCCTTGCGGAAAGCGGGCGTACCGCCGAAGCCGGGATATCCGTGCTTGCCCGGATCGCGAGCGGTGCGTTCCAGCGCCTCGATGATGTGGGGCGCCGGGGGCAGGTCTGGGCTGCCCATGTCCAGCCGGATGACGTCTATCCCTTGGCTGCGCAGCTCATTGATGCGAGCCGCCAGCTTGGCGAATACGTAAGGCGGAAGCGCGTTCATTCTCTGGGCTGGTTGCATGACCTTTCCTCCTCTTCTTCGGAAACCGAGTCGTGTACTGTATTGCGATGTGGGGGTAAACCTATCTTGTCAATCCTCCCCTTCCAGGAAGGCCTCGACGGTGCGTCCAACGCGTTCCAGGCTCTCCGCGCTGAGCTTATCGCAGGTGTCCTCCACCGTGTGCCAGTATGGATAGTCGAAATCGATGATATCTACGGCGGGGATCCCCGCTTGCAGGAACGGCGTGTGGTCATCTAGTATAGACCATTTCAGCTGAGGGATGAAGAAATCCCCATAGCCCAGTTGGCTGGCGATGCGCCACAGAGTTTCCTGTAGCTCGGGATCCGAGTTCCGTTCCATGTAGATCTGTTGATCGGCATCCCCGATCATGTCCACCACGATCACCAGCGAGGGGCGATCCTCAGGGGTGAGCTGTCTGGCCATATACGTCGAGCCCGCGATGAATTCCCAACCGTCCAGTTGCCCATTGTCTTCGGCATCGAAGAAGGCCAATCGCACCCGGTAAGGCGACCGATGGAGATCGACCGCGCGCGCCAGCTCGAGGAGTACGGCCACGCCGCTGGCGCCATCGTTGGCGCCGGGCACGGGTTCACCCCGCCGCGCGGGGTCCGGATCCCGGTCAGCTCGCCGGCGGGTGTCATAGTGCGCGCCGATCAAGGCGATAGGAGCATCGGGTTTGGGGTCCTGGGCCGGCCGGGCGATCAGGTTCACGCCGGGGGTGTTCTGATATGTAAACGGCTGTTGCACGACCTCCCATCCCATCCGGGATAGCTGCTCCGTGATGTATGTCTGCAGCTGCCGGTGAGCCTCGCTGTTCACCGGCCGAGGGCCCAAATCGCATTGGTACAGAGCGTGTTCCAGAGCCAGTTCCCCCTGAAAGATTCGGGGCCCCTCCTGAGGTTGGCCGATCACAGACAGGACCCAGGGCGATACGAGATCATACCCTAACCAGCCGAACCAGGCCAGTGCGCCTGCCAGCGTGAGCAACAGGACGACCTCGATTCGCCTCTGCTCCAACCACGCCCCGACTCTTCGCATAGCCTTGCCCTCTCCTTGTTGGGAACTGGTGTGTTATTTCTGGTTTGATAGTCTACTGACTACGCGAACCACCTTGATCGCGTCCACCCGAGAGGGGTCCGGGGGCAGAAGTGTCTACAACGCTTCCCTCCTCAGGCTCACGCCCTCGCCCCCCTCTCCTGCGCCTCCCTGCCAGAGAAGGCCGGTCCCGATCTCGAAACAGCAATCGAATCGGCGTCCCCTCAAACGGATAGAGCGATCGGATCACGTTTTCCAGGTATCGCTCATAGGAGAAGTGCAATAGCTCCCGATCATTGATGAAGAACACGAAAGTGGGAGGGCAGACGCCGGTCTGAGTGACGTAGTAAAAGCGTAGCCGTTTCCCCTTTTTGGACGGCGGTTGATGCCGCGTGGTCGCCTCGCGCAGCACCCGATTCAGATCCGCTGTGGAGAGACGCACGAAACGCTCCCGATGCACTCGAAGCGCCGTAGGGATCACCTGATTCACCCGCTGCCGTGTCTTGGCGGAAATGAAGAGGACAGGCACATAATCCATGAAATTCAGGGCCGCACGCACCTGCTGCGTATATGTGTTCATCGTGTAGGTGTCCTTCTCGATCAGGTCCCACTTGTTCACCAACACGACGATTCCCTTTCCCGCCTCCAGCACATATCCCGCCACATGGGTATCCTGGGCCGTAACCCCTTCGCTCGCGTCGATCAGGAGCAAAACGATATCCGAGCGCTCGATCGCCCGCAGAGCTCGCAGCACGGAGTAATACTCAACGCCTCGCTCGATGCGACCACGGCGGCGAATCCCCGCCGTGTCGATCAAAACGACACGCTCCCCCTCCCACTCCAACTCGGTATCAATGGCATCCCGGGTCGTGCCCGGGATCTCGCTGACAATGGCGCGCTCCTGACGCAACAGGGCGTTCAGAAGCGAGGACTTCCCCACGTTGGGGCGCCCCACAATAGCTATGCGAACCCCCTCCTCCTCTTCCTCCTCGATCCGTTGAGGGAAACGTCCCAGCACGGCGTCCAAGAGGTCCCCCACACCACGACCGTGAAGGGCGGAGATCGGATACGGCTCTCCTAACCCCAACTCCCAGAACTCCGCCGCCGCTCTCTCCCAGGTTTCGTTATCCGCCTTGTTCACAGCCAAGACCACCGGCTTCTGGGTGGTCCGCAACAGGTCCGCAACGTCCATGTCCGCAGGCGTAACCCCATCGCGCACGTCGACCAGAAAGATGATCACGTCCGCCTCATCGATGGCGATCTGGGCCTGCGTGCGAATGGCAGGGATGAAATCGGCCGACGCCACGGACAACGGCTCGGGCGTTGTCTCATTGGGCTGAGAGGAGAGATCCAGCAATTCCAGACCGCCCGTATCCACCAGAACGAACGGGATGCCGGCCCACTCCGTCTCCGCATACAAACGATCCCGGGTCGTCCCCGGGATATCCTCGACGATCGCCCGGCGCTCTCCTATGATCCGGTTAAACAACGTCGATTTCCCCACATTGGGGCGACCTACCAAAGCAACAATCGGCTTCATCCATTCCCCTTTTCACGGCTTCGGTTCTTGTTTTCGTTCCACCGGCAAGATCCCCACGCCGCCCTGCGCGCCCGCTTCGGGCGTGGGAGTATGCGTGGGCACAGCCTCCGGCGTAGCCACAACGGTCTCCTCCGGGGTCGGCGTCTCCGGCACCGGCGTCGGCGTTGGGAGCTCCACGATCTCCACCTCCACCGTCTCCGGCAGCCAGCTGTCCACACGCACCCCCTCCGGCGTCACGATGACGGGGCGAACGTTATGCACCCCCGGCCCCAGCCCGGACAGATCCAGTACCACCCGAACATCTGTGGGCTGCAACGCCTCCAGGCGGGGCAGAGGGCCGGACAGGAAGACGTCCACCTTATCCAGCAGGACGTTCGCTTGCAGCCCCGGCGCCACCCCCTGCACCACGGGGGAGCGCGTCACCGTCAACCCACCCTCCAGCGGAGTGATGGTCACGCGCACGGTCACGCTCTGCACGCCGAAGGCGGACGAGACGTTCTCAGGCAGCAACAAGGCGGCACGCTCGATCACATCGGTGTCCGCCCCCTCGATGTTGACCGGCGTCGCCTCCACGTACCCGGGCACGGCCTGGATCGCCTGAGGATCCCCGAACAACATGACCACCGGGGGCTCCACGCTGACGTTGCTGACCCGGTAGCCGCGCGCCGGCTGCCCTTGAAGCTGCACCAGGACCGTCACCTCCCGGTAGCCGGGACGCTGGACGATGGGAACCGTCACCGACACCGATTTCGGCTCGACCTCCACGAAGCGGGTGGGCAGCCCCTCGCTATTCCGCAGGGATACGGGGCGAATGCGATGCACTGTGGACTTCGCGCCGAGGATGGACACCTCTACAACGGCGCTGGCCACGTCCTCTACGTACGTGCGAGCGCCGGAAACCGTCACCCGATCCGGCTCCACCGTCGGCGTCTCCCAGTCATACCCCAGCGCAGGCTCATCCAGCACCTCCACCCGCACGGGGACGACCTTTTTCACGAAGGTATCCAGCGTCACCCGCACCCGCTCAGGCCGCACCTGCACGACCTCCACGTCGGGCTTCTCCACATACACTTCTACCGGGACTTCGTGGACGCCCTCCCGCAATCCGGCCACGTCCACAATGGCCCGAAAATCCTGAGCGGACAGCGTATCCCACGTGCGCCTTGGTGCCCGCACCTCCACCTGCACCGTATCCGCTGTCTGGCTCAAAAGGGCCAGATCGCTGGACAGCCCCACCACGCTGATCGGAACCGGCTCAGGCAACAGCTGCCGCAAAACCGGGTTCTCCTCCTGAACCGCTACCACCCAGACGACGAAGGCCAGGATAATGGACAGGATGATCGTGCCCAATTCACCAGCCAGGCGATTCATGCCATCGCCCCCCGTGGCTCCCGCGCCCAAGGGCGTTCAGGCCGATAGAAGGATTCGATCACCCGCTCCAGGCGGCTCTCATCCAGGCGGCGCACGATACGCCCATTGCGGGCGACGGAGATCGTGCCCGTCTCCTCGGAGACGACGATCGCCAGAGCATCGCTTTGCTCTGTGATCCCCAGAGCCGCCCGATGGCGGGTGCCGTACTGAACCTCCGCACTGGGTCGGCTGGAGAGCGGCAGGACACATTTGGCCGCCACAATCCGGTTATCCCGCATGATGACAGCACCGTCATGCAGTGGTGTGTTTGGGAAGAAGATCGTGAGCAAAAGCTGGGTTGAGACGATCCCGTCGATCATCACTCCCGTCTCGATGTAGTCCTGCAACCCAGTCTGGCCTTCCAAAACGATCAGGGCGCCATGTCGGTGTTCGGCCAGCCGCATCGCGGCGGACACGAGATATCCGGTGACCTGCTCGGCCATGGACTCCCGATTCCCCCACCGGAACAGGGTGCTGGTTCGCCCCATACGCTCCAGCGCCCGTCGCAACTCCGGCTGGAAGATCACCGGGAGGGACACCAGGATCGCGGGCAGCGAGTTGCGCACCAGCCACTCGAAAGCGCTCAGCTGCAATACGCTGGTCACGATGGTGATAATCAGCAGGACGAGGAGGACGCCTCGCAGCAGAGCGACAGCCTGCGTACCGCGAAACAGCCGCAGCAACCCATAAAAGATCGCCGCCACAAGCGCGATATCGATCACGCTCTGCCACGAGAAACGGCTGAGAATGCCAAAGACGTCGATCAACTCCGCACCTCATCCCCACACGTTCGATATATACCCCACCTTTTCCCAGGAGGAGCGGCGGTCGCTCCCCACTATCCCTCTGCGGGCGCCATCAAACGCACCAACAGCCCTTTTTGCGCATGCAGCCGGTTCTCCGCCTGATCGAACAACACGGAGTGCGGGCCGTCCGCCACATCGTCCGTGATCTCCTCGCCGCGATGAGCCGGCAGGCAATGCATGACGATCACATCCGGCCGCGCTCGCGACACCAGATCGGCGTTCACCTGATAGGGGGGGAACACCTGACGCCGGCGCTCCGCCTCCGCCTCCTGCCCCATGCTCGTCCACACATCCGTATAGATCACATCCGCATCCCGTACCGCCGCGAAGGGATCCGTGATGAGGGTAACCTGCCCGCCCCCACGCTCGGCCAGCGAGCGGGCAAGGGCCATCGTCTCCTCATCCAGCTGATAGCCCTCCGGGGAGGCAACGACCAGGTGGATTCCGGTCAGCGCTGCAGCAAAAGCCAACGAGCGGGCCACGTTGTTCCCATCGCCCACATAAGCCAGGCGGACCCCCTCCAGGCGCCCCTTCCGCTCCCAGATCGTGAGGAGGTCTGCCAGCGCCTGACAGGGATGGTTATAATCGGAGAGCCCGTTGATCACAGGCACCCGAGAGTAAGCGGCCAGTTGCTCCACATGGGCATGAGCGAACACGCGCGCCATGATCCCATCTACGTAACGTGACAGGACACGCGCCACATCGGGGATGCTCTCCCTCTCCCCCAGGCGGACCTCCTGCGGCGAAAGGTAGATCGCGTCCCCGCCTAGATGGATCATGCCCATGTGGAACGACACCCGCGTCCTTAAGGACGGCTTCTGGAACAACAACCCCAGGACCTTCCCTCGCAAAAGAGGCCGGTTGCCCCCCGCGAGCCATTCGTCCTTCAGCTCTCGCGCCAGCCGGAGGATCTCCCACAATCCCTCCGGCGTCAGATCAGCGATCGATAGAAAATGTTGCATGAGAAAGCGCACCTCCGCACGCGATTCGAAATATGCCCCCGGCTCAAGCTCCATCAATCCGCCAGCAACAAGATGCCAGCGCGGACCTCATACCGGCGGCCGCAAACGTCGCAGCGCCAGAAATGAGGAGCAACATACCAGTCCCGTGCGCCGCAGCGCGGGCAAAGCAGGCACCCGACCAGGGAGCGACCCTCCTCCCCCGATCCGAGGGCAGATCCCGCCTTGCGGGCGAAGGCCCAATCGTAGTCCACCTGCCAACGCCGGACCTCGCAGGCCGCCATCCCCATGTCCATCAACATCTGGCGAAAGATGGATCGGCGAAAGGTGCGGCCGGGCAACAGGCGCGCCTGCCACCCCACCCGATTGGAGAGGAGCATGAGCCCACCGGGCCGCAGTACCCGCACCATCTCCGCCAGGGCCCCACGGGGATCGGGCATAAACTCCAAGGCCTCCACGCAACTTACAGCATCAAATGTGGCGTCTGGGAACGGCAGTTCGGAGGCATCCAACCACAGCCAGGAGACCCTCTCGTCCCCCTCCAGTCGACGGACGGCCTCCTGAAGCATCCCCAGGGAGCGATCCACAGCTACGATGTGCCCGGGGAACCCGCCATCGGCGAGTAGCGCTCGCGGCACCCGGCCCGTACCGGTGCCCACATCCAGGAGCCACGGGCGGCGCGCCCCCACCAGATCGAGACCCAATCGCAGCGGTCGGGCGATGAAGTGGCGCTCGTCCTCCCGGTTGAAACCTTTAATGTCGTCGTAGCGTCGGGCGAACCGATCGTACAGGTAGGCGACAACCCCGCTCCCCAGATAGGCGCCCTCGGCGATGATCAGATGCCAATATGCCAAGGCCACTACGACGATCAGAACGATCGCCAGGGCGATCCATATCCACAGGCTCACCCGGGAGCGCCTCCCAATGCCCATCCCGCAGCCAGCAAAGCGACCCACCACCAGGATTGAACGTGGGCGAGCACGGCCGAGTTCCCCTCCTCAGCATTCATCCTCCCATACGCCCACCATGTAGGCGCCGAGGCCAATGCCACGCCGGCTGCCCAAAGGGGATGCCGCGTCCCCACCAGGAGGGCGACCACCCCCAATTGCGATAGGGCCAGGAGCCACCAGGCCCGTTGGCTCCCGCTCTCAACCTCCAGAGCGGCCCGCTGCCACACTGTGAAGGCAATTCCCCCGCTGAGGGAAGCCAGGGTCATCGGGGCGTAGATGGCATGTCCCAGCCCCCACGGCAAGCCGATCATCAAGGAGGCCTGGATCCATGTGTTCGGCCGCCCGTTCAGACGGGCAGTGCCCCATCCGATCAAGCACAGGGAGAGCGCCAGCAGGGTCGCCAACACCGCCTCACGCCCCAGGATCAGGGCAACCAGGCCGGTGGCCAGCAAAGTGGGCAGCCCCAATCGCCAGGCAGCCACCAGAGAGCGATCGCTCTCCGCCCAGCCCAGCAGCCGAGCCGCCGGCGATCCCGGCCGCAGATACGGCAACGCGAACGTGGTCGAAGGCCACCACTCCTCCCCATCCAGGGTGTCATGGCGACGCTCCACCAGGATGGTCCACAAACCACCCCACGCAGGATCAGCCAAAAACACCAGGAGAAGCAGACGCAGGAGGTCCTGTGATCTCCACGTGAGGGCGCCGGAGGCCAACGCCCCCGCCAAGACAGCCCATCCCGGCCCCAGGCGCCAGAAGGAACGGGTCAGCCATAGCCGCATGCCGATCAGCGGTCCGCCGCCAACCGGCCATTGTCTTAGCTCTTCTCGCTGCACGGGCTCTCTCCTGTTGCACAACGCGCTGAATTATACCACAAGGGATTACCAAAGGGCCACACACAGCCTCTTGGGTACAGGGCTTTTTCAAAATCCCCCAAACCCCTTCCCCCGAGCCCGGGAGAAAGGGGCTCAACGGTGGGTGGTGGGGTACGTCTGGCCACGTCGTGTGCTGGGGGAAACCGAGAAGAGTAGTGTATCCAATTCAGCCCGACCGGGATAGGCAAGGCCGGGCAAAGCAGGTGCGGGGCGGAAACGTCAAATTGACAGCTCAACAGGAAAACGATATACTCCTTCTCGGCTCTACGACAGCTCAGCATCCGAGAGCCCGGCATGTGAGAGCGAGCTTCTGCGGAAGTGCGGGGGTGTGGTTTCGTGGGGCGGGCGTCATCCCCCCGTGGAAGCATAGTCCCTGGCTACACGAATGCCACCCCACACCTATCTCCGAGGCCATACCAAAATGGAGACCTCGCGGGCAACCCACTTGCTCCTGATCCGTCATGCGGAGTCCCTAAGCAACCTATATGGGATCAACATGGGCCCCAATACCGGGCTCACGGCCCGAGGTTGGGAGCAGGCTCGCTATCTGGCAGACTGGTTGGCGACACACGAGCCCATCGACGTCATCATCTCTAGCCCCCTGCTGCGCGCCCGTCAGACGGCCGATATCCTGAGCATCCGGCTGAACCTCCCCGTACACATCCAAAAAGGCCTGGAAGAGGCCACACAGCCATACTGGGAGGAGTTCCCCTCCTTCGCGGAGAGCAAAGGGCTGCCCGACGAGCCCTGGATCCCCACGCCGGAAACGGCCCCCACGTACACGGCCTTTCGGGACCAAGTCGTCCAGGCGCTGCGCACCATCCTGGACCAATTCTGGGGACACCGCATCGCCATCGTCACCCACGGTGGGACCATGTCCACCCTGCTGCGCTCTCTGATCGGGGGCCACCACGTCCGTGTCTACCAACACAACACCGCCATCCACAAGCTCGTCTGGGAAAAGAAGCAATGGACCATCATTTATGTCAACAAGATCGAGCATTTGAACAGCGAGGCTGTCCCCGCCGACCGCCAGGTACCTCAGGAAGAGGAACGGGAGGAGCAGGAGGTCCAGGCGACGCTGCCGGCCCCGGCCTCTCCTTCCCCTCCTCTTCCGTCTCATCGGCCTCACGACCTCACCCCCGCCCAAATTGAGCGCCTCATAGACCTCGTCGATCCGCAGCCGGATGAGCGGGCGCTGGACATCGCCACCGGCACCGGGGCGCTGGCCGTGGCCCTGGCGCAAAGGATGAGGCAAGTCATCGCCGTGGACACGAGCCCCGAGATGCTGGAGGAGGCTGAGATCGCCCGTATCCAAGCCGGGCTGGACAACCTGCACGTACGATGGGCCCGGCCGGAGCAGCTACCCTTCCTGGATGACTCCTTCGACCTGGTCACCTGCGCTTATGGGCTTCATCACTTCCAGGACGCCGCCGCGGCGATCCGAGAGATGGCCCGGGTGTGCCGCCCCGGGGGGCACATCCTGATCCATGAGCCTGCCGGGGATATCGACCCCGTGAAGCGGGCCACACAAGACGTCATCGAGCTGCGGCGGGACAGCTCCCATGTGACGCTCCTTACCGCCGATCAGACGCGCCAACTGGTCGTCCAGGCCGGGCTGGAGATCGATCGAGACGAGATCACGGAGGTTGAGCGCCATCTGGCAGATTGGCTGGATGCCGAGAATGCCGACGCCGAGATGGTCGAAGAGGTAACGGCCATGTTGGACGCGGCGATGGAAGGCGACGCGGCCGGTCTGCAAGTCCACCGGGAGCGCGATGGCAGCCTATCCTTCCGGCAGCGCGTGCTCACGTTACTGGCACATAAGCCTATCCAGAACACGCCACCAGATCCCAACGACGCACCCACCACCTGATACACGGGAAAAAAAGAAGGGGAGCTTTGAGGAGCTGTACCCCTCAAAAGAAATCTCCTGATTTCCGCCCCTCATCTGGCTCGCCCGGCCTGCCCCATCCGAATGAGGCCGGAAAAGGGCAGGAGCCAAGCGGAAGAGAGGATATCTTGGCAGAGGCGGTCCTTCCACACTTCCTCTGTGGGCTTGCGAACAGCGATGACGGGCAACGATTCCCACAGGCATCGTGACAGAAGCGCCTTCACACCTCCGAAATGGGTATAGTACCATCTTCCGGGGTACCGGGGGGGCATTGACGTCCGCCCGCGGCTCAACTAGGATGAATGCGTAAATCTTAAACGAATTGAATCGGTTTCAGAGAGCTCCGTTCAATCAGCGTGTGAGAAGCTGGGATGGACTTCATCACTCGCGAGGGGAAGGCGCCATGAGTCCACCTGATGAAGCATCGCTCCTCACGGCACGGGAAGCTGCACAGTATCTCAACATCAGCCTATCCACACTCCATCGGATTGAGCAGGAGGGCTGGCTCGTACCGTATCGTACGCCCGGTGGGCACCGACGATACAGCATCAAGATGCTGCAAGAGTACCTGGAGAAAACCCGGCGGCAACCATCACAACGCGCCGATGATTCCGAAAAAACCTTTTTCATCGAGGGATAATATGGGAAAACGCATTCTCGTTATCGACGACGAGCCCGATCTCGTACACCTGGTATCGATCTTCCTGGGCGCAGCGGGATTCGAGGTAATCGGTGCCGACAACGGGCGCGAGGGAATAGAGAAGATCGAGCAGGTCTCCCCCGATCTCGTGATCTGCGATATGGTGATGCCGAACATGGATGGCATCGAAACCGTCAAGGCCATCCGGGCCAATCCACGCACGCGCTCGCTGCCGGTCATCATGCTCTCCGCCAGAGGGCAGACGGAAGATGTCAACCGAGCCCTCACCGCCGGAGCCAACGACTACATCATCAAGCCCTTTCGCGGGGCGGAAATTGTGGAGATGGTCAAGCGATACCTCTCCCAGGAGCAGTTAACTGAGATATGCCCTTAAATGAGGCAGTTCGCTACGGCGTAGATCCCGTTCCACCTCCAACGGACCATCAACCATCAAGTCCACCCCGCCGACAATCCAACATGCCCGGCGATCCACCCTATCCCCCCGCCGTGATCGCGGCGATGATCGCCAGGATGGCCGCATGTCCGCCGGATAAATCGCCGCTTGTCCATGCGCTGGAATGTCTGGCGGCGGAGGTCGAGGCGCGGGGGATGGCGCTGCATCTGCCGTCCGACGATCAGACCAGCTTTGTCTTGGCCTATCATTACAACTTGAGCGAGCGGACATAGAAAGAGTGGGAACATCTACAGAGCATGATGCAGGAAGGGCGGATTGCCCTCCCTCCCGCCTCTGACATAAAGGCCCAATTCTCTGTACCGATCGTACACGAGCAGCGCACGATTGGCATCTTGACCGCATGCTGGGACGATCCGAAGCATCCTACGGACACCGAACGAGCCCTGTTGCAATGGGGGGCCCTGCTCTTGCTGCTCCGTATGGATCGCAACATGCCGCATACCCAGCGAGCGCAATTCATGGATCCCGAGATGTTCATCGGGATGCTCCGGCACGACCTGCAAAGCCTGCTCTCCACCGTCATCGGGTATGCTGAGCTGCTGTTGAGCACGTACACGGACCCGCTGTCCAAGGACCAGGAGGAATACATACAAACCATCCTGGAGAACGCCCGGCGCGCAGCCCATCTCATCACCATGCTGTCCGAGGCCTCTCAGCTCGCCTCGGGCCAACTCGCCCTCGAACGCGAGATCGTTCACATTCGAGACATCTGGGAGGAGGCGATCCAGGAGATCGAGCCCTACCTGACCAGTCGGAATCAGGAAATCCGCCTGGTCGACACGGACGATAGCCCTATGATCCAGGCGGATCCGCAAAGGCTACCCCAGGCGTTGAGCGGCCTGCTGCGTTTCATCGCGCGCCATCTACCGTCGCACAGCGTCATCATCCTGCGCATACTCCCTCACCACGATCAGGGCGTCGTGGAGACGCGCATCGAGCGCGCTCAGCCACAAAACGGGAGCAAACCAGGCTACCATGCGACTCCGCCGAAGCGGCGAAGCCCGCCGCTCCCCCTGGTGATCGCGTACGCGTTCATCGAGGCACATGGTGGCCGTCTCACCTGGTTTGGACCGCAAAGCTCTGAGGAGATCGCCAGCATCGATCTCCCCATCGCATCATCGGACACGCTGGGGGCTGCCAGCCTCCAGTTCACCATTGCCAGCTATCCCGCCTAAACGGCGAAGGCCCCTACGGGGCCCCTCCTCATCCAAGTCGACCGTATGAGTGAAGCCGGGGTGTCATATGCCCCGGCTTCATTCGTGTGCGCCACCGCGTTGAATCACGGACTATCCTGCCCGTCGTCGCTCATACACGGCATACACCTCCTCCCGGCCGGGCAGGCTGGCCACCGCGCCGCGACCGCGCACCTTCAGCGCGGCCGCGATCACCCCCAGACGGGCCGCCTCCACCGGCGTCCGCCCCTCACACAGGCCATGCAGGAATGCCCCATTGAAGGCATCCCCCGCACCCGTCGTATCCCTGGCAGCGATCCCGGATAGCGGCGGCACCCGCTCCATGAGGCCCGTCGCCCGCTCCCCCACCCAGCATCCTTCCATCCCCCACTTCAGCGCCACCAGATCGACGCCGAAGCTCCAAAAGCGCTCGATGATCTCCTTCGGCCCCTCCAGATCCAACAGGATGCGGCTTTCATCCGGTCCACCCGGCATGGCGATGTTCACATACGGCAGGATCTCCTCCAGGGCCTGACGCGCCTCCTCAAGCGACCACAACTTCAAACGCAAATTGGGATCGTAAGCGACCTGCACGCCGTGTGCCCGAGCGATCTGCGCCGCACGCAACGCCGTCGCCCTGGATGAGGACGAGATCGCCTGCGTGATGCCGGTCGTGAGCAGGATACGTGCACCTGCGATGTAATCCTCGTCCAGGTCCGAGGGCTCCATCGTAGACGGGGCGCTCCCCGTGCGATAGTATGTGAACTCGCGCTCGCCGCCCGGCAGCAGGCTGATGAAATAGATCCCGTTAAAGCCGGGGACGACCTTGCAATGGCTCGTATCCACCCCCATCTCCTGCCAACTCTTGAGCAGATACGGAGCGAAAGGATCGTCCCCCACCCGGGTGATAAACCCGGTCTTCGACCCCATGCGCTGCGCCGCCGCGATGATGTTGAACGCATCCCCGGCAAACGCCTTGGTAAAACACTTCGCCTGCGCGATCGGCTCGTCGGCGAAGAACTCGATCATGCACTCCCCAATGGACACGATATCCAACATGAGCCTTCCCCTGCATCACCCGCCCGCCAGGGCCCGCACGAAGCGCGCCGCATGCTCCGCAAGCTCCCTCCAGTCCCCCGAGCGAACCAGATCCCCCGGGATCAGCGCGCCGCCCAGCCCGACGGCCTTCGCCCCGGCCGCCAGATACGTCTGAAAGTTCTCGAACGTCACGCCGCCGGTGGGCACCAGGGGGAGGTCCGGCAGCGGCGCCAGAACGCTGCGCACGTACGAGGGTCCCCCCACCGCCCCGGCGGGGAACAGCTTCACGAGATCGGCGCCGGACTGCCACGCATGGAACAATTCCGTCGGCGTAAGCCCGGCCACCATGCAGACCACATCACGGCGATGACACGTCGCGATCAGATCCAGCCGGCCTACGGGAGAGACGACGAACCTGGCCCCGGCGGAGATGGCGTCCTCGGCCTGCTCCGGGGTGGTCACGGAGCCGGCGCCGACGACCCCGTCTGACAACTCACGGGTCAATCGGGCGATCGCAGACGGAGCATCCGGCACCGTGAAGGTGATCTCGATCAGGTCCACACCCCCCTCGGCCAGGGCTTTTCCCACCTGCAAGGCCTCATCGGCATCGGCCGCACGCACGACGGCGATCAACCGCCGATCGAGAATGCGCTCCACGATCGAGGAGCGATCCCATGTAGACCCGCTCATTCCGTTTCCCTGCCCTCCTCAACGTCCTCCCCCGTGGGGATCTCCGTCAAGACCACCGAGTTGTAGGAGCCGAACTCGTTGGGCACATAGTCATCCGCATCGGGATCGTTCTGCCACTGGGTCCCATCGATCAAATAGCGAAACTGGTAGCGCCGTCCCCGTGGGAGTTCCAAGACGATCCGCCAGGCGCCATCCCGCTCCTGGCGCAGAGGATGCGAGGTACGATTCCACCCATTGAACTCACCGACGAGGCAGATCCGCTCCGCCCAGAATGAGCTGGGGAGCTCAAATATCACACGAATCTTGTCCGGATCAGAGGCGGGCGCTTTGTGAATCATGGGCTCCTCCGGGGGAGTTACAACAGTCCGTCTCGACGATCGAATTCTAGCATGCTTTCAGGGGGAAGGCAAAGCTCTCTACACGAAACCCCTACCTCTCGCCGGTGACAGGCAACCCGGCGAGCCACCATCCCCCAGGAGAGCCACTCGCAAAGCCTCCCCATCGTTTTTCCACTGACAAGCACACGCGCCCCGCCCTCGCCCGGCGTTGCGGTTTCGGACAGGGAAGGTATACTAGGGGCAATACCACGTGACTATGGACAACATCCACCATGAATCCTGAAATTCACTTCACGCTGGGACCGGCCTCATGGCCCCCGACCACCCTGCGAGCCATCCTGGAGGCCGGGGCGCACACCTGTCGCGTGAATCTGTCCCACATGCAACCGGATCAGCTGGAGGCATGGTTTGCGCATGTGCGTGGCATCGCCACCGAGGCCGGGAAGACGATCCGCGTCGGCGCCGATGTGCGAGGGCGCAAGCTGCGGATCGGCCCGCTTCCCGATGGCCGCGTCACGCTGACGGCCGGGCAGGCCTTCACGTTGATCCCCGTCGGGACATCGGATGAGGCGCCCGGAGGCCACAGCTACGCGTCGGTCAACTGCCCTACACTGGGGGAGATCGCCCGGCCGGGTGACCTGATCCTGCTGGACGACGGAGCGTTCCGCCTGCGGGTGAAAGCAGCCCAAAATGGGAGCGTCGAGTGCATCGTGGAGATCGGAGGCCTATTGCCCGAACGAAGCGGCGTGAATCTGCCGGGGAGACGCATCACCCTGCCATCGCTGACGGCGAAGGACCGGCAGGACCTGGATGCGCTGGCGCCGCTGAGGCCGGACTGCGTCTATCTCTCCTACGTGGAGACCGCCGCCGACATCGCCCTGCTCCGCCACGAGCTGGCCCAGCGAGGGCTCCACGTCCCGATCATCGCCAAGATCGAGCGGGCTGTGGCGCTGACACACATCGAGGAGATCGCAGCAGCCGCCGATGCCCTATGCCTGGCCCGGGGCGATCTGGGCGTCGAGGTGCCCCTACCGCAGATCCCCCGGGTGCAACGTCGGGTCGCACAAGCCGCACGAGAGGCCCAAACTTCCGTCCTGCTGGCCGGAGAG
>JAJRVX010000473.1:0-8274 GCA_024277095.1 Chloroflexota bacterium
GCCCCATCAGGCGAGGCAGCCCTCGCCTCTGAGCCCACCGGCCGTTCCCATCCATGATGATGCCGATGTGATAAGGGACACGCGTCAGCTCGCTATCGCTCACCTTTCCATTCCTCTCGCGGCACTCCCCAGAGGGTACAAACTCCCTCCCATGCGAAGGCGAAGAACGCATCCGGGGAAGGAGATCATTGCGGCCATCTCTCCCCGAACAAGAAGTGGAGCGTGGGGGTCACCACCGCCGATTCCGTCCACCGCGACCGCGCCAGGTTCCCTCACAAGGGTCCCCAGGTCGCCCGCGGAAACGCACGAAATGGGCCTCGAAGCAAAAGGAGGGAGCAAGCCGTGTCTTCCCGCACGGCCCGCCCCCCCTTGCATCGGTATCACCGCACCTCAGATCTCCATGATCTCCGTTTCTTTGGCCTTACCGACCTCATCCACCTGCTCGATGTAACGATCGGTTAGCTTTTGCACCTCGTCCAACGCGCGGTGGAGCTCATCCTCGGAGATGAGCTTCTCCCTCTCGAACTCACGGAGATCATTGATGGTATCCCGCCGGATGTTGCGGACCGCTACACGCCCCTCCTCCACCCGCCGGGCGACCAGCTTGACCAGCTCACGCCGTCGCTCCTCGGTCAGGCGAGGGATGACCAGCCGAATCAGCTTGCCGTCGTTCGACGGCGTCAGCCCCAGGTCCGATTTCAGGATCGCCTTCTCAATCAGGCCGATATCGCCGGGGTTGAACGGCCGAATGGTCAGCAAGCGCGGCTCCGGAACCGCGATGGTGGCCAGCTGCTGCAAGGGGGTCGGCACCCCGTAATAATCCACCATCACCCGCTCCACCAACGCGGGTGAAGCCCGCCCGGTGCGAACCCCGCGCAGGTCGTTTTGCAAGGCCTCCACGGCCTTTTTCATCCGGTCTTCGGCATCTCGCAGCGCGTCGTCGATCATTCCCTTCACTCCTGGCTGCAGCTACAAGGTCCAACACGGGAGACCGTAAACGGGGCCGTTCGTCCTCGCAGACGACGCCCCACCGCCCTCTACGATCCCACCCCTGCCGGGTAGCAACCGCCGAGGGCGCGCTGGGGAGGGTGGCCTATGAGATCACCGTGCCGATGGACTCCCCACGCACCACCCGCTCCAGGCTATCCGGAGCCCACAGGTCGACCACATAGATGGGCAGGCCGTTGTCCATGCACAGCGTGATCGCCGTGCTGTCCATGATGCCCACCAGCATATTCAACGCATCGATGTAACTCAGCCGGTCGAAACGCCGCGCGTCCGGATTCAGAAGGGGATCCTGATCGTACACCGCATCCACCTTGGTGGCCTTGATGAGCACCTCAGCGCCAACCTCCATGGCCCGCAGGGCGGCCGCAGTATCCGTCGTGAAATACGGGTTCCCGGTCCCGGCCCCCAGGATCACCACATACCCCTTCTCGAGCTGATGGATGGCCCGCCGCCGGATGTACGGCTCGGCGATCTGCCGCATCTCGATGGCCGTCTGAACCCGGGTGATCACGCCCAGACGCTCCAGGGCGTCCTGCAAGGCCAGCGCGTTCATGACCGTGGCCAACATCCCCATGTGATCGGCCGTGGCACGATCCATGCCGTGCTCCAGCCCCTCCTTGCCACGCCATATATTGCCGGCCCCCAGGACGACGGCGATCTCCACCCCCAGGTCCTTGACCTTGCGGACCTTGGTGGCGACCTCCTCCGCCCGGTCGGGATCGATCCCGAAGCCGCTCTCGCCGGCCAGCGCCTCGCCGCCCAACTTCAACACGATGCGGTGATACTTCAAGTCGGTCATCGCCTATCAGCCCTTCCCGGGGATCATTCCTCCCCCAGCTCATACCGGATGAACCGGCGCACGACGATATTCTCGCCTAGCCTCGCGATGGCATCGGTGATCAGGTCCTGCACCGTCATGCCCTCATCCCGGATGAACGGCTGACGCAGCAAACAGGTTTCATCGTAGAACTTCTCGAGCTTGCCCTCCACGATGCGCTCGATGATGTGCTCCGGCTTGCCGGAGTCCGCCATCTGAGCACGATAGGTCTCCTTCTCCCGCTCGACCACCTCGGCGGGCACGTCCTCGGGGCTCACGTACAGAGGCCGGGTGGCCACGACCTGCATGGCCAGGTCCTTGGCCAGCTGCTGGAACTCGGGCGTGCGGGCGACGAAGTCCGTCTCGCAATTCAGCTCTACCAGGGCAGCCACCTTGGCCCCCATATGCACGTAAGAGCCGATGATCCCCTCTCGGGCCTCGCGCCCGGCCTTCTTAGCGGCCACCGCGATCCCCTTCTGGCGCAATAGCTCCGTCGCCTTGTCCAGATCCCCGCCCGTCTCCTGCAACGCGTTGCGGCAATCCAGCACTCCCGCGCCGGTCCTCGCGCGTAACTCCTTGATCATCTCCGTCGTGACTTGCAACGTTCCCACTCCTCTTCCAAATGGTTTGACATGTAAAGGAGGCCGAACCTTCCGGCCTCCTCCTGATCCCTTTAAGCCTCATCCGCTTCGAGGCTTGCTTCCTCCTCAGCCACGGCCTCTGGCTGGGAATCTCCCGCCTCCTCGGCCGTCTCAGCCGCCGCCTCAACGACCTCGCCCTCTTCCTCAGCCTCCTCGGCCTCTTCCTTCTCGCCTATCGACTCCTCCTCGGCCTCAAAGACCTCGGCGGCAGCCACCTCTTCCTCCTCATCCAACTCCAACACGGCTTCCTCAGGCTCCTCTTCCTCCAGCTCCAACTCCTCCTCAAACTCGACCAGCTCCTCTTCCTCTAGCTCCTCCAGGACCCCAGCGCGGATCTTCGCCAAGGTGGAGGGCCCCAACAGTTGCTCCTCCTCGGCCTCCTCCGCAGCCTCCTCCTCGGCGATGGCCGCCGCCCGGATCTGCTGCCCCTCGATCACCGCGTCCGCGATCTTGGACGTGATCAGCTTGATAGCCCGAATGGCATCATCATTCGAGGGGATCACGTAGTCGATGGGGTCCGGATCACAATTGGTGTCCACCATGGCGATGATGGGGATCCCCAAGCGGTTGGCCTCCCGCACCGCGATGTCCTCCCGACGGATATCGACCAGGAAGAGCAAGTCCGGTATCCGGGTCATGCTGCGCAGGCCGCCCAGCCGGCGGTTCAGCTTGGCGATCTCCCGGGTCAGAAGGAGCGCCTCCTTCTTCGGCAACGCCTCCAACTCGCCGTTATCCCGGCGCTGCTCCAACTCGATCATGTACTCCACGCGCTGCCGGATGGTGCGGAAGTTGGTCAGCGTTCCGCCGAGCCAACGCTGGTTGACATAGGGCATCCCACATCGCTCGGCCTCGACGCGAATCGTCTCCTGCGCCTGCTTCTTGGTGCCCGCAAACAGGACCATCCCCCCCTCGGCCACCGTGTCTCGCACCACATTGTAGGCCTGATCCAGACGGGCGATGGTCTGCTGCAGATCGATGATGTGGATCCCGTTACGCTCGGTGAAGATGTACTGCTTCATCTTCGGGTGCCATCGCCGCGTGCGATGCCCGAAGTGAACACCCGCCTCCAAAAGCTGTTTCAAAGATACGATCGGCACGACTGTTTCCTCCTTTTCGTTTTGTTCCTCCACCTCCCGATCCTGCGTCAGACCGCTCGATCGGGACGAGCGGCACGATGACGGCAGTTTCCCTGATGAAACGGGACGGGAGGTGTGTGTTTTAGGCGTCTATCGCCCGGCGAGCAAGTATAGCACAAAGTTGAGGGCATGTCCAACCTATGCTATACTGGATCCGCGCATCGGGGTCGTGTATCCAAAACGGTGAGGACCCCGCGAGGCCCATCGCAAGCCCACAGGGGAGGTGCGAAGGGGCCCCCTCCGCCAAAACATCCTCTTTCCCGCCTTGTATCCGCCCTTTCCCGACCTGATTCGGGTGGGCGGGGCAGGCGAGGGGAGGATGGATTGAGGGGGATGGCCCCCAGAACGTCTGGGCGAGCATCCCGCGAGATGGTAGACCACCTGATCGTTTCACGAGCCTTCTACGACCGAACGCGGCCGGCTCGCCAGACCCTGACATGGCAGGAGACACGAGTAGAACGGGCGCCAGGGGCCCGGGCAGATCCGAGCCCGGGATATGAACGGAGGAGAGGACATGGCGATCGATCCGGAACTGCTGGAGATCTTACGCTGTCCGGCGTGCGTAAGCGGACCCACCCGACGTGAAGGCCCCGATCCGGGCCGATTGCAACTGGTCAAGGACGCCTGGCTCGTGTGCCAGGAAGAAGGGTGCGGCCGGAAATACCCCATCAAGGACGACATCCCGGTGATGTTGATCGAGGAAGGCGATAAGTGGATCAACACGCCGGTGGACGAGCTGCCCGTTCCCGTGCCTGAATAGACGACAGCCCGCCGTTGGCGGGCTGTTTGCAATCCACAACGCTTTAATCCCCCTCAAACTCCATCCAAGAGGCCCTCCCCACCGCTCCAGCGCCCATCCGGACATCCCGGGCTCAGGCCTCCTCATCCACATCCTGCTCCTGGTGAAGATAGACGTTCGGCCCATCCTTGAGGATACGGAAGCGATCGAAGTCGTTGGCGACCACCGTCTCAGGGAAGATGGGCTGTGCTTCAGCCAGGACGCGCCGGGCGCCGTACCGGCGGGAGATGTGGGTCAGGATCAACTGCTTGACCTCCGCATCCCGGGCCAGACGGGCAGCCTGGGCCGCCGTGAGATGGCCGAACTGACGCGCCATCTCCGCCTCCTCCTCGCAATACGTGGCCTCGATCACCAGCGCGTCCGCCCGATGGACGAACTCAATCAGGCCCTCCGTGCGGCCGGCATCTCCCACGAAGGCGAGGTGAGCGCCGCGCACCTCCGGCCCCAGGACGTCGTCCGGGTGGATCACCCGCCCATCCCCCAACGTCACCGCCTGTCCCTGCACCAGCTGGCGACGCACCGGGCCGGCCGGGATCCCCAATGCCTCCGCCCGCTCGGGCAGGAACGGCCGACGCGGCTTCTCCATGAAGGAGAAGCCGAAGCAGTCCGGCCCCCGATGATCGACCGGGAAGGCGCTCAGCGTGAAGGTGTCGTCCTCGAAGATGACGCCGGGCTCGATCTCATGGTACACGATGTGCAACGGCATACGCCCGGGACCGAATACGACATTCATCAACCCCTTCACCCGCTGCAACGCCCACTTCCCGCCATACAGATCCATCTGGTCGATCATCTCCCACCGACCAAAGGTGGAGGCCAACCCTCCCAGGCCGAGGATGTGATCCAGATGCCCGTGCGTCAACAGGATCCGATCCAGGCGCCGAAATCCCAGGCCACTACGCAACAGCTGACGCTGCGTTCCCTCCCCACAATCGATCATGAACCGATACTGCTTGTAGAGCACCACAGCGGAGGACAGACCGCGCCTCACCGAGGGGGCGGAGGCCGAAGTGCCCAGGAAGATCAATTCAAACATCGAAGCCGTCCCTCTGTTCCTTCCTCACCTTCCCACTCAAAGCGCCGTCCCAGGAATCGCTCTACAACCCAGACGTTCGTCATCAAGTGGCGCGTGACCCGCGTGGTGGTCAGCGCTCCACCCGCCAGCGCCAGGGGCAACACCAGCTGATCGGCCAGGTGTGGATCCACCGCACCGCTCCCGGCCTCGTACGCCAGCAACGAGTCCACGGCCGCGTCGGCCACCTGCTCGGCGGGAAGCCCGCGCCGCCCATAAGCGGAGAACCCGGCGGTGATCCCCTCGTGCTCCGCGCAGAGGAACACGCAAGTCCCCGGCCCAATCGACGGGGCATCCACCTCCTGGATCTCGACGGCGAACCCCTCCGCCGCCAGCCGGGCCTGCGCCTGCCGGGCCTGCCGCTGACGCACGTGCTTCGGCAAACGTGATGCCACCGAGATGCCCCACAGTCGAAGGAGATCGCCACGCTCGACAAACTCATGAGGACGCAATCGCGCCCGGCCGGGGACATGGGCCGTCATCTCGCCGCCCCCCCTCGGATACCACCCCCAACGCCCCAGCCGCACATCGGCCGTGATGCCCAGCTTCGTCAGGGCGGGCAGATACACATGGGCCAGATAGTGGAAGGGCGGGCTCCACGCGACATGGGTACCGCCGCGCAGCTCCACATGGGAGGGACCATCCGCCAATGCCAGCGGCAGCAACACGGTCTGGAAGATCAGGCTCACCGCGCCAGCCGACCCGGCCCCGGCGACCTGGCTCACGTCGAAGGCATAGTGCCCAGGGCGCGGCGGATGTCCCGGCTGGAACGTCAACCGATCCGATCCCACGTGATCCCCCGACAGCGTGGCGCCGCACACGGCGGCAGCAGCCCGCACGGCGGTGAGATGCTGCGGCCGCAGCCCCGGCTGCGGCCGCCCGGCCCGGATCCGCTCGATCCGGACGGGACGCTGAAGGACGGCCGCCAGGCTCAGCGCCGTGCGCAGGATCTGGCCTCCCCCCTCGCCATAAGAGCCGTCGATGACCAACATGGGATCCCCTTCCACACGCGCTCACAGCGGGCGGCATTATACCTCACCCTATCGTTGTGCGCCAAGGGAACGCCGCCCCAACCGCCGAGCCCGGTAAGCCTCCGTCTGCCGTCGCCTCCACAGGACGATCGCGCCTGAAGAGGGAAGGCTTAAAAGGGCCTCCCCCCCAAGCCATCTCATGCCCTATGCGTGCGCACGGCCCCCATGCGCACAAAGAGGGAGCAATCGATATACAAACCGCCCCCACGCGTTTGCTTTTCCCCTCTTTACGTGATATATTTCTCCTACAAATGGTTCTTTTAGCAGGAATCACTCTTCCCCCGTACACATCGGTAGCCGTACACGGGACCGTGAGCTTAGGGTGTGTCTGAGGAATGCGTCTCCGTCGTCGCCAGGTCCAAGGTGCCCATGCCAGACCTTCGGCGGCGGCACGGCGTGCCCCTACGCTAGCCGATCTTCGGACACTCTCTGAGGGGCTATCCCCTCTCGCCCCGGTCACGTGTCCGGGCTATCGTATTTTCGTGCTCCCTGTAGCACAGGACTCTCAAGCGAAGGAGGCAAAGGGATATGGCTGAGACGGCACTTCCGTCAGCGGACAAGGGAGCAAAGATCTCACGACGCGAATGGCTGAACTACGCATGGCTGGCCTCGCTGGGCATCCTGCTGGTCGACCTGGCGGGCATCGGATACCTCTTCTCCATGCCCCGCTTCAAGGAAGGGGAGTTCGGCGGCGTCTTCTCCCTGGGTCAGGTATCCAACTTACCTCCAAAGAAGACCCCTCCAGTGAATTTCCCGAAGGGGAGATTCTGGCTCGTCCACACGGAACAGGGCGTGTTGGCCCTATACAAGGTCTGCACACATCTGGGATGCCTGTATGGTTGGAACGATCAGGAGGGCAAGTTCATCTGTCCATGCCACGGCTCCCAATTCCAATACGACGGCACCTACATCCGGGGGCCAGCCCCGCGTTCGCTGGATCGCTTCGTCGTGCAGGTGCTCGACCAGGACGGCAACGTGCTGGCCGAGACGGATCCTGAGACCGGAGATCCCGTACCCCTCCCCGACGACCCCAACGTCATCGTGAAGGTGGACACCGGCCGCAAGATCCTCGGAGAGCCGAACGCGTGATCAGCAGGACATTGGGTTGTCTGCAGGAGGGACCATGATCAAATCACTGAACATGCAGGATGTACGAGAGAAGGCGCTCACCCTGCTGGATCAGCGCGTGCGCATCATCACGGCGGGGTTGGGGCTCAAGGAGCTGCGAGCCGTGTTGCGCGGCGATCCCCCCACCGAGCGCCCGAACCCTCGATACCGGGTCCACACGACCAGCTTCCTCTTCCATATCCGTCCCAGATACTATCAGGAAGCCAGCACCTGGTTCACCCACACCTTCCGCCTGGGATTCTTCTCCACGTTCTTCTTTCTCGTCGAGGTGATCACCGGCATCATCCTGATGGTCTACTACGTGCCTTCCCCCAGCGAGGCCTACCAGTCGATCCTGAAGCTGGAGAGCGAGGTCCCCTTCGGATCGCTCTTGCGGGACATCCACAGGCTGGGCGCGGAGGGCATGGTCATCTTCGTCGCCTTACACATGCTTCGCACTTTTCTGACCAGCTCTTACAAGAAGGAACGATCCTTCACCTGGCTGACCGGGGTGGTGCTGTTGCTGATCACCCTCTTCCTGAGCTTCAGCGGTTACCTCCTCCCGTGGGATCAGCTGGCCTACTGGGCGGTGACCATCGGCACCTCAATGGCCGACAAAGCGCCGCTGATCGGCACGGAGCTCAACCTGCTCCTGCGCGGCGC
>JAJRVX010000474.1:0-9182 GCA_024277095.1 Chloroflexota bacterium
CCCGAGCCTGGGAGGCTCCTGCCCTTTGAGAAGGTGGAGGTCGACTGGTCGCGCACGCGGGCCTGGGGCGCCGGCGGGTATTACGGCCGGGTCTTCCTCAACGTGAGGGGGCGCGAGCCGGAGGGGATCGTGGAGCCCTCCGACTACGAGGCGCTGCGGGACGAGCTCATCGAGAAAATCTCCGCCATCCCGGCCGCGGACGGCACGCCCCTGCAGACGCAGGTGTTCAAACCGCAGGAGATCTACCAGGAGGTGCGTGGCATCCCGCCCGATCTGATGATCTACTTCGACGACCTGCGCTGGCGCTCCAGCGGATCGCTGGGTCATGGAGACATCTACAGCTTCGAGAACGACACCGGCCCGGACGAGTGCAACCACGCCGAGAACGGCCTGTTCATCCTCTATGATCCGCGCCGCCCCGGCGGGGGGCGCCGGGTTGAAGGCGCCCAATTGATGGACGTGGCGCCGAGGGTGTTGGAGATGCACGGCGTGCCTGTGCCCGAGAGGATGCAGGGCAAGAGCCTGCTGGGGTGAGGCCAGGTATGATGGGCGGCCCTGTTAGCGACGGCACCCCCTGGCGCAGGCTGATCCTGGTGGTGGGCCACCGGCGCAGCGGCACGACCTGGCTCGCGGCCGTCCTGGGACGGGCGCGCGGCGTGCACCTCATCCCCAAGGAGCCGCTCTGGCTCACGCAGCACCCCCCTTCACCCTTCGTTGAAGACATCCATCGCTGGCAGGGGCGCTTTGGCTGGCACATCGGCTGGGATGAGGCGGAAGAGCGGGACGCGCAGGACGCAGCGCACCTGCGGGAGCACCTGGCCTGGCTCTGCCGCCATTACCACGGTGGAGACGTCGATACGCTTGTCGTCAAGGAACCCCATCCCAACTGGCTGCCCTTCCTGATGCAGGCCTTTCAGCCCGACCGCGTGATCTACGTCCAGCGTCATGCGGCCGGCATCGTCAACTCCTACGACGAGCACGGCCTGTTTGTGAAGTGGGGGGTGGAGGAGGAGTGGGGGCGATTTCGGGATGAGCTGCCCCATCTGCTGCCCGGGCTGGCCCGGGAGGCCGACCGCGCCCGCCATCCCGCAGAGCGGGTGGCCTTCATGGCCCGGGCGGCCGACGAGCTCGCCCTGCGCCATTTACAGGACGTGCCGCACCGGGTAGTGGGCTACGAGCGGGCCTGCCTGGAGCCGCGTGGTACCTTCGCCGACCTGTACGAATGGTTGGGTTGGGAGTGGGATGAGGCGGCCTGGGAGGCCATCCTCCCCCTGGTGGCGCCGCCGGGAGGCGTCGATGGGGCGGGTTTCGTCGACGTGCAGAAAGCCTCGGAGCGGCGAGCCTACGGCTGGCGCTCCGAGCTGGCCGCGCATCTCATCCGGCGCCTGAGGCGCCTCTCGCGCGAGTTGGGTTGGGAGTGGCCTTTTCCCGGCGACGGCCTGCCGGCGCTGTCGGCGGCCGAAATGCGTGCGGCTTACCGCCGCTACATCTCGCGCCGCCGGGCGTATCTGCGCCAGTTCGGCCTGCGGGCGACGCTGAAATGCCTCTAAGTGCCTCTGGTGGTAGGTAGGATTAACCACCAAGACACCAGGGCACGAAGATGGATGGGAATCAAACCACAGAGAGCGCGGAGAAGATATATAAGAGAATCTCTGCGTACTCTGCGTTCTCAGCGGTTAGTTCAAATCAGGAGGACTCACTTGGAACATCGAGGTTTCACGGTATGGTTCACGGGTCTTTCCGGCTCCGGCAAGTCCACGCTGGCCGGGGCCTTGGCGGAGCGGCTCAGGGCGCGCGGCATGAAAGTGGAGGTGTTGGACGGCGACGTGATCCGCACCAACCTGAGCAAGGGATTGGGCTTCTCCAAGGAAGACCGCGACACCAACATCCGCCGCATCGGGTGGGTGTGTGAGGTGCTCAGCCGCAACGGCGTGGTGGCCATCGCGGCGGCCATCTCCCCATATCGCGAGGTGCGGGACGAAGTGCGAGCCAGGATCGAGAACTTTGTGGAGGTGTACGTCGAGGTGCCCCTGGAGGTGGCCATCGAGCGCGACGTGAAGGGGCTGTACAGGAAAGCGTTGACGGGGGAGATCAAGAACTTCACCGGCGTCTCCGACCCCTACGAGCCGCCCGAGAGCCCCGAGGTGGTCTGCCACACGGCTGAGGAGACGGTGGAGGAGAGCGTGGCGAAGATCGTGGAGTACCTGGAGGCCGCCGCGCTGCTCGGTTGAGGCGCGTCGGACGGTGAGAATCGCGCTTTCCGCTTCGGAGCGAAGTCCGCGGAATGAACCGCTGCGAAGGGAGCGCTGCTTGTGGGACGGTATAATGGGGGCCGTGGGCTCCGGCTTGTTGCGCGGTGGGGACTCTGGTAGACTGGGAGCCCAAGAAGGGGGGCTGCTGATAGATGCCTGAAGTGATCGCGACGCAGATGCCCGCGCCGACTTATGACACGGCGGCGCCGCGCCGGCTGATCCTCGACGAACTGCGCGACCTCTACCGCTATCGCGATCTGATCCGCAATCTGATCCGGCGCAACGTCACCGCGCGCTACAAGCGCTCGGTTCTGGGCGTGATCTGGACCCTGCTCGACCCACTGCTCACCATGCTGGTCATGGCGGTGGTCTTCACCGCGCTCTTTGCAGCGCCCATTCCCAGGTATCCCTTGTTCCTGCTCGCGGGCATCGTGATTTGGAATTTCATCTCGCAGGCCAGCACGCAGGCGATCGCGGATCTGATGTATGGAGGCGCCCTGATGGGCCGGGTCTACATGCCAAGGTCAGTGTACGCTGTCGCTGCTATCGGCACCGGGCTGGTGAACCTGTTCTTCGCGATGGTGCCCCTGGCACTGATGATGATCTACATGCGCGCTCCCCTCAGGCCATCTTTGCTCTTTGTGTTACTCTCTGTGCCCATTATTGCAATGTTCACCCTGGGCCTGGGACTCTTCATGTCAGCCTTCGCTGTCTTCTTCGCCGATGTGCTCAACCTGCACAACATCTCTCTGCAGCTCTTGATGTGGCTTTCCGGCGTCTTCTATACATTGGATATGCTCCCCAAATGGCTACGCCCCATTGTGGCAGCCATTCCCACGTTTCATATGGTTACGATATTCCGCGAGCCCCTCTACGATGGTTCCTTGCCTGGAGTAGACTCCATTCTGTATGCGAGTGCCACCGCAATGGGCATGCTGCTATTGGGGTTTTGGGTTTTCATGAGGTTGTCGGATGCCTTTGCCTACCGTGTCTGAGGAGTCGCGCGTGCGGGTAGTGGAGGTCCCAGAGCCGCCTCTTGCGATCTGTCTTGATGACGTGGCTGTTTTCTACCACCGGGAGCGAGACCGGCCCACCTCGCTCAAGGAGTTTGTCATCCGATCTTTGAAGGGCGGGATCGAGCGCGAATACGTCCGTGCTCTGGATGGTGTGTCGCTGGATGTCGTGCGAGGCGAGGTCTTCGGGGTGATTGGGCGGAATGGGGCCGGCAAGAGCACGCTGCTGCGTGCCATCTCAGGTATTGTGAGGCCGACACGGGGTCGTGTCCGGGTGTGGGGCAAGGTCACGTCGCTGCTTGGGATAGGGGCGGGTTTCAATCCTGAGCTTACCGGCAGGGAGAACATCTATTTGTACTCGGCGCTCATGGGGCGGTCACAGGGGGAGACTAGGCGTCTCTTCGACGAGATCGTCGCCTTCGCCGAGCTTGCGGATTTCATCGATGCCCCACTACGGACCTACTCAACAGGTATGGTGGCCCGTCTGGGTTTCGCCGTGGCGATGGCCGAGGAACCAGATATCCTCCTGGTTGACGAGGTCCTGGCTGTTGGGGATGAGCAGTTTCAGAGGAAATGCAAGGCGAGGTTCCGGGAGTTTCAGCAAATGGGGACAACGATAGTGATCGTAAGTCACTCGATGGCTGTTATAGAGGAGATGTGCTCGCAAGTGGTGTGGCTTATGGATGGGCGAGTGGCTGGTGCAGGGAAAGCATCTGACGTTGTGGCGGCGTATCGTGATTCTCAAGCCGGGGCTTGCTAGCCTGCTGATGATCAAGTCACTATGGACCACGACGATGGAGAAAGCACCGACCACAGGAATCATCGATCAAGACCGCCATTATCTGAATGGGTTCCTGCTCGGCAAAGGGTACGAAATCCAACGAATCGCTATTCAGGTCGCAAAATGGAACGTCTCCCACAAATAATGGTATCTCTGCTGCCATCGAAGAAAGGCTGCATATCAGTGAAGGGCAATTCTTCAGGTGCGGCGTGACTCTCAGAATTGTGGAAGAGGATAGCAACTTTTGTGCTGGGGGAAGCATCCGCAAATCTCCCATGTGCAGGCGGTGTCTCCATGAGTGATCGTACTTCATATGCAATCAAATCACGAATCATATGTGTCCTTGGGATGCACCGAAGCGGGACTTCGCTCATAACTGGCCTCCTCAATCTACTTGGCGTCTACTTAGGGCCTCCCGAACATTTGATAGAGCCGCAGGCGGACAACCCCAAGGGTTTCTGGGAGCACGAAGAGATCACGAAACTTAACGATGAAATACTGGCAGTCTTGGGCGGAACCTGGCATGAACCTCCTGCGTTGCAGTTGGGTTGGGAAGGCGCTGCGCAACTATCGAGCCTAAGGAAACGGGCACGAGCCTTGATTAGACAGGAGTTCGCCACCTCAGATATCTGGGGTTGGAAAGACCCTCGGACTTGCATTACACTGCCGTTCTGGCAGCGCCTGCTGCCGCCTATGCAGTATGTGATCTGCCTGAGAAATCCGATTGATGTGGCGTCTTCCCTGGAACGCCGCGATGGCTTCTCTCTCGATAAAGGTGTGCGGCTCTGGCTTGCTCACGTAAGTGCTGCTCTGCAGCATACTGCTGGTAAGCCTCGGCTATTCGTTTTCTATGAAGATGTTGTTGAGAATGGCCAAGAGGAACTCCAATGTTTGGCGGAGTTCATAGGGCGCTCGGAATATGTGGAGTGCGCAGACGTGCAAAGGAGAGCCGAGGAGTTTATCGACGATGAATTGCAGCATCACCGAACGCTAATTGTGGATGTTGTGGACGAAGCCCGGCTCGCCTTTCCCGCCAAGGCTGTATATCTAGCTCTGCGTGCATGTGTGGAACCTAGAGGGCGTGGGCCAAGTCAGCGGGGCATCGCAGATCATACAATCGAAGAGGCATTGAATATTCTGTCTGGATACTCTCTAATAGCCCAGGCGGATTTCGATAGGCTAAGGGCCCAGGTAACAGAGAAAGAGGAGGGACTTCGGGCGCTGCGGTCACAGCTTGCTGAAAAGGAGAGCGTGGTTGGATCGCTGACCGAGCAAGTGACAGAGAAGGAGCAGCAAGTGGAAATGCTGAGGGGGCAGGTGGCAGAGAAGGAGCAGCAAGTGGAAATGCTGAGGGGGCAGATGGAAGAGAAGGAGCAGCAAGTGGAAATGCTGAGGGGGCAGATGGAAGAGAAGGAGCAGCAAGTGCAAGCGCTACGGGGGCAGTTGGCGGAGCGGGAGCAGCAGGCGATAGAACTAAGCCATGAGCTAGTTGTCCGCGTAGAAACTCTACGGAATCATTTGTTTGAAGCGCGGGACACGATAAGACGTCATGAAGCATTCATACACTTACAGCATAGGCAGCTAATGCAGAGCCAAGCGGAACTTCATGCAATTCGAGAATCCAATTACTGGCGAATTGGAGGACCATTGCGTCGAATGATTGATAAACTCAAGAGAATTGTCAGAATTGGGAGATTGATAGTGCGAGCGCCCATTCGACGGCTGCCAGGAGTCGTACGGAGGGATGGCTTGCCAGGAGCATGGAAGGCCGCACGCGCTTATCTTCGTGGCACTGCCCGTACTAGTGAAGTACACCAAGAGATCGGCGTGGTTATGTTCATCTCCGGGTGCCCCGGTGACGCTAAGAGATATCGTTGCGATCATCATGTTGAAGAGCTACAGATGCTTGGATGCGCTTGCGCTGATGCTCTTTATGGTGAGGTGGATCTTGGTGAGGTCCTTGACCGATTCCACATCTTCGTTCTTCATCGTGTCCCATACGGACCTGACGTAGATTGGTTCCTTAAGGAGGCGCACCGGAGAGGAAAGGTCGTGATCTTTGATACAGATGATCTAGTCTTTGATCCTGACGCATCACAAATGGTCGCTGCGCTTCGCAACATGTCGGAGACGGATCGCACCTTATTCGTGGAAGGTCTAAGACGGTACAAGCAGACGATGCAACGTTGCGACGCGGTGCTGGTATCAACGGAATCCTTGCAGAGGGAAGCATTGGCCGTTCATTCTCGGGTTTACGTAGTACACAACGCGGCCAGCATGGATATGTGCCATTTGTCCGAGGAAGCGCTTGGTCGGGAGATCGTTCGCAAACAGAAGGAACAGAATGACGATGTAGTGATTGCTTACTTTAGCGGCACGCCAACCCATGATCGGGACTTTCTAGAAGCGGCAGACGCAGTTCTGTGGGCCCTTAACGAATATCGACAAGTAGTCTTTTGGGCGGTAGGGCATCTCCACCTTGATGAAAGATTCGATGAATACGGCGACCGTGTTGTCCGCATTCCGATACGACCTTGGGAAAAGCTGCCAGATCTCATGGCACGAGTAGATATCAACTTAGCCCCCCTGGAACCTCACAATCGTTTTACAGATGCGAAGAGCTGCATAAAGTACATAGAGGGGGCGTTGCTCCAGGTGCCTACTGTCGCGAGCAGGCGGACTGACTTCGTGCGAGTTATTCGTCATGGGGAGAATGGTTTTCTGGCGGATAGCCATGATGAGTGGCGCGAAGCATTGCGCTTGCTGATCGAGAATGAGGTTGCTCGTCGAGGAATTGGACAGCGAGCGTGGCGGGATGTGTTGACGAACCATACGACGAAGGCACGCGCCAATATTCTCTACCAAGCGCTCAGCCGCATGAGCCGAAGCTTGGAGCACGATAAAGGACCCCTCAATATCAATTGGGTCCTTAGAGCCCCTATTGCCTCGCGAGGAGGAGGATATCGCACAATCTTCCGGCTCGCCGACTCCCTTGCAAAGCGAGGTCACCATGTTCGGGTGTATGTTGAGCCCGTGGCGCACCTAGATGGGATGACAGAAACGGAGATCGTTGAGTTTGTGCAAAAGAATTTTGGCCCGCTGGACGTTGATATCCACATAGGTCACCGCAATCTATTGCCAGCTGATGCGACGATTGCTACAAATTGGCCCACTGCCTACACTGTTGCCGAACATCGCGAATCGCTCTGGAAGTTCTACTTCGTGCAGGACTACGAACCCGAGTTCTATGAGGTTAATGACCCACTCTACGAAGAGGCAAAGCGAACGTATGGCTTACCTCTTCAAATGATCTGCATTGGAGAGCACCTGAAACGCATACTCTCCAACTTGACAAAGAGGTCACCTGAGGTCATCGACTTTGGATTAGACAATGACACCTTTCGAATGTATATGAGTCCAGAGAACCGACCAAGACCCTACAAAGTGTTATTCTTCGCCCGGCCAAAGGTAAAGCGACGCGGGTTTGAACTCGGAATTGCGGCTCTGCAATTGTTGAAGGAACTACGTCCCGATGTACAGGTGTTGACCTTTGGTGCATCCGAAGAAGAAATCGGGAAATTGCCCTTTGATGCCACTCACTTGGGGATTATCTCGCCAGAGCGATTGGCGGGAGTCCTAAATGAAGCGCACATCCTGCTGTGTTTTTCGCTTTCAAATATCTCGTGGGTGCCTTTTGAAGGAATGGGGTGTGGCGCAGCCGTTGTTGAGGTCGACCGCCCTTCTGTACGGGAGATGGTCGGAGAAGGAACCTGTCTATTAGCGGAGCCTCGCCCGGCAGCGGTTTTGGAGGCGATTATGGAACTGCTCGACGATGACGATCTACGTGTGGCGATTGCCCGTAGAGGTGTGGAGTTCACGAAGGCCAAGACATGGGAGCGGTCAGCGGATCAATTTGAGGAGATCCTTCTTAGGCGGTGCTTCGTCAGGATTGGATCGTTGATACCCAAGAGTATGGAGTGACATTGATCCCGTGATGTACTATAAGCAGGAGTTTCACATTGACGTGAGAATGAGTTGCGAAATATCCTTCGGGTGCTGAAGCCCAAGACTGGCCTAGGCCGTGGAATGGATACGCGTATTTTAGCTTATTAGGTAGGAATGGTGGCGAAGGGACAGCCCAGGAAATCAACCAAGGCCTGGAAGATCCGACTCGAGAAGGTATTGAGCGCATGATCACGGCCGCCCTAGGATCGGAAGTCGAAGAGTATTTGCAACAGCTGTGCCATCTTCGAAATGAGCAGGGTCATGCGCTGGCCATGCGCATCGGCTAAGAACGCGGGCGTACTTGTTGACCTTGGGCGCCATATCGATCCAAGCGTTCTAGGTCAATGACCGTTGCCCTGGCCAGCGCGAGGATAGCAATATTCATGGACAGGCTCCTTGCAGGACGGCTTTGACCCCCTTGTCTTTCATGGAGCCCGTTTATCCTTTTAAGCCCACTGTTAATGTTACAGTCGTTATACTCTCGCCCTCCAAAGGATTATTCCTGCCCACGTTTCGGTAGGTGCCATGCCGCTTATCGAACGACAGGGAGGTAACTTGCGTCATTCCCAAAGTACAAAGCCGGCGTGAAGAAACCGTCCTGCGAGCCGACCACGAACCAATTGCCGGTCGCTTTCTCGAACATTGCCGCATCCGTCTTTCCATCCCCATCATAGTCGCCAGGCAACGGGATATAGTTGGCGTCATTCCCAAAGTACAAAGCCGGCGTGAAGAAACCGTCCTGCGAGCCGACCACGAACCAATTGCCGGTCGCCTTCTCGAACACTGCCGCATCCGTCTTCCCGTCCCCATCATAGTCGCCAGGCAACGGGATATAGTTGGCGTCATTCCCAAAGTTCAAAGCCGGCGTGAAGAAACCAGCCTGCGAGCCGACTACGAACCAGTTGCCGGTTGTCCTCTCGAACACTGCCGCATCCGTCTTCCCGTCCCCATCGTAGTCGCCGGGAACAGGGATATAGTTGGCGTCATTCCCAAAGTTCAAAGCCGGCGTGAAGAAACCAGCCTGCGAGCCGACCACGAACCAATTGCCGGTCGCCTTCTCGAACACTGCCGCATCCGTCTTCCCGTCCCCATCATAGTCGCCAGGCAACGGGATATAGTTGGCGTCATTCC
>JAJRVX010000475.1:0-4455 GCA_024277095.1 Chloroflexota bacterium
CGTCGTCCAGAAGGGGTTCGTGATGTCGGTCAAAACGAGAGCCAGGGTGTGCGTGCGCTTAAAACGCAGGCTGCGAGCCAGGGAGTTAGGGACGTACTGTAGCTCCTCGATAGCAGCCTCCACCCGAGCTCGCGTTTCCGGGCTGACGTAGCCGGAGTTGTTAATGACGCGAGAGACGGTGATGGGGGCTACTCCTGCTCTCTCTGCAACATCCCGTATGGTAGGCATTTCTGCACGCGCTCTCTCTGGACATCATCAGGCTGGCCGCCCGGCAGGACATCGACGCCTTGAGGCGCCCAGATGATACCTCACCTGACAGTGACCGTCAAGGAAAGAGGCGTGAGGCGCGGGGATAGGATCGTCCACTCCCTCTCAAGATGCCTTCGCCGCCCACCCGAATCAGGCTGGGAAAGGACAGGGGCCAGGCGGAGAAGAGGATGCTTTGGTGGAGAGCAGGACTTCTCCCCGAGGGCTTGCGATGAGCGTCATGGATCGCCTCGTGGAGTTTCCATACATACTGACATACTGAATGCACTACCGTATGCGGGTAGTGTATCTTTTTCGGTGGAAATACAGCAGGGAGCTTTGAGGGGCGCAGCCCCTCAAAAGAAACTTCCCGGTTTCCGCCCCTCACCTGCCTCGCCCGGCCTCGCCCACCCGAATCAGGCCGGGAAAGGACAGGTCCAAAGCGGAAAAAGAGGAAGTCTTGGCGGAGGGAGGTCCCTCCGCACCTCCCCTGTGGGCTTGCGGTGGGCCTGGCGGAATTTCCACCCTTTTGGATACACTACCTATGCGTTCCCGCATTGCACGCAAGCCATCACGCGCTTATAATTATGCGAAACTCAATTGCGGTAGGTGCGTATGGCAGGACACGTGCTCATCATCGAGGACGAGGCCAACATCGCAGACTTTCTGCGCCGGGGGCTGCTCTACGAGGGATACAGCGTCGAGGTGGCCCCGGATGGAGAGACGGGGCTGGCCGCGGCGCGCGATCGTCCCCCCGACATCGTGATCCTGGACCTGATGCTGCCCGGCATCGACGGGATGGAGGTCTGCCGGCGGCTGCGCGCGGCGTCCGACGTGCCCATCCTGATGTTGACGGCCAAGGATGCCGTGCCCGATCGGGTCGCCGGGTTGGATGCCGGCGCGGACGACTACCTGGTCAAGCCCTTCGACTTCGAGGAGCTGCTCGCCCGGCTGCGCGCCATCTTACGGCGTCGAGCCCCTTCGCCCGAGCAGGAGATCCTGCGATTCGCCGACCTGACCCTGAACCCCGCCACGCGCGAGGTGTGGCGAGGGAACCGGGCCATCGATCTGACGGCCAAGGAGTTCGACGTCCTGGAGCTGTTCATGCGCCATCCCCGTCAGGTGCTCACCCGGGACATCCTCTACGAGCGCATCTGGGGATACGACTTCAGCGGCGAGTCCAACATCATCGAGGTGTACATTCGCTACCTGCGCACCAAGCTGGAGGCGGGCGGGGAGCCTCGGCTTCTGCACACGGTGCGCGGCGTCGGCTATGTGTTACGTGAACCCTAGCGGCTTTGCCTCAGGGCGGTGAACCCGAATGCCCATCCGAATCCGTTTGACGCTTTGGTATACCGGCCTCCTGGCGATCATCCTCTTCGTCCTGGGCCTGGGCGTCTACTCCTTCCTCCGCCAGGCGCTCATCGCGGAGATCGATAACACCATCCGTAGCCATGCCGATGGCGTCGTCGCCCTCTTCAACGAGGAGAACGACCCCCTCACGGTGCTCATCTCCGGGCGGGCGCGCATCCCCGCCATCGACGTCTTCGCCTCCCAGGTGTACGTGCAGATCCGGGGGCGCGATGGACACGTTGTCCAGCGCTCCACGAACCTGGGAGAATTCACGCTCCCCGGCCGGGAGGATGTCTTTCGGGCCAGTCTGGCCGGACAGGCCGTGACCTATGAAGCGAGAGAGGGGACACGGCACATTCGCATCTACAGCGCCCCTATCCGGCTGCGCAGCGGTCAGATCATCGGCGTCGTCGAGGTGGGACAGAGCATGGAAGGCCTGGACGCGACGCTGCGCACCCTGCGCCTGGCGCTCATCATCGGCTCCGGGGCTGGGCTGCTCCTGGCCGCGCTCGTGGGCGCTTTCCTCGCCCGGGCAGCCCTGCGCCCCGTGGACGAGATCACCCGGACGGCCCGCCAGATCGCGATGGGACACGGGCCCGAGGAGCTGGAACGTCGTCTGCAGATCCAGCAGCCCAACGACGAGGTGGGACGGCTGGCCTCCACTTTCAACGAGATGTTGGAACGGCTGGAGCGGCTCTTCCAGATGCAACAACAGCTGGTGGCCGACGTCTCCCACGAGCTACGGACCCCCCTGACCACGCTGCGCGGCAACCTGGACCTGTTGCGTCGCGGCGCCGTCGACGACCCTCAGATGCGAGAGGAGGCCATCGTCGCCATGGAGGCCGAGGTGAGCCGCATGAGCCGCCTGCTGTCCGACCTTCTGTTGCTGGCGCAGGCGGACGCGGGCATCCAGCTCCAGCTGGAGCCGGTGGAGATGGACACGCTCCTGTTGGAGGTCTACCGGCAGGCGCTGATGATGGCGGGCGGCCGCGTGAAGGTTCACCTGGGGCACGAGGATCAGGCATTGGTGATGGGGGACGCCGACCGGCTGCGCCAGCTCCTGCTCAACCTGGTGGACAACGCGATCAAATACACCCCTCCCGGGGGAGAGGTGACGCTCTCGCTGGTCCGAGAGCCAGGATGGGTCCGGGTGACGGTGGCAGACACCGGGATCGGCATCGCCCCCGAGGATCTGCCCCATATCTTCGATCGGTTCTATCGGGCGGATAAGGCGCGCAGCCGGGCCATGGGTGGCACGGGATTGGGCCTCTCCATCGTCCAATGGATCGCCCAGGCGCACGGCGGGCAGATCACCGTGGAGAGCCGTCCCGGCGAGGGGAGCAAGTTCACCTTGTGGCTCCCCGCGCACTCCGCCCGTTCACCCTCCGCCGCATCATAAATTGGGAAGCAACGCCGTTTCATCTCGGCCTTGAGCCGTTAAAGCGGGTGAGGACATGACAGATAAACTGAGAGTAGGGGTCATCGGTTGCGGGGCGGGGCGTTTCCACGCGCGGGGATATGCCCGTCTCCCTGAGGTGGAGCTCGTGGCGCTGGCCGACGTGAACCCGGAGCGGTTCCGTCGCATCACCGACGAGATCCCGGTGCCTCATCTGTATGCCTCATATGAGGAGTTGCTCGCCCGGGATGACATCGATGCGGTGAGCATCGCGCTGCCCAACTTCCTGCACGCGCCGGCGACCCTGGCCGCGCTGGAGGCGGGCAAGCACGTCCTCGTCGAGAAGCCGCTGGCCACGACCGTCGAGGATGGGGAGAAGATGGTGGAGACGGCCCACCGCACCGGCCGCAAGCTGATGATCTGCTTCAATTATCGCTTCCGCGGGGACAGCCAGGTCATCAAGCGCCAGATCGAGGCCGGGCGGTTGGGCGACATCTACTTCGCCCGGGCCGGATGGCTGCGCCAGAGCGGCATCCCCGGCATCGGGAGCTGGTTCACCGATAAGGAGCGCTCCGGCGGCGGCCCGCTCATGGACCTGGGCGTCCACGTGTTGGACCTGGCCCTGTGGCTCATGGGATCGCCGGAGCCCGTGGCGGTCAGCGGCGCCACGTACGCCGCGTTCGGCCCGCGCGGCCGCGGCAGTTGGCGATTTGCCCGCTGCGAGCCGGGCGCCGACGGCTTCACCGTCGAGGACATGGCCACCGGCTACGTGCGCCTCGCCAACGGCGCCACCCTCTCGCTGGAGGTGAGCTGGGCCAGCTATACCCGTCACCCCGATGACTATTACGTGCATCTCTTCGGCACCGAGGGCGGCGCCGAGTTGAACGTGCATCAGTACAGTTTCACGGACACCGTGCGGCTGTTTGGTGAGACCGCGGACACCTTCATGGAGATGAAGCCCCAGTATACCCAGGGGGGCGGGCACGAGACGCTGATCGAGGAATTCGTGCACTGCATCTTGGAGGACCGGGATCCCTCGCCAAGCGGAGAGGATGGGCTGCGCGTGCTGCGCATCGTGGACGCCCTGTACCGATCAGCCGAGGCCGGGCACGAGGTCACCATCTAACCGGGATAGGGAGGGGCGATTCATGAATCGCCCCTCCCTTGTCAGATGATCCATGCACGAGGCGATCACGCTGGAGACGCTGGACTTCCTCCTGAGCGAGCGCGGCGCGGCCGTCCTGGAGGCGCTCAAGCCCGACGATCTGCGAGATCAAGCGATCCTGAGCACCCTCACCCGGCTACGTCGCGCCTGTTCCCCTCAGGAGGCCGCCGCGGCCGTGGCGCTGGCCCGGCTGCGCCTGCGCGCGAGGGCCAAGTTTCCCCGGGCCGCCGAGATGTTCTTCACCGAGGAGGCGCTCCAGCAGGCATCGGGCGAGACGATCAGCCGGTACCGCGCC
>JAJRVX010000476.1:0-4047 GCA_024277095.1 Chloroflexota bacterium
AGTTCTTCCCCTGCGGCACCATGCAGTCGGCCGGCGGCTCGTATCAGTGGCTCCGGCGCCAGATCTGCACGTCGGAGGAGCAGGCGGCCCAGGCGGCCGGAGTAGACGTGTACGAGGTGATGAACCTGAGGGCCGCCC
This sequence comes from Chloroflexota bacterium, assembly GCA_024277095.1. GTDB lineage: Bacteria > Chloroflexota > Anaerolineae > DUEN01 > DUEN01 > DUEN01. Next base: position 139 of record JAJRVX010000476.1, read on the forward strand.
AGTCGCCGCCTGGGGCCAACAACCTGCTCTTCCTACCCTATCTGCTGGGGGAGCGGAGCCCGCATTGGAACCCCCGGGCCCGCGGTGCGTTTGTGGGGTTGACGATGCAGCATACCCGGGCGGACGTGATCCGGGCCACGTTGGAGGGGATCACCTTCAACCTCAAGCTCATCCTGCAGACGTTCCTGGAGGCCGGAGCCGACATTCGGGAGATCCGGGTCATCGGCGGCGGGGCGAGGGGGCGCTTCTGGCGCCAGCTCATGGCCGACATCTACCGGCTCCCCGTGCTGCGGCCGCGATTGCTGGAGGAGGCGACCTCCCTGGGCGCTGCCGTCGCCGGCGGCGTCGGCGTGGGGCTCTTCCCGGACTTCGATGTGGTCGATCGATTCATCGAGATCATCGATCGGCATGAGCCGGACCCGGCCACGGAGGCCGTCTACGAGCGGCTGTTCCCGGTGTTCCAGGCAGCATATGAAGCGCTCTGTCCCATCTATGACCAGTTGTGCGCACTGGAAAGGTGAGCGTGACGAGGCGCGTGTGTTGCGCTGATGCAGGATGCAGGATGCAGGATACAAGATACAAGATGCAAGATACAAGATGCAGGATGCGGGGTAGGCGATGAGCCATCAGGCGATCGATCGCGAGTATCTGGAGTATCAGTACGGCGATGCCGAGAAGCTGCGGGTGCGTCAGGAGAGCCACGCTCGCTACAGTGAGAACCCGCAGCCTTTCTTCGAATGGATGCTACCCCACATCGATCCTCGCCCCGGGCTGATAGTGCTGGACGTCGGCTGTGGCCCCGGAGCGTATCATCCGCTGCTGAGCCGGGAGGGGGTGCGGATTATCGGCCTGGATCGATCCTTGGGCATGGTCCGAGAGGCGCACCGCCAGGCCCGAGAGCTGGGTCTTGCGGTGGAAGTGGCCCAGGCCGACGCCCAGGCCCTGCCGCTCCCGGACGCCTGCTGCGATCGGGTGATGGCCAATCATATGCTCTATCACGTGCCGGATCGGGTGGCCGCGTTGTGGGAGATGCGTCGGGTGCTGCGGCCGGGCGGCCGGGTGATCCTGGCCACCAACGCGGCCGATTCCGGCAGACGCCTGCGGGAGCTTCATGCACAGGCGGCTCGCGAGCTGGGATACCGGCCATCGTCCCTTTTCAGCTCCCGGTTCACCCTGGATGATCTGCCCCTGGTGCGATCCGTCTTCCCGACGGCGCAGGTGTACGTGCGGGAGGACGCCTTTCTCTTCCCGGACGTGGCGTCCGCCCTGCGCTATTATGCCAGCGTCGGCGTGGATCTCATCGAGGACATGCCCGCGGATGGCAGCCATCGGCCCGGCCTGTTGCGGTGGATGGAAGCGCGGATTCGGGAGATCATCACCCGGGAGGGGGTCTTCCGGGTGCCTAAGAGCGCGGGCTGCTTCATCGCGACAATCTAAATGGCGGAGGCGGCCATAGAAAGCCGCCCTACCGCTATCTGGACATAACTACGAGCAGGTAGGTCCGGTTTCCATCCCGGACGCAAGCAAGGGCTTCGAGGATGTTCTTGACGGCGATTACGAGGCACACACCTCCCGCAGTCGCTCCATGAAGTAGCCGTAGTTGGCGAAGGAGACGTCCGGCGGGATCCCGTGGTCCGGGTGGGGGATGTATCCTCCTTCGTCGATGAGCGGCTTAAGCCGGGCGAGCTCCGCGTCGATCGCCTCCGGCCCCTGTGCCAGTGCTCGCTTGTCCACTCCGCCCCAGATCCGGAGATCCCTGCCGTACTTCCTCCGCACGGCGATCACGTCCATTCCCGCCTGCACCTCGAACGGATACAGGAAGTTGAGCCCCGCGTCCAGCCAGATGGGGATCAAGGGATCGATCATGCCGTCGCTGTCCAGTCCGATGAAAGGGACCCCGCGGGCGGTCAGGAAGTCGACCACGCGTCTGTAGCGGGGAAGCATATAGCGCCGGGCCATGTGGGGGGAGAGGAGAGTGGACGTTTTGAAGGCCATGTCCTCCCAGAAGGCGAAGGCGTCGATGGATATCACGTCCAGGATCTGCTCCATGATGGCGATGATGAAATCGGCGTTGGCGTCCATCATCTCCTCGATGAAGGCGGGATCGTCGTAGAAGAGGGTGCACAGGCGTTCCAGCCCGAGCAGGTTGCGCAGGGGGCCGAAGAAGCCGCCCCAGCGGTCCGCGATGATGATCAGCGGGTAAGGCCGGGCTCGAGCGGCCCGCAGTTGCTCCCGCCAGTCTGGGCCGATGCGCTGGCTCAGGTCCGGCTGCATCCGCTCCTTCCAGAACCGGCGGAAGTCCTCCCGGGTCTCTACGGGGAATCGGACGAATTGTGGCATGGAGCTCATCGGGCTGTGCTTGAGCTCCCGCATCAGGATGCCCTCGTGGTTCACGTACAGGACATGTGTCTCATCTTCGGCGATGATCTTCCGTTCAAAGGGGGGATAGGGGAAGAACCAGCGGCTGAAGGCCTGTCGTCGGTCGGCCCCCATGTTCAGGTCCATCCGCTCCGGGTCATACCCTTCCCGCTTCCAGCGCTCGATGGTCTCCGGCCATCCTCCCCAGGCCCAAAAAGGCGTGTGGTCCACCGGTTGGTAATTCATGCAGGCGTGAAATCGCTCCAGATCGTTCATGAGCCCTGTCTCCTGGCTGGTTCCATTGGATCCCTCGTCCCCCGCGCCGAGAGAGGCTTATGTTCCCCGTGATGGGTCAAGTCCCTTTTTCCCTTGTTCTGCGCGAGAAGCTGTAGAGCACGCCGTTTCCTCTTCTTGAAATCCCGTCCCCTTTCTATCACGCTCCAGAGATCTCGTCAATGGTGGTTGGCGAGGTCTTGATGGCGCCATCGGATCTTCAGGATTTCTTAACTTTTCCTTTGCCGCTTCTTTAGGCTTACGCGCTACGTTCATCCCGGTATCAGTGGAAGGAGGCCACTGTGTGTCACATGATCCATTTGTGATTCAAAGGAGGGGAACTTATGAACGGGATACGGAAGATCCTCTCGTTCGCAGCATTCATCTCGCCCGCTCTCTGGGCCGCGGGTTGCGCCCCCGCGCCTGCTCCGCCCCCTCCCGGAGGCCCTGTGGTTGCTCCCCTGCGGGGCGTACTGGTGGGGCCCATCGGGGTTCTGTCCTCGCTGTTCGTGCTGGCGGTCATCGCCCTGATCATCGTGGCCGTTTGGGCTCTCCTGCGTGGAAGCGTGCCTTCGGCCGGGCGCCGGGAGATCCACCGGCTGTCTTCCGCTAAGGAGATTGCCCGGGAGCGGTACGCCCGGGGAGAGATCAGCCGCGAGGAATATTGGCAGTTGATGAGGGACCTGGAGGATTCACGACGTGCGCAGCCCGCGCCGTGAGATGCGTGGGCGCTAAGGAGGAAGCGATGCCAAGACGGAGGATTTTGCTTGTGGTGGGGTTGTTCGTCCTGGTGGAGGGGCTGTTGGTCGTCTCCTGCGCGGGGGCCCCGATGGTGGCCCCGGGACCGCCGGGCATGGCCCCTACGGCCCCGCCCGGGGATGCGGTGCTGTCCACGGGAGAAGGTCGGCCGATGCCGCCGGCCGGCGATGCCGTTGCGCCCCCAGAGGCGCCCTCTCTCGCCCGGCCGGAGGTGGCCAGCCCGGAGTCGGCGGAGAGGGTCGCACCTGTCCTGCCGGCCGAGCGGCCTCTTGCTGCAGCTCGCTCTGACGAGTTGCAGGTCCAGGCTCTTGGGGGGGAGTCCCCCACCCTGCCTGCCGGAGTGGAGCCGCCAGCGCCGCCGGATGGGAGTGCGCCGCCTGCCCCGCCCGCCGGAGTGGAGCCGCCTGTACCGCCGGAGGAAAGCGCTCCACCCGCCCCGCCTGTCGGAGTGGAGCCGCCAGCGCCGCCGGATGGGAGTGCGCTGCCTGCCCCGCCTGTCGGAGTGGAGCCGCCAGCGCC
>JAJRVX010000477.1:0-4737 GCA_024277095.1 Chloroflexota bacterium
CGTCCCATCGGGATAGTAGGCCAGGATCTGCTCGCCGGGGTGATCCACAAACTTGGAGCCCATCGCCACCGTGCCGCCGATCCGCCCCAGTTCGTTCCCGTGGCGATCCAGCACGGCCCCGTCCTGTCCGGGGAGGCCGCGTACGAGCTCGTGGTAGCCGTCGCCATCGAGGTCAATCGGCAGCGTGCCGTAGACGCTGAAGGGCAGCGATACGGGCTTCCCCGTCAGCGCGTCGAAAGTGAACTCATCTCGCTCGTGGTGGAATCGTCCATCCGGGCCGCATGTCTTCCGGCCGATGCGGATGGCCATGGCGAGGAGCCGGCGCCCTTCGCCCAGCCGCGCAACCCAGCCCATGTCCATATGCCCGTGATCCACATCGCCCCACACCCGGCGACCCATCGCGTCGAACAGGGCCACCCGGGGCGTCGCTTCAGGATCGCTCTCCCGACAGGTGTAGATGTACCACCGGCCGCTCACGTCGTCTCGCATGGGCAGCACGACGTCGGAGTGGCCGCGGTAGACGTGGCGATCGACGCAGAACAGCTCACGACCGGTGGCGAGCTCGATGCAACGCTCGCCCCACATGACTTCCTGGACGCCATCGTCGTCCAGGTCCGTGATGGCGCACATGTGGCTGCCGCGGGCCCCCGGCTCCTCTTTGGCGATGTGGCGTTCCCACCGGGGCGTCATATCGGGGTTCCAGCCTTGCAGGAACATATCCCCGTATGTGCCCTGGGCGGTGACGAGCGTTGGCGTGTCGCCTGCCCGTCCGCCGAGGATGAAGTTGCGGAACGTGTGGCTGAGGGATTGGCCATATCCCGCATGGTTGGGCCAGGGCCACTGCCCGGTCGTCTCGCCGGTGTGCGGGTCGACCCGTTCAAGTACATAGTGGCTGATGCCGAGGGGATGTTTCGGGTCCGTGTTGTTGACGAACCACACCTCGTCGGTGCCGTCCCGGTCCAGGTCGAAGGCGAACACGGGACAGAACCAGACGCCGGGAACGACGCCAGGGCCCAGGTCCCGTTTCCACAGGGTATCGCCGTCGAGCGTGAAGAGTGCGAGCTTCAGGGTGTCCGTTGGAAAGAAGAACATCTCGATATAGGGGTCCACATCGAAGTCGGCGCAGTAGGCGACCAGAATCGCTCGTTGGCTTGCCCCCATGGACACGGGGAGCGCCCGCAGTTGGCCCACCGGGGAGGACAGGGAGATCTCAAGTATCGGTTGCAGATCCATGGCTCGTTGCTCCAAATCGGGTGTGTGTCCGAGCCGCTCATAGGGTGGATCGGATGTTGGCAGAGATGTCCGCAGGGGATAATACACGGCCATTTTGAAGAGGGCAAGGAGAGGGGGGCGGAGGTATATCCTTTTCCGTGGGAATATTCCGGGAGGCGTTGAGGGGCGCTATCTCCGTGGTAAGCGAAGCCGGTCGCTCACTATCGCTTCTTACCGATCGCTTCCGGCCTTGTTCACCCAGGTGTGAAGTGGTCGTGCGCTGTCATACGTGTCGGTGTTGTCGGCTTGGTGGGTGGAGCCGCAGCCCCAGTTTCTCGTCACTGGTACCGATGCGTTCCAGCAGCGTCACGTATCTCTCGAAGAGCCGTTGGGCTACCTCCGGATAGTTCGCGATCACGTTGTGGGCCTGGGAAGGATCTCGTCGCAGGTGGTATAGTTCCGGCTTACCCCTCGTGCCGCCGTGGATAAAAGCCCATTCCCCATCGGTGATTGTGCTGTAGACGAGATCCTCGGGATCTGTGGGCAGCGTGGGCGAACTGACCGCCAGATCACGTACTTCCTCTGTCTCTCCCCGAAGAATGGGCAGTAAGGAGTGTCCATGTAGTCCCCCTGGTGGTTCCGCTCCGCCCATTTCGACAAGCGTGGGCATCAGGTCCACCGGCTGTACCAGAGCCTGGCAGCGTCTTCCCCCCTTGACGCCGGGGAGTTTGATCAGCAGGGGTACATGGGCCACCTCTTCGTATAGTGGCCACCCTTCCTTGGGTTTCAGCACGACGTGCTTGCCAACCAGCCCGTGCTCTCCATGATACCAGCCGTGATCGCTGATGAATAGGATCGCTGTATCGTCCCAAAGCCCAAGGATCTCCAGCTTCTCGAAGAAGCGCCCCAGCCAACGGTCGGTCATGGTGATCATGCCAGCGTACAGGGCTCGAATGTGTTGTAGTTCAGCCTCGGTCAGATAATCAGCACGATCGTAGCGTGGCAGGATCACTTCTTCGCCTTCGTAGTCGGGATCATAGAGGTCGACGTACCAGCGTGGCGGGTCCCATGGCTCATGGATGCCGAAGAGATCCAGATACAGTAAGAATTTATCCTGTCGATAATTATCCTCCAGCCAGTCGATGGCTGCCTGGATCGTCTGAGGATCATGCCACTCCCGTTCGTAAAGGCGGCCGTAGTTATTACGGAGGTGAGGGATAACCAGGGATTCGGGTTGGCGAAGCTTGCTGGGATCGCAGGGGTACTCGACGGGCCTGTGGGAGGTGTGCCAGTGGTCGGCTTGATGTCCCCGAATCCAATGATGGCCGTCGAAGCCCTGATGGTAGTTCATGCCGGGCGCCAGCATCTGGATGTTGTCTGAGATGAGCATGGTTACGTATCCCCGTTCCCGGAGCAGATGTTGGAAGAGGATCTCTTCTTGCGGGAGCGGGGCCCATCCGATCGTATGAAAGACGTAGTGCCCGCTCATCAGCTCCGCGCGCTGTGGCATGGTTGGGAAGGAACCTATGTAAGCGCGATCAAAAATGATCGATTCGGAGGCTAAGCGGTCGATGTTCGGCGTGCGCACCCAGTCATTTCCATAGCAACCCAGGAAGTCCCTTCGCAGTGTGTCACATATGATCACGATGATGTTCATGATCTCTCCCGAGGAAGATAGGGCTTGACCAGGCCGTGTGGCCATCAACCTGTTCGACACGTACGTAGTAACAGTGGTGGGGAGCTGCCCAATTGGGTGCCGAAGGGAGGCCTTCATCAGCCCATTCCAGTTCCTCCTCCTGTCGCCCACGTAGGTTGCAAGCGAAGACCTCAGCGTTGTCCTTGATGATGGTGATACGCTTCAGGGGGGCTGTCCCCTTCACGTAAATCTTCAGTCTCGGCTCCGCGTCTTTGATCTGGCTTCCCATGGGACAATCGCACATGCGTACATCCAGGATGATCTTGGCGCCGGTGGTAGCGTAGCATCTGCGGGCCTTAAAGGCGTTGAATAGGGATTCCCGTGTTAGCTCCTCAGCGTAGACCCCGATTATCCCTGAACCCTCGTGCTCGCCGCTCCCCGAGAAGCCAAAGATAAGGCCTTTGGCCAGGGCATCTTGAATGAAGAGATCTTTCTCAGCCCAATCGGAAGGCGAGGGCAGGCCGCGATAGATGGATGGGGCGTCGGGGGCTTGGGCGTAAAATTGCCAGCGATGTTCGTAGACCCAATGCCTGCCCCCCCATTTCTCATAGGAGCCCCGAACCTGGAAGATCTCCACGAGGGGCTGGTAAGCGGGATCATGATCCTCGTAAACCCCTTTCATGCCTTTATCCGCGGGTTGGTGGAGGATGGCGATGGCCGGGAAATCACCGATGATCCGCCAGATGTCGGCATTGTGCCTTATCCTCGGGTCGTTATCCCTTAAGAGGAGCGGCCCCTCGGGGTCACGGTAGATGATTTAACGGTGGAAGTGAAGATCAGGCCGGATGACGATGAGCTCTAAAGCGAGGAAGGGAACGAAACGTCCAGGCTCGTAGTAGGCTCTCGCCATTTTCTGAAGTAATGTCCAATCATACTCATTGAACTCCTTTGAGTGATCGGTGATGGCGGCGAAGTCCCAGCCGGCCACGTTGCGGGCGAACTCGTACTTCTCGCGGGGATTCCCGTCCTTGTGACGAGAACAGGGCGAAAGTTCGGAGTGCATATGGAGGTCTCCGAAGAAGAGGGAGAAGCTATTCCCTTTGAACTCGGTTGTATATCGCCTCTCCCCTTGGGGGCTACGCGGTCTTGCCAGGAGGAGGGGGCGCGAGAGCGGCTTGTCCCAGGCGCGTGGTATCTCTTCTAATTGCAGCTCCGCCAACGCGATGTGGCTTTTCTTCCTTTCCCCTTTCCCTTTTGCTTGCTGCCAGGCCACCCAAACCTTTCCATCAGGCGAGGCACAGACTGCGGGCCTCCGGCTGTAGGGGGCGCCGCCTGTTCCTATCTGAAAGGGTTGCGATTGCACGCCAGGGCAGAGAAGGCGCATCCACACTTCCCACCCCGATCCTCCACCGTAGCTCTGATATACGAGCCAGACGCGCTTTGACGCGTCAACCGTTAGGGCGGGCTTTACCCCATCGATGGCGAGTGGGATGGGCACGCCTCCCATCATCCCCCCGAGCCAGCGTAGCTTATCCTCGTTCCAGACGGCGCCCAGGATGAGCGGTAAGTCCCCGCGAAATCGTGATCATGTAGCCCACTGTTGAATGAGCTTTTGCAGCTCCTTGGAACGCCGTCCTCGCTTCCTGGGCGGCTGCCAAGGCGGAGGCGGCACGTGGAAATGAAGCAATTCCGCCACCGTCCAGACGTGACCGGTGAGGCCAGCAGCCATGGCTGGCGTACAGGGACGACCTTGGGTGAGAGTGAGGGTTTCATGAGGCGTACAGAAGTTGTACACTGTGCCCACCAGGTACATGCCCAGGGTCAACATACGTTGGCGGCGGGCGCCATAGCGGGTGCGCCGCACCAGGCTGGCCAGGCGGGAGCGGAAG
>JAJRVX010000478.1:0-2978 GCA_024277095.1 Chloroflexota bacterium
CTCGCGGTGGCGTGACTTCCGGGTGAAGAGGAGAGTCCTGGACAACAAGTCGAATCGGGTCGTGGCCTGCAGTTCGTGGAATGCGGAGAAGGGCAATATGAGCCCCAGGGAGTGGTTCCGGAAACATCCGGAGTACAGGGACCGGTTCCGGCGGGAGGCAAAGTATCTGTCGGACACGGTAAAGCGCATCGCAGGTCTTCCTTGACAACGGGTGCAAGTCCGGCGAGAGGGACGGCGCTGGATGCCAGCCTGGCCTGGAGGAAGGCGCGGCTTGGGAACCCTCACGCGCTCTTGGCGCGGACGGTAACCTCCACGTCGCAATCAAGCACGTGAAGGAGCCTTAGGAGCTGATCGACGGACTTGCGATAGTTTGTCTGGTCCAGGAGCCGGTAGAACTGGGCCGCTGACGTCCCCAGGCGGCGGATGATCTCGCGCTTGGACAGGGGGCTCGCCTCGACCCGTTTCTGTGCTTCCAGAGTCAACCGGTAGAGCAGGAGGTCCCGGAGATAGGTCGGATCCTGGATGTACTCCAGAACCTGTTCGATGTGGACGGTTCCCTCCCGGCCGGATTCCAGGACATACACGAATGCCTCCCGGGCCAGTTCCTTGTCCACGAAGACGCTCGTGACCGGGTCGGATGGCGTCGGCCTCGGGTCGGCCTTTGCGTACGGGAACCCATAGATCTTCGAATGCGTTTTGACCTCGAAAGCTCTCCTGCGGTTGTTGGCGCGGACGGATCGGATCTTCACAGGATGCCCTCGGATTGGAGTTCCTCAATGAGTCTCAGGACGACGCGATCGGATGGCCCTTCATTGCTCTCTCGGTGTCCAGGTCCCATTTCACGATCAACTCTCCGTCGCGGTACACGTGGACGTGACGTGGCGCATGATCCCCCGCCCAGGTGACGAACACGCATCCGCCGCGACGGACTCTCATTACGAGCATATGTTACCCTGCAAGGTAACACTTGTCAACCCCGTGTCAGGGGCGGAGACAGGAGACGGGGCGCCTCACCGGATCGCTACCCCGGCAGCAGCACGTACCGTGCCAGGAACACCAGGCCCAGGATCCGCACCAGCCAGCCGGCCTCCCGGCCACGGCCGGCAGCGAGCTTGAGCAGCGGATAGGTGATGAACCCGGCGGCGATGCCGTCGGCGATGGACCAGGAGAAGGGCATCATCACGATCACCAGGAACGCCGGCACCGCTTCGGTGAGATCCTGCCAGGCGATCCGGCCCAGGCTCTGGGCCATGAGGCAGCCCACCAGGATCAGGGCCGGGGCGGTGAACGGGCTGAAGAGGTGGCCGTTCACGGCGATCGGGGCGGCCACGGCGGCGGCGATGGGGCTGAAGAAGAGCGTGATCAGGAAGAGCGCCGCCGTGACCATGTTGGCGAGCCCGGTCCTGCCCCCTTCCTGCACGCCCGCCGCGCTCTCGATGTAGGCGCCGGTGGTGGAGGTGCCCAGGGCGGCCCCGGCCACGGTGGCCACCGCATCCGCCACCAGGGCGCGGGTGGCCCGGGGCAGCTTCCCCTCCGGCGTGAGGAACCCCGCGCGATCGGCGATCCCCACCAGGGTGCCGATGGCGTCGAAGACGGCCATGTAGAGGAAGATCAGGACCACGGGGAGCATGGACCACTGGGCCAGCCCTGCCAGGTCCATCTTCAGGAACGTGGGGGCCAGGCTCGGCGGGGCCGAGAATACCCGCTCGAAGTGGACGTGCCCGGTGGCCCAGCCCGCCAGCGTAGTTCCCACCAGCCCGATGAGGATCGCCCCCTTCACCCGCCGCACCAGGAGCATCGCGGTGACCGCCGTTCCCGCCAGGGCGAAGAGGGGAGGAGCCGAGGCGAGATCGCCCAGGCGCACCGGCACCAGGGAGGGATCCTCAGCGCCGCGCCGCACCACCACGCCCGAGTTCACGAGGCCGATGAACACGATGAACACGCCGATCCCGGCGGCGATGGCGTGCTTCAGCGAGGCCGGGACCGCATCCACGATCATCTCGCGGATGCGCACGGCGGTGAGCAGCACGAACAGCACCCCCGAGACGAACACCGCGCCTAGGGCCGCCTCCCAGCTCACCCGGGCCCCCGCCACCCCGGTCAGCACCACGGCGGCGAAGAACGCGTTCTCGCCCATGAGCGGGGCCAGGGCGATGGGGTAGTTCGCCACCAGACCCATCACCAGCGTTCCCAGTGCCGCCGCCAGGCAGGTGGCGGTGAAAACGGCGCCGAAGTCCATCCCCGCCGCCGATAGGATGTCCGGGTTCACGAACACGATGTAGGCCATGGTGAGGAACGTCGTGATCCCGGCCAGCGCCTCGCGACGCACCGTGGTTTCGTTGGCCTGCAACCGGAAGAGTCGCTCCAGCATCGCTTCATCCTCCGCGGCCGACGCAACACCATCTACGCCCCGAACCGCCGGACGTCAACCGGGTGCTGCCCCCACCCGGTTCCTGCCTCCGGAAGGCAGCTTGACGGGATGTCAAATCTGGTATACACGATCCTGGACGTGTTTCCCAAGAAGACCAATCGGACACCGAAGAAAGTGATCGAAGTCTGCAGGAAACGTCTCAAGGACTACGATGATGCGTAAGAGCAAGAGAGCACGGCTCGAGAAGAAAGGCTGGAAGGTGGGCACGGTGGAGGAGTTTCTCGATCTCTCGCCGGAAGAAGCCGCCTACATCGAGATGAAGCTTCGCCTGGGGCAGAGCCTTCGCACACGCCGCAGGCGTCGTCGGTGGACACAGGCAGAGCTGGCGAAGCACATCAAGTCCAGCCAGTCGCGCGTGGCCAGGATCGAGGCCGGTGATCCTTCCGTGAGTCTCGACCTCCTGATCCGTTCCCTTCTGGCCCTCGGAGTGACTCGACGGGAACTTGCGCGAGTGATCGCCTCGGAGAAGAAGCCGGCCGCCTGACCGCCCGAACGGCTCTCTCGCCGCTGCGTGTTCCGATCTCCTGGAGCCTCCTGGTACAACGAG
>JAJRVX010000003.1:0-11234 GCA_024277095.1 Chloroflexota bacterium
TGATTCGCCCCCTTTTCCCCCCTTTTTGTTGTAAACGTATTTCAGGACTTGACACCGTTTTCTGTCTTGCGTCGGGCGACACGCGGGGTGTTCCTACCCCCCCGATTCCCATCACCGACTTTGAAAAAGCCCTGTTGCCCAAGGCCCGTTCTCGACAGTAGCCCTGCGCATATCTGTGCCCCCTGGGGGGCCGAGAGGAGCATCCTCGCAAAAGCGGCCCGCCGGGGGCGCCCTTACCACGCCTTTCAACCGTTCCTGAACAAACCGGAAGCGACAGATAGAGCGTCGCTCCATCTGCCGCCCGGCTGCCGTTGGTACATCCCATTCGCTCAACTACATCGCCTTTGATCAATACAGAGCAGCGCTATCCCGACTGCGCGGCGCGAATGTGCTCGGCGATCAGGTCGGCGAAGCGGATCTCGCTGTTGTCCTGCGGCTCGTAGCCGATCACCTTGCGGGCGTTCACGATGCTCCAGAAGGCATGAGGATTGTCGCTGATGCCGTAAAAGATCTGGAACGGCACGCCATGCTCGTCCCGGATGTCCTCAGCCTCGATGCTCTTGATGAAGAGTTGCTGCATGTCCCGCTGGCTGATATACACGGCCAGGGCACGGCGCATGCACCGGAGATCGCCCTTGGGGCAGTTGGCCACATCGGTCTCCCGGGGGCCGCCGATGCGGATCTGCACGTTCTCCAGAGGCCGGCCGTTCACCTTCCCCACGGCGAACACGAACCCCAAATGCTCGTACACCTCCTTGGCCCAACCGTAGTAGTTATCGGACAGGGCACGCATCTCCGGCGACACGAAGTCCCACCTGCCGTCCAGGATAAGGGGTTCGTAGTAGTCGGCGGCGTGGTTGGAGCTGGCCACCACCACCCGGCGTACGTTCTCCTCCCACGCCGTCTGATACACGTTATAGGCCATCTCCACATTGGCCATCTCCGCCCAAAAGCGCTGGTCGGGATCGTTTGGATCCTTCGCGTGCACGAATCCGCAATGAACGACGGCGTCGGCTCCCCGGAAGTAATGCCGATACGTATCCCGATCCCGGTTGAGTAGATCGGCGATCTGGATCCCCTCGACCTCGTTACCGTCCCGGTCCGTGGTCCGAATGTCCAGCAAGGTCAGATCATATCGCTCTCGAAAGGCGGGCAGCAACAACCCGGCCATCAACCCAGCCGCCCCGGTCACCACTATCTTGCGCTTTCCCATGAATCTCCTCCATCCACTTGTCTCCGCATCGGGAAGTCGGGTTCCTCGCCAAGCACTGTTGAAAAGCAGGGGGCCAGTGGGGCCCCCAGGGGAGGGCGAAGGGGTTTCTCCTCCGCAGATCAGGACGCTACAACCGGTAGGCCCGCTTGGCCAGCCCATAGGCCAGCTCGTAGACCATCTCCCGGGCATCCTCCTCGTCCACGATCCTCCGCACCACCAGCCCGGCCACCCAATCGCAGGCGGACCGTCGCCACAGATCGTGGCGAGCGGGAATGGACGGATACGCCCGGGTGTCGTCGTTGAAGCCCACCGTGTTGTAGATACCTGCCGTCTCCATCACCAAGTCGAAATACCGGCGGATGCCGTTCAGGCTGTCATAGAACCACCAGGGCGGGCCCAGGAACACGCTGGGGTAATGCCCGGCCAACGGCGCCAGCTCCCGGGCATAAGTGGACTCGTCCAGGTTGAACAGGATCAGCGTCAGCCGGCGGTCGTTGCCGTACTTGCTCAACAGCGGGCGCAGATTACGGGTGAACTCGGCCGCCACGGGGATATCCGCGCCCATGTCCGGGCCAAAGCGCTCGTAGATGAGCGGATTGTGGTTGCGATATGCACCCACGTGCAACTGCATGACCAGCCCATCCTCGATGCTCATCCGGGCCATCTCCATCAGCATGTGGGCGGAGAAGCGGGCGGCATCCTCCTCCGTGGCCTCGCCCCTCAACGCCCGCTGGAAGATGCGGTCGGCCTCGGCCTCGCTCAGCTCCTCCGTATATGCGGTCAGAGCGGCATGGTCCGTCGCCCGGGCGCCCATCTCCTTGAAGAAGGCCCGACGGCTCTCCAATGCCCGGATGTAAGATCGGTAGTCTCTCACGTCGACGCCGGAGACGGCGCTAAGTGTCTCGATGTTCTCTCGCCAGCCGGGCGCGTCCAGGTTCACCACCGCATCCGGGCGGAAGGTGGGCAGGATGCGGCCGCCCCAGCCCGACTCCCGGATAGCCCGATGATGCTCCAGGGTGTCCGTCGCCGCATCCGTGGTGCAGAGCACCTCGATGTTGAACTGCTCATACAATCGACGGGGCTTGAACTCCGGCGACTTCAGCTTGGCGTCGATCTGATCATAGATGGCCTGTGCGGTCTCACCGGTGAGCTTCTCCCGCACACCGAACACCGAGTAGAGCTCGTCCCGCAGCCAGACGCCGGTGGGCGTCCCCCGAAACAGATGGAAGTTTTCGGCGAAGATCTGCCAGATCTTGCGATGATCCGTCTCCGTGGGGCCGCCGTCTCGGCGGGGGATACCCAGATCCTCCAGCGGGATCCCCTGCGAGTAAAGCATACGGAAGACGTAGTGATCCGGGATCAACAGGAGCTCCGTCGGGGACCCGAAGGTGTAGTCCGGATCGGCGAAGAGCCGGGGGTCCACATGGCCGTGCGGACACACCAACGGCAGATGCGCCACCGTCTCATACAGCTCTCGGGCCACCCGACGCCGGGATGGTTCGGAGGAAAAGTAGCGATCTTCGGGCAATTCGATGGCGGTCATCGTCACACTCCTTTGATATCGCTCATGGTCCTCGGGCAGGCAGTCCCCTTCATAGGCGTTCAGGGTAGAGGCGATTCATGAATCGCCTCTACCCTCGTGAATCGCCTTTATCCTGGGATGGGCAACCAGGAAAGGGCTTCAGAGGCCCCTCGAGCAGTGTAGACGAAAATGGGGATCATTACAAATCAGAAGCCGGGGCTCTCGGAGAGCCCCGACTTCTAGGGGAACAGGGCGACCGGCCGGTCGCCCCAGCAGATTGTACACCTTCGGGATGTAAGCTGCGAACTAAAACCGCAGAGCACTCCGGATGGCCCGGATCCGCTCCAGCTCCGCCATCAGTCCTGCCTCATCCCCACGGCGCAGTCGCTCGGCCAGGGCGCCGAGGTCGGCCTGGAGGCGCTCCACCACGGCCAGCACCGGCTCCCGGTTGGTGAGGAGGATGTCCAGCATCATGCGCACGTCCGACGCGGCCAGCCGGGAGGTGTCCCGAAAGCCAGACGCGGCCAACGTCCACACGTCTGGATCGTGCTGGGCCAGCGCGTCAGCCGAGGCCACCAGCGCGCAGGAGAGCAGATAGGGGAGGTGCGAGATGGCGGCGACCAGTTGATCGTGCCGGGGGGGATCCAGCCGGATCACCTTCGAGCCCACGACCTGCCCCAACGCCTCCACCACCCGGACGGCCTCCGGGGAGGATCGGGGCAACGGGGAGACCACCCAGATCCGGTCACGGAACAGATCCGGATCGGCCGCCTTGATGCCCGCCCGCTCCTTGCCACACATGGGATGGGCGCCCACCGGTTGAACCCCGTCGGGAAGTGATTCCATGGCCTGACAGATGGCGAGCTTGGTGCTACCCATGTCCGTGAGGACGGTGCCCGGCCGCAGATGAGGCCCCAGCTCGCCGATCTGGCGGATGATGGTGCGCACCGGCGTGCACAGGATCACGACATCGGCCTCGGCCACGGCGGCCGGGCCATCCAACATCGCCCGATCCACCGCGCCCAGCTCCACCGCCTCCGGCGCCGCCTCCGGCCGGCGCACCACGCCGATCACCTCCCGGACCGCGCCCGCCCGTCGGAGCGCCATCCCGAAGGAGCCGCCCATCAACCCCAGGCCGACGATGCACACTCTCTTATCTCTGAGACCCCCCGCCATATCGGTGTCTACCCCTCTTCGCTCCACGCTCTCTGCTCCACGCTCCACGCTTATAGCTCCCGTCCCAACGGCCCCGCCAACGCCTTCAGATCCTCCATCAACTTGGCGAACACCTCGGGCCGGATCTGCTGCGCCTGATCGGAAAGCGCCTCTTCCGGGTTCGGGTGCACCTCGATGATGAGCCCATCCGCTCCGGCGGCGATGCAGGCCCTGGACACGGGCGCCACCAGGTCCCACTTGCCCGTGCCCTGGCTGGGGTCGGCGATGATCGGCAGGTGGGTGAGCTGCTTGATGGCCGGGATAGCGTTGATGTCCAACGTGTTCCGGGTGTACCTCTCAAAGGTGCGGATCCCCCGCTCGCACAGGATCACACGGGAGTTGCCGTTCGTCAGGATGTACTCGGCCGCCATGAGCAGCTCCTCGATGGTGGACATCATGCCGCGCTTGAGCAGCACCGGCTTGTTCACCTGGCCCACCGCCTGGAGCAGGGTGAAGTTCTGCATGTTGCGCGTGCCGATCTGCAAAATGTCCGCATAGTGGGCCACCATGGGAACCGCTTCGGGCGCCATGACCTCGGTGACGACGGGCAGGCCCGTCTCCTCCCGAGCCTCCGCCAGGAGCTCGAGGCCGCGCAGGCCCAGCCCCTGAAAAGAGTAGGGGGACGTGCGCGGCTTGAAGGCGCCACCGCGCAGCACGTGTGCGCCCGCCTCCTTCACCGCATGGGCGATCTCCAGGATCTGTTGGCGGCTCTCCACAGCGCAGGGCCCCGCCATGATGCAGAGCCCCTTCCCCCCGATCTTCACACCGTTGATGGAGAAGACGGAGTCCTGGGGATGGAAATCGCGGCTGGCCAGCTTGAACGGGCGCAGGATGGGAACGGTCCGCTCCACGCCATCGAGGAGCTCGAACAAGCCCGGATCCACCGGGCGCTCATCGCCGATCACGCCGATGATGGTGCGCTCCTCCCCTTCGGACAGGTGCGCCCGGAACCCCATGCTCTCCACCCGCTGAACAACGGCAGCGATCTGCTGAGCCGTCGCCCCGGACCGCATGACGATGATCATATTCCTCCTCCTATTAGGAAGGACCACTAAGGCACTAAGCCCCCAAGATCAATAGGAGAAACGCTAGCGCCTTGGTGACTTCGTGGCATGTTCTCAGGCACGCTCGGAAGCCCATCTACAAGATGCGATCGACCGCCTCCGCCACCCGGCGTACATCCTTCACCAGCTGGGCAAACCGCTCCGGTTTGAGCGCCTGGGGGCCATCGGAAAGCGCCTCCTCCGGCCGTGGGTGCACTTCGATGATGAGTCCGTCCGCGCCGGCCGCCACGGCCGCCCGAGCCATCGGGTTCACCAGCTCCCACCGGCCCGTCCCATGGCTGGGATCAGCGATCACCGGCAGGTGCGAGAGCTGCTTGATCACCGGGATGGCGTTCAAGTCGAAGGTGAAGCGCGTGGCCCGCTCGAAGGTGCGGATCCCCCGCTCGCACAGGATGACGCGATAATTGCCATGGCTCATGATGTACTCGGCCGACATCAGCAGCTCCTCGATGGTGGACATCATGCCGCGCTTGAGCAACACCGGCTTCTGGGACTCGCCCACCGCATGCAAGAGGCCGTAGTTCTGCATGTTCCGAGCGCCGATCTGCAGGATATCCGCGTAGTGCGCCACCAGCGGCACCGTCTCCGGGGTCATCACCTCGGTGACGATGGGCAGGCCTGTTTCCTCCCGCGCCTCCGCCAGCAGCTCCAACCCCTTCTCGCCCAGCCCCTGGAAGGAGTAGGGGGACGTGCGCGGCTTGAAGGCGCCGCCGCGCAGCACGTGTGCGCCCGCCTCCTTCACCGCATGGGCCGTCTCCAGCAGTTGCGAGCGATCCTCCACGGAACAGGGTCCCGCCATCATGACCAGCTGGCGGCCACCGATGTGCAACCCGTTCAGGCGGATGATCGAGGGATCCGGCTTCGAATCACGGCTGGCCAGCTTGAACGGCTGCAGCACAGGCATCGTCCGCTCGACGCCGGGCATCACCTCGAACACCTCCGGATTGACCACCCGCTCCTCCCCCACGATGGCGACGACGGTGCGCATCTCGCCATAAATGGGATGCGGGTGCAACCCCAACTCCTGGACCTTAGCAATCACCGCCCCGATCTCACTGACCGTGGCGTCTTGCTTCATCACGACGATCATGGCCCTCCCCCCATATTCAAAAGCTCTGATACTCACGTTCGATCTCGGAGAAACCCGCCCGTTTCCATCCGCTCATATTGGACACCCCATATATACGGCCTTTCTTGCGACATCATACTATATCTGGGAAGCGCCTTCTGCTATCCGAAAGGCCAAGCCTGAGGAGCGAGGCCAATCGCGCCCCCATATGTGTCGCGTATGCCAATACGAACGCTCACATCAAATCTGCAACAGCGCCTCCTGGCCGCCGTTCTCCACCTGCGGCATCGGGGCGGCCGGATACGAGCCCAACAGCTTCACGAAGGCCGCCCGGGACAACAGCCCTACCAGAGCCTCCCGACAGCGCTTGTCCTGCCAATGCCCCTCAAAATCCAGATAGAAGACGTAATGCCACGGCCGGTTGCGGCGTGGGCGGGATTCGATCTTGGTCAGGTTGATGCCCCGGTTGGCGAACTCCCCCAGGCAAGCGTGCAGGGCGCCAGGGGTATGAGGCGTCGCAAACACCAGGGAGGTCTTGCTGGGATCCTTCCGCTCCGGCTCCTGATGTCCGATGAGGAAGAAACGCGTGTAGTTCCAGGCCAGGTCCTGAATATCCTGATCCAGGATCTCCAGGCCATAGACCTCCGCAGCCAGCGCCGATGCGATCGCCCCCACGCCCGGCTCAGGGTTGGCCGCCAGCTCCTTGGCGCTGCCGGCCGTGTCATACCAGGGCACCGCCTTCAACTCATGCTGGTTGAGATAACGCTCGCACTGGGCCAGCGCCTGGGGATGCGATCGCACCTGGGTCAGCTGCTCCAACGTGGTGCCGGGTGGCGCCATCAGGTTGTGTCGCACGTGGAGCACGATCTCCCCCCAGATCTTGAGGTCTCGCTCCAACAACAAGTCGTAAGCCCGATTGATCGACCCGGCGACGGAGTTCTCCACCGGTAAGGCCGCCAACTCGGCCCGCCCGGACTCCACCGCCGCGAAGAGATCCTCGAAGGAGCGGCAGGGCAATGTCTCCACCTCATCCCCCAGGTTCTGGCGGATGGCTTCCTCCGAATAGGCCCCATGCTCGCCCTGAAAGGCGACGATCATCTTCTTCATGATGCATTCCCCTCCGGCTTGAAGTTCCCGCCATCAGAATGAACGGCGAGATGATCCGCGATCCATGCCTCCAGTTCGTCCCAATCCACCGACGGAATCTGGGAAAGATCGGGACGCAGGCTGGCCGCCTCCTTGATATAGACGTGGTTGATCTCCCGGGCCGATTTCTCCGTATTCCAGTGCAACAGCACCCGGATGCAGCGCGGCAGGGCCCCGGGCACATGCATCTCGTGCGTGCACAGCAGGGGGACCTCCAGCCATCCCAACTGCCGTGCGGCGAGTGCGGGGAACTCGGCGTCCAGATCAGGCGTGGTGCTGAAGATCACGCTTGCCACATCGTCCGGATCGATGTCATTCAGCCGGATCATCAAGGCCAGCAACTGCCGGGTCGCCTGCAGGATGGCCTCCCGGGTGTTGGCCTCGGCGGTGGTCGCACCGCGAACGCCACGACAGGGCATCGCAACCTCCTTCATCGAGTCCAGAATGGGGCCGGATAGCACCGCACGCAAACGGGATGCCGTGAGGCATCCATCGCCGCAACGAACGGCTCCACACCCGGGTGGGGCGACTCCTGAATCGCCCCACCGCAGATGGCGGCGCTACCTGGGGCCGAATCGGTGCCAATAAACAAAAGAGCGTGGGCTCATCGCTCCACGCTCTCTCATGTCTTACGGTCTTTGACTCCGTTGGCGAAACCGCTAACCCTCCCCGGCATGGAGCGATGGGCCTACACTCCGGTAGGCAAAAAAGTAAAAGTAGACAAAATAAAACCCGCGCCAGCCGGAGCTGAAGCGCGGGGTCTCGTCGACAGCCGCCTTATGAGCGGTGCCTTGACACGACAATGCGACGTGAGAAATGCATTCCATGACCATCGAATCCATGCTCAGAAGTGCCCTCATGATAACACGGAGGACCGGAATTGTCAAAGCGAAGACATCATCGCAGCCGTTTCCACAGCCACACCAGCGCCACGACGCCGATCACCGGCCACACCCTCGCCTGCTCACGTCCGCTCGAGGATCCTACGGATCGCCCGCAGCTCATCGAGGATAGCAGCCAGCAGATCCCCCTCTACCGGCACGGACTCCACCTCCGCCTGTGTGGGCGCCATGCCCCCCCGGAAGCGTCGCAGAGCCTCCGCCACCTGCTCATAGACCTCCTGGAAGTTCGGCAATCCGACCAGGCTCTCCTCCGCCCCCGTCTGTCCGCTCATGCCCGCCGTCTGGATGTTCAGCGTGCCGATGCCGAACAGCCGATCCAGCGGCCCCTGCACCACCTTCAGATTGGTCACGGTGCGAAAGGGCACGTGCTTGACCGACTTGGTGATGACGCCAGCATGCACGATGACCTCATCCTCGTGGATCTCGTAGCGGAGGCTGCGATAGTACGGGGGAATGAGGAGCAGGGCCGGGATGAGCCAGATCAGATTCACCAGCACGGCGACGATCGTCCCACTGCGCATCCCCGCTGCGCCATCCACATCGGCGCCGATCGCGATGCCCATCGCCACACTGAACACCAGGACGATCACGCCAAGCAAGCCAGCGATGAGGAACAGCTTGTGCCGATACTTGATATCTGGATGGAAAATGATTGGGGCCATGCCATACCTCCTTGGTGCATCCACGCTTCCCCCGGCAGCGCCGCCGTGCCGGATCGATCCCATCATCTTGGAGTATACCGCATGGCCCGGTGAAATTGCCGACGACGTCCTTCCCCTCAGCTGACATCCATGGGACCGGCGCCGACGAGGAAGGTGAGAGGAGACAGAAGATGATCCGGGGACGTCCTCCCCCACTTCTTCCAGGAGCTAGTCCAGCGCTCCCTTCCACAACCCCAACACATTTCCATCCAAATCCGAGAAGAGGGCGAACCATCCCTCGCCGGGGACTTCCTGTTTGGGCATCACCGTCTTCCCTCCGGCGGCCTCGATCCTGCTCAGCGCCTCTTCGATGCTATCGACCCCGATGTACACGGTGACGCCGACGGGCATATCTGGAGGGGGAGCGAACAGGCCGCCCCTGGGCGGCGCCCCGGTGTCGATCAGGCCATAAGGCGGCCCTTCCGAGGGAGCGATCTCCACCCTCCAAAGGACGTTGAGAAGAGGATCGAATGAAGGGTGCATAAACGAGAGGCGTTCACAACACGCCCGTATCCTGCTCCCCGCGCAGCAGCTTCAGCAGTCGATCTCGATCGCAATGGGGCAGACACTGAGCGGCCCGGTCGAGCCTTCCCCGCCGGATGTAGGCCAGCGTCTCCTCCTCCAGCCATGAGACGCGTACAGGGTCGCCGTCCAGATCCACCGACGTCTCCGTCATCGCCGCCGTGGGCACCCAGTTTTCACCTTCCCGCCGTCGCAGGTCCCCCATGACCTCGGTGACGATCCCGTCGAAGTCGAAGCGGCCGAGGTGGGAGCGGTAGGTCTCCCCCTCGCGCAAAGCCACGGGCTCCACTGCATGTTCGGCGAAGAGGACCTGGAAGCGGTAAGCGCCTTCAGCATCCGTCTCGATGTCGATGTCTTTCACCGATATCGGGACGCCGTGCAGCGCGACCGACGCCCCGCCGACGATTTTGTAGCTCACCCCGGCCTGGCTCAGCTGCCGGGCGACCCGGCGCAGCACCGCTCGCCAACGAGGCTTGATGGCGACGACCAACAGATGCTCGACGCAGCCGTGAATGGTGGGATCATCCGCCACCCGGTAGTTCAGGTCCACCCATACGCTCCACGCGTCCCCGGAGAGGACGTTCACCGGTCCCTCGATCATGCTCACGAGCCCCTCGACGCCCAGGACGGTCACGATCTCAAACCCCTCGTCGCGGCACAGCGGGACAACCTCCGTGGGATGGGCGAAATAAGCGACGAACTCCGGCCCTCCTGTCCCACGCGGGGGCAGGATGCCCGTAGCCAGAAGCGCCTCCAGGCGTTCCGGCTGCTCCAGAGGCCAGGTGGGCTCGTGAACGGCGGCGTAGCGGATCGGCGCATAGCGGGAGATGAAGGCCGCGAAGAGAGGACCGCCGGATCTCAGCACCCGCCGGGCCTCGGCCAGCGCCTGACGACGATCCCGTTCCTCCAGTAAGTGGTAAAGCGGCCCCATGAGCAGCACGGCGTCAAAGGTTTCGTCAGGGAAGCGGGCGAGATCGGTGGCCGTGCCCTGCTCGTAGCCAGCCAGAGCCACGCCGACTTCCGCAGCCTTTTCCCGCGCCATCTGCAGGCACCCGGCCGAGAGGTCGAAGAGCGTGACCTCATAGCCACGACGGGCCAGCTCGATGGCGTAGCGACCGGGGCCGCCGCCACAATCCAACACCTTCGCCGGCGGAGGGGGAAGATGCTCCTCCAGCGCCCGCAAGGTGACGGCGAACTCGGTGCGATGCCGCTCCAACCGTTCCCACTCCGCCTCAGGCTGCTGATCGTAGCACCGTCTGATCACCTCACCGGCCCGGCCCTGCCACGCCCTTGACAGTTTGGATCCCCCGCCTTCGCCGCCCTGGTCTGCTGGCTGCCTCATCACCCCCCCTTGACATACACTTTATGAAAAGGACACTTCCACCTTCTCCGCGTCTTACGCCCGTACAACACATCCGTTCCACACGACCGTCCGAACGGGATGACCGCCCGAGGCGTCAGGATATCCCACCTACCGCCCCCCGCAAGTCCCGAGCATGCCCTCGGTCATGGGCCAGGAAGGCATGAACCCAATCATAGGGAGTGCTCTCCGGCTCCCAGGGACTGGGGAAGAACCGGGCCAGGTCGGCCTGGTCCATCTCCTCCAGGATCTCCAGCAACGCCGCACGGGTGATATGAAAATCGACCCACACCACCTCCCACAGCTCATCGCGACGAGCCTCCACGTGATCCTGGTTCCAGGCCTCCAAATCTTCCACGTGCTCGATCTGAGGAACCCGGCCGGCGACCACCTGGCGCAAACCCTCCACGCACAGCCGATCCCAGTCGGCCACGTGCCCCAATACATCTTTGAGCGTCCAATTCCCGCAAACCGGCAGCGACGCTCTCTCCTCGGGCGGCACCAAATCGGCGGCCGCCAA